>JAITQK010000095.1 GCA_031288975.1 Treponema sp. | reverse complement strand
CTGCTCTTGGATACTGATGAACGGGCTATCCTTGTTCCTGCCCATATCTGGACCCCCTGGTTTTCAGTGTTAGGGGCTAAATCGGGGTTTGATTCTATCGAAGCGTGTTACGGCGATCTTGCCCCCCATATATCGGCGATTGAGACAGGACTTTCCTCCAATCCACCTATGAATTGGGCTGTTTCAGCGCTGGACCGTTTTTCGATCATCTCCAATTCCGATGCCCATTCGCCGGATAAGCTGGGACGAGAAGGGACGATATTTGAAATGGATATGTCCTACCCGTCTCTGGCTGCGGCACTGGCCGCACCAAGGGGAAACACGGCTGGCAAAGACGCCGGTATCATCGAAACCATCGAATTCTTCCCCCAAGAGGGGAAATATCATTATGATGGTCACCGGAAATGCGGCGTCTACATAGGCCCGGAAGAAGCTGCTGATTCCGGCGGCCTATGCCCGGTCTGTCATAAACCCCTCACGAGGGGCGTCATGGGCCGGGTGATGGAACTCGCGGATTGCCCGGTGGATGAAGCGGCGCCCTGTCCTCAAGGGTATGAGGGGACCAACCGCAGGCCCTACCGATCCCTGATTCCCCTGAAAGAACTGCTCGGCGAACTCCTTGAAACGGGGAGCGGTTCAAAAAAAGTAGACGCCGTCTACGGCTCCCTCATCACAAAAACAGGGAGTGAACTATCTCTCCTCATGGAGACTCCTCTGGGGGAGCTTGAAAAGCTGCACACTCCTGGTCTGCACGGGGAGCTTTTGTCCGCCGCAGTTGGACGGATGCGCCAGGGTCAGGTGTTCATCCGTGCAGGTTATGATGGTGAATACGGGGTTATCCGGGTCTTCTCAATGGGGGGCAAAAAAGAAGCAGGGTTCTTCGACGAAGTTCCAGAGGCTGTTCCCAGAGCTGCTTCAGCAGAACATCCTCCAAAACCTGAGCCGCTGCAGCGCGAAGAAGAGCCTGCAAAGCCGGATACAACCGTTCAAGCCCGGCAGGGCAAAAAAAACAAAAAACCGGAATCCGGCCAGATAGAATCCAAACAACCCAAGGGGACCCCTGAACAAGAGCAGGCGGTCTTGTATGAGGGACGATACGCCCTCATCATTGCAGGTCCTGGCACCGGCAAGACCGCGACCCTGGCTGCCCGCATTGCCCGGCTCATGCAAAACCCTCAGAAAAGCGGCGACATACTCGCCTTGAGTTTTACCGTTAAGGCCGCGCTGGAACTGCGGTCGCGGATTACCAAAACCATCGGTAACAAAGAGGCTGGTTCCACCACCTGTATCACTACTGCCACCTTCCATTCCCTTTGTGCATCCATACTCAGGGAACATGCAGTGAAACCGGAGAATGGTGAGGTACACCCTGTACCCAGGGATTTCACTATTACCGGTGATGAAGAGCGGACCGCCCTCTTGCAGGAACTATGTACCGGGGCCAGGGGAAGAATCAAGGCCCAAGGGCTGGGAACCTACATCGAAGGGCGGAAACGCTTTCTCCTGTTGCCTGGGGAAACCAGGCCGAAGCTCGGCAGTCGAACCGGCGAAGCAGTGATAGCGGCATTGCCTTGTTTAGCCGAGGAGTTCGGTATCCGCGAAGCGACGCCCGAAGCGGAGCGGCTCTACAGGTTGTACCATGACCGGCTCCGTGCATCGGCATCCCTGGATTTTGATGATCTCGTGGCCGAAACCCTGCGGCTTCTGGCCGGTGATCCGTCGCTGCGCTCCCATTACCAGGAACGGTTTCGCTTCATCTTTGTGGATGAATATCAGGATATCAATTTTGCCCAGTACGTCCTGATCCGTCTGTTAGCGCCCAATAGAGAAGCCGGTGCAGACCTTCCCGCCGGGCAGAAACTATGGGTCATCGGGGACCCTAATCAGGCCATTTACGGGTTTCGTGGTTCGGACAAAGGCTTCATCGACCGGTTTTTGAAGGATTATCCTGAAGCGGAGACCTTTAATCTGACCCAAAGTTTCCGCTGCGCCACGCCGATCCTTGATGCAGCAGGGCGGCTCATGGATACCAGCCTGAGGGGAACCAACACCGGGGTGAGCCTCTACCGTTCAGAATTCCCCACCGACAAATCCGAAGCCGAAGGTATTGCCCGGCGCATTGCCCGGCTTATCGGAGGGACTACCTTTTTTGCCTTTGACAGTAACGTGGTCGATAGTAATGCCGGGGACAACCTCTCGCCGGAACAGGTCCTCAGCGGCTTGGATGGATGCGCCATACTGCTCCGTACCACCGCCCTGGCGCCGCCCATCACCAAGGCGCTTCGAGACCACGGCATCCCCTATCGGGTGACCGGAGAACGGCCCTGGTGGGAAGCGGAGCCGATCCGTTCTCTGCTCAGGTTTCTGCGGGATTCCCTCGGCCCTGGGGCGGGTGGTCCTGCGGGCCTCCTGGAGGTGGCTCCCGCTCTGGCGGTCAAGCGGGCCTGGGAACAATGCCCCCCGGTAAAAACACCGGAAAATCCGGTGAGGGCAAGGGTAAACTGGGATGCAGGGGTTCCAGTGGAAGTCCTCATCGAAGGGCTTGCCGGACTTGCAGCGTTGTATGATGATCTTCCCACGTTTCTGGATGCCTTGGCAGTTGGCGGCGAACAGGGCGGCGTGGAATTGAACCGCGATGGTATCCGGATCATGACCATCCACGCGGCCAAGGGGCTGGAATTCGATCACGTCTTTGTGGCCGGCTTGGAAGAGGGACTATTCCCCTTTACGTTATATGAGGAAAAACGTGGTCCCGCCTTTGATGAACGGATCGCGGAAGAACGGAGGATCCTCTATGTTGCCATGACCCGCGCCAAGGTGGGCTTGTATCTTTCCTGGGCACAGAAGCGGGATTTTCAAGGGAGGAAACTCGTCAATGAACCAAGCCGTTTCCTCAGCTCCCTGGAAACCATGATTCCCCTGTATCAAGAGGAGGAGCGCAAGAACCGGCCTCATGACCCCCAGCTCTGTTTGTTTTAATCTTTTTATTTTAGCTCCCGGTAGGGAAGTGCGCCGTCACGCAGAATGCCATAGGTAAGATACATACAATTCCGGTACTTCGGCAGAATGTCTGATTATTACCAACATATTATACCTTTGATTTTCAACACGAAAGCGCCAGCCTAAGTCCAATAGCACTGGAACGTGTCTGAGGCGCGTTACCGTTCCGGTGGGCACTGCGCATGAAATCACCCTGCTTGTTCCAACAACCACCGCGGGTTATACGGAAGTCCCCGGATACTGCGCCGGTGGGGTCTTCTGCGTCGGTCTTTGGGTAGTCCCCGAACCAGTCCCAACACCATTCACGAACATTGCCGTGCATATCGTACAATCCCCATGTGTTTGGAGCGAAACTCCCCACATCCCTTGTGTTTGTTTGATTAAAATGAGCCTGAGAAGCGTTTATCTCAGCACCGGTGTTGAAGGGCGTTGTGGTTCCGGCCCGGCATGTGTATTCCCATTCAGCCTCAGTGGGCAGACGATACCCATTGGCGGCCTGATTCCAGACCACATGCCATTTGAACGGGTCCGCAAGGTTGCGGTTGTTACGGTCCTGTAGTTCTTTATTGATGGTATATGCCGGAGTACGATGCTCGATCTCGCTCCGTTTGTTGCAATATTCTATCCCGTCATACCAACTGACGTTTTCAACTGGAAGATTTTCTCCCTGAAACTGGCTTGGGTTTTCACCCATAATGGCTCGATACTCTTTCTGCGTTACCTCGAATTGGGCCATAAAAAAAGCGCGCAGTGTTACGGTATGCGGAATTTCGGCGGTATTGTGGATGCTGCCTGTTTCAATGCTTCCCATTGTAAAAGATCCGGCATTCACTTTGACAAAGAACGGGGGCAATTCCTGTTCGAGTATTGAAACACCGCATTGCGGGCAAAACCGGCAATTATCAGGAATCCAGAACCCGCACGAAGGACATTCCTTGTCGGCGGCACTTTCAAAATCCAAAACCGGCATGGCTTCCAGATTGAGCGCGTCCACCAGTACGTTGATTATGGCATCGGCAGCTTTGGGAATGATAAAGTCATTTTTTTGCAGACGCTGTGAAAGCTGTTTTTTACAGAACGCAAGATTACCGTGTGAGCGCAGTAATTCCGACGGGAAGCCTTTTTCGATTGCCCGTGCTAAAAGGCGTATTTCACCGCCGAAGTCTCCCTTGGCGTAATCTTTCAGAAGCGCCGTGCATTTCGCGCTGTTTTTCAGTACTTCGCCACCACGATCGGCAATGATTTTTTTTAAGATGAGCAATAGTTCGTTCATGGTTTCGCAGTCTTTTCAACTATGGTAGCGGCAGAATTAAGTTTCTTGTTACAAATCTCAATTTTTCCGGCAGTCACCGTGGCAGATTGATTGGCACCGGCTTTGTTGAAAAAATCAAGCGCCTTTTGATAATCTGCCAGCGCTTCGGCAATTTTATTTTCTTTAAATTTGTTCTCCCCTTTGCCAAAGCACTCTATTCCTTTTGCAACATTTTCTTTATATTCAGCGAAATCTGCTGATAGGACTACTGTTATACCTTGGGATGACTGTTTGGAAGAAACCATTTCTCCGGTTTGGGCAAGATAATTGTTGAAATCATTGGGAACCGATGAGGATTGTTTTGATAGTATCTTTTGTGATGTTTTCTGAGAAGCCTCTGTCTGGACCGTAGCGTCCGGTTGTGTTTGCGTTGGAGTGGGCAGTTGGTTTAGTGGTTTATTTCGCTCATCACTGAGTTTCAGTTCAGCCTCTGCTAATTTGCTCTTAGCTTTTTTCAGCTCTTGTGCAAAAGCAGCCACATTTTCCTTCGCTTGTTCCAATTCCTTACGGATATATTTTTCGCTCTCCTCAATTTCTTTCCGTTTTTTGAATTCAGCCTGGTAGTTGGTTTCAAATTGCTTTGCTTTCGCCTGTTCATCTCTTAAAGCATCCTGCACTGCTTTGTATTTTTGTTGGGCGTCTACCGCGATTTGTTGCGGCGTTGCCTGACCCAGACCGAGGAATTGACTGATTGTATCCAGAACCCCACGCAAACCAGATTTCTCTTTTTCCTCTTTTTCAAGCGTCTGCCTTGTTTGTTCCCATTCTTTACGGGCCGTTTCCGCATTCTTTTCAGCGACGCTGAGTTTTCTCCGCTCATCCTGGAGCGCATTTTCCACCGTCGCGTGTTTTTTCTGCCAGGAATCACTTTCCTGCCTCAAGCGGCCGGCTTCGAGTTTAACCTGTACAAGTTCTTGCCTCACCTGCACGACTGCCTGTTGTTTCTGCGCTGCCTGCTCAATAAAAGGAAGGAAGGGACGGGCAATTTCCGCGTTAAAAACCCCGGCGATAGACACATCATCCTGACTTCCCTGACTGGACAACTTTGGCAGATAGTTCTTCAACTCCACACATGCCTGATCCGGCTGTTCCACAAAGTTTTTAAGCAGATTGTTACTATTAAAAGCCAGATAATCTTCACGGGAAAACGAATCGGTAACGCCGTCCGAGGCCACGGTGACGCCCAGTATGGTGCCAAACCCGAAGTTATGCCGAAAATGGTTTATCGCATCTTCATTACACAGCGATTTTGTTATGCCAAAACCCTGCTCCTCATCTTCCTCCAAAACTATCCCGGCAATCCCGTTTTCGCGGATAACTACACAGCCGCCGTCCCCGATTTGTATGGCAAACCAGAAGTGTTCTGCCACCAGCGCAGCAATCAGGGTTGAGCCGTAAACATTGACTAAACGGTTTTCATCATTTTCAAGGGGTATGGAAACACCCTTTTCCCGGCAAAAAGCAATTTCTTTCTCTGTCCAAGGATTAGCCCTGCTATGCTCAAACACTTTTTCACGCCATGTTAACACCATCTTTTTTTCAATCTTTTCAAGGTTTTCCCGCATTCTCTCATGGTTGTTTTTCGCATCCGGATTAAAAAAGCCACGGTTTTCTTTTCCGGTTTGCTCAATAAATCCGTCAATTACCTCGTGTGCCGTTTCAACCGCCAGCGCAGAGCCAAACCTGCTGCGAAAATACTTGTCACTGCCATGCCCATCGGCGATCACCGCGAGGGCAGTATGATAATGTTCGTTTTCAAAATAGCCGCAGGCGTCTTCACAAGGCTTATTGTGATTTCTTACATGGCTCGCGCCTTGCTGTTTCAAGGCAAAACCGATAAACATACTTCCTCCCAAAGGGGAAGACCTCTTGCGAGACCTTCCCCTTACAAAGTCCTAGTTCCAGTCATCGCCCGAGGTGGAATCCTCGATAAACGTGTGATCTTTCTTGGTAAGGTTTACAACTGCTGTTACAGCCGTATCCTGCGCCGAGTCCACGGCTCCACCCTGAGTCGGCTGGTTCTCGCTTCCCACTTTTGAGGCGGTAAGGCTCACCACCCGAATCCATTTTTTTAAGGCTTCAGGCGTATGCACTTTCAGAACCGCTTCTTTGGTACTGGTGAATTTGGCAAGCTCATCTAGGTTGGCATCATTGCCGATAGCACAGGCGAGCCTGATGCTCTGCTTGTAATACTTATTCTGTTTCAGCTCATTCACCCCGCGATCAAAATCATCGGTTGCCTCCCCGTCGCTCATCAGAAGAAGTACCGGCGCGGCTGAACCGCCAGGTGCGTTCAGAAAAGCACTCCGGTCAAGTTTTTTGGAAAGCTCCCGGCACGCTGCGCCCAGGTCCGTACCGCCTTCAGCATCAAGAGGATGCCATTGATAAGAGGCAATCGGCACAGGCATCTGGGTCTGCCAGTGGCAACCGCTGGAAAATTCTAGCACTGCGACATGAATGTCGGCATCAGCGCCGCCTGCACCGCGCAGTTCAGGATCGGCAAGCGCTTCCTGAATGGCGGTATTAACCGCCCCGATTTTCTCGCCAGACATACTGCCCGATGTGTCAACCACAAAGGTCAGTACCAATTGTTTTTTTACTGTCTGAACTCCGTCAAACATTCCCATTTTGCTTCTCCTTGCATACATTATTTTTTGGCAATTGTGCCGGAAACACCCTTGAAATTCACCATGATCCCACCTGCTATGTCTTTCGGAATGGGGATAATCTTTCCTTTTGTGATGGACTTTTGTTCACCTGTTGACGTTGCTATAAAGGTCCACTCATCATCGGAAAGGTTCTGTATGCCCAGTTGAGTAGGATCACTTTTCTTTGAAGTTACCCTGCCAGTAACGATTGTCATATCATCACTTGAGGCAATGGTATGACAAGCGAAGATTTGTTGCCCTTCGATCAGCGGCAGCTTATACTGTTTCACGAACAGACAAAGCGGGACGGACAAAAGCGCTTTTCCATCACCAATCCTGCCGAAAACTTTATTGAACCGTATCTCGTCTGTTTTAAGCACTGGCACCACCCCATTTCTGACAACCCTTTGGGTCTCACCTTTCTGCCCCACATAAGTCCAGGTATCCTCGGAAAGGTTGCGTATGCCCAGTTGACTGGGATCGCTTTTCTTTGAGGTTACTTCCCCGGTAAGGGTCGCGTAGTCACTGTTTGAATCACTTGACTCGACTGTATGACAAGCATAGAGTTTCTGCCCCTGAAACATGGGTACATGATACCCTTTTACATTGAGGCGTATCGGCTGCCTGTAGGACTGCCCGCAATCGCATTGAACCTTGCTTGCAAGGGACCAGGGTGTATACATCTGCTCCCCGCATTGAGGACAAACCGAATACTCGTCCCGCAGTTGTATAAGCGTCTTCTGCCATATATTTTCAGGCACGCGCGCTCCGGGGGTT
>JAITQK010000092.1 GCA_031288975.1 Treponema sp. | reverse complement strand
TGATACCTCACCAAGTTTCATATTGATCTCTCCTTGATAGTATAATAATAGAGTAGCTTCTGGGGTGCCCCCGGGAACGGGGACGGGTCCCGGACGTGTGGTTATCGTGCGGTTATTGTGGAATGAATGATAAAATATGGATAATATCATACCTATTGTAAAATCTAAAAGTATCGTATAGAATGAAATCCGTGCCATACAAATTTATAGGGGAAGATAAAATAATATATCTCCAGCCTTCCAAGCTGGAGACGTGGGTTCGACTCCCATCAGCCGCTTATTTATCCAGTCCCCCTATCCCCTGAGCTAGGGGGATATAAAGCGGTAACAAGAAGATTTGTAACAATTACCTCCAAAATATGAATTATATTAAATCTGTTGAAACCACAAAATTTCGATCTACCTACCCAGCGTAGGGAAGTTACGTCTATCGAGAGACATAAATCGTTGTAAACAACCCCACCCCCTGCCTTTAGACAGGGGGGTTGACAGGCGAATAGAGTGCCAAAGAATATACCTACGTGAGTGGTACAGGCGACTATTTCCAACCCTATCTACACCCTTATACGCATTTAAGACCCTGGCTATCCCCCGGATAAAATCATCACCTCTTGTCTTAACATAGGAAGCATACTCTATAATTCAGCTTCCTACGCCATACAATGACAGAGAGATCAACGCTAATCTAAGAGCAGGTGTAAGCCACCTCCCTTTTCTAACGTTTTAAAACAGAAACAACTCGTTCCAAAACCTTTTTCCGGTCCAAGGGTTTAACGATATAACTTTTTGCACCAGTCAGGAGGCATTTTTTAACCACATCCTCCTTACCCAACGCGCTGACCATAATCACCATCGCGCCTTTGTCAAATTCCAATATCTTTTCCAACGCGGAAACCCCATCCATCACTGGCATGGTAATGTCCATGGTAACGAGGTCAATATTTGGATACATTTCTTTGTATCGTTCCAGACCCTGAGCGCCATCTGCGGCGGTACCCGCAAGTTCAAACCCTTCGGATGTAAAAATCTGACCAAGCTGTTTTGCGATAAACATGGAATCATCAACGACGAGCACCCGGTACGGGCTACCATCAGACTTCAATCCTTCAGGAATTTTTTCATTGCCGCTACCGGGTATATCACTCTTTGCTATCATGCGGTACGCTCCTCTTCTTTTATACTTTACGGCATTAGAATAGTATAAGTCAAGTTTTTTAATCAAGCCCCTTCATGCTTCTTTTATTTTTTTCTTTCTATGGTATTATACAGGTATATTTAGAGGAACGATTGTATGCTTACAAAAAAAGTGGCCCTCATCATGGGGAGCGATAGCGACTATCCGGTGGCCAAAAAGGCGGAGGCGGCCCTGGAGTCCTTCGGTATCCCCTTTGTTACCCATCTTATGTCCGCCCACCGCACCCCGGAACGGGTCCGGGACTTTGCTCTTAAGGCCCGGGACGCAGGGTTCGGCGTCATCATTGCGGCGGCGGGCAAGGCGGCTCACCTGGGGGGCTTTCTTGCGGCCTACACGACCCTGCCGGTTATCGGTATTCCCATCAAGTCCTCCGCTTTCGAGGGGCTGGACGCGCTTTTGGCGACCGTACAGATGCCCGGAGGTATTCCAGTGGCAACTGTCGCGGTTGACGGGGCGGAGAATGCCGCTATTCTGGCTGCCCAGATCCTGGGGGTAACGGACAGGGATATTGCCGAAAAACTTCAGGTCCACCGGCAGCACATGGCCGAGACGGTGATACAAAAAGACCGGCTATTGCAGGAGACACATACATGAAAAGAGGCGAACTCGTCTATGAAGGCAAGGCGAAGAAGGTTTTCCGTACCGATGACGAAAACCTGTTTATGGTGTCCTATAAAGATGATGCCACGGCGTTTAACGGCGCCAAGAAGGGAACCATTAGGGGGAAGGGGCTGGTCAATAACCGCATTACCAATCATCTCATGCAGGTGCTGGAATCAAAGGGGATTCCGACCCATTTCGTTGAGCAGCTTTCCGACACCGATACCCTGGTCAAAAAGGTACTTATCATCCCTTTGGAAGTCATTGTCCGCAACATCGCCGCAGGTTCCCTGGCGAGCCGGCTGGGCCTCCCGGAGGGGACCAGGCTTAACCGCACGGTGCTGGAATACTGCTACAAGAACGATGAACTGGGGGATCCGCTGGTCAATGACTATCATATTCTGGCCATCAACCTGGCAACCCAGGAAGACCTTGGGGTGATTGCGGACTATGCCCTGAAGATAAACGATATATTGCGGGATTACCTTGAGGGCGCCGGTATCCGGCTCATCGATTTTAAGCTTGAGTTCGGGAAACTCCCATCGGGGGCCATCGTGCTTGCAGATGAAATATCCCCGGATACCTGCCGTTTCTGGGATACCCGGACCGGGGAAAAGCTTGACAAAGACCGCTTCCGCCGGGACCTGGGGGGCGTGGAAACTGCCTACGGGGAAGTGTTGAAGCGCCTTCTGGGACCGGATACCACTCATTAAGGCAATGCCTGGGGAGTTCAAAACGAGGGAGCCTATGTTTTATGTTGATGAGGATAAACCTCACGAGGAGTGCGGCATTTTCGGTATTTATGGCGAACCTGCTGATTGGCAGATGACCGATTGCGTGTACCACGGGCTTTATGCCCTACAGCACCGTGGGCAGGAAAGCTGCGGTATTGCCGTCAACAACGACGGGCTGATAGCGGTTCACAAAGACATCGGGTTGGTCAACGAAGTGTTCACCAGGAAGGCCCTCAATGATTTGGGCACCGGGCAGATTGCCATCGGACATGTCCGTTATGGGACCACCGGCCCAAACATCCGTATCAACGTCCAGCCCCTCACGGTAGACCACATCAAGGGATGCATGGCCCTGGCCCATAACGGCAACCTGACCAACCACACCACCCTCCGCAATGAACTGGAACTGAGCGGTTCCATCTTTCATACCACGAGCGATACCGAAGTTATTGCCTATATCATCACCAAAGCGCGGCTATCCATGCCCTCTATCGAAGAGGCGATAAGCGCCACCATGGACCGGATCCAGGGGGCCTATTCCCTGGTGATCATGTCCCCTCGCAAACTGATAGCGGTCCGGGATCCCCTGGGGTTTCGCCCCCTGTGCATTGGTACGCTGGGGGACAGCTATATTTTTGCGTCGGAAAGCTGCGCCCTTGACGGCATTGGCGCCCGTTTCATCCGGGATGTGGAGCCTGGGGAGATTGTGGTGGTGGATCATGAGGGACTCCGCAGTATCCGCACCCACTGTTCTGAG
>JAITQK010000035.1 GCA_031288975.1 Treponema sp. | reverse complement strand
TATCTGGAATTTGTGTTCTTGACCGGTGTAACAAAGTTCGCCCAGGTAAGTGTATTCTCTGATTTAAATCATTTGACGGATCTTTCATTGGACCCCCGGTACAGTGACCTTTGCGGTATAACCCAGGAAGAGCTTAAACAGGACTTTGCGCCAGAAATTGATGGAATTATCCAAAACGGCACCCGGGATAGGGAACGCTATTTAGCGGAATTAAAGCGGTTTTACAATGGGTATCGCTTTTCAACAAAACCTCTAACCGTTTATAATCCCTTTGGCTTACTGAATCATTTTGATAAGGGCGGTGAGTTTTTGCCTTACTGGTATGAAACGGGAACACCGGCTTTCCTTATCAAACTTATTGAAAAACAGAACATTGACATTGTTAATCTGGGGAAGCTGACTGTCCGGTATGATGATTTCCGTAAGTACGACGCAGAAACCATGGAGGCTGTACCGGTATTGTATCAATCGGGGTATCTGACCATTGCCGGGTATAATGAGGAACGGAACATCTTCAGCCTTGATTATCCCAACGAAGAAGTTCGAGGCTCTTTTGCGGAATCCCTGATTGAAAAATACCTCCGTGTGCCTGGTCAGAATTTACATGCTTTTATCGTGCGGTTTTCCGACGCGATTTATGACGGCGATATTGACGGGGTACTGAACAATTTGATACCGTTTTTCGCGTCAATACCCTATGATATTATTGGGGATGATGAAAAGTATTATCAAACGGTCGTACATTTGATATTTACCATGATGGGACTGCAATGCCGCTCTGAAGTGCGGATTTCCGCTGGACGGATTGATACCCTGGTAGAGACCAATACGCTTGTGTATTGCTTTGAGTTTAAGTTGAACGGAACGGCGAAAGAAGCGCTTGAGCAGATAGATACTAAAGAGTACTTACTGCCCTGGCAGGGAAGTGGCAAGAAGCTGTTCAAGGCCGGCGTAGAATTTGACAAAAATAAGCGCAACATCGGCAATTGGAAGAGTGCGGTACTATAAAATAGCGGTTTCTCAACATTGAGAAAAGGTGCATTAAAAGATGGGGCATGGTTTGATAAACGCACTAGCCAAAACTACTGGTATGTGCTATACTGACTTGAAAAGGGCTATGTCTCAACTATTTCATATTTGGAGGATACAATGAAAGCGCTTATACTGGGTATTGTGATTCTGGGTGCCGCGCTTTTTTCGGTGGTACCTAATGGGCTTGGCTGGTGGGGTGACGTACTGGTCTTTCTTCGGGGGGCGGTGCCGGTCATCGCGGTCTTTATCGGACTCATCGCGGTTTTTATCGGTATCGCGGATATCAAAGATCGGGCAGAGGAAAAGAAAGCAAAAAAGGAAAAAGGATGAAAGGTTGTTTTGCCGGGTTTATTGGAACCTATACCCAGGGGGCAGGCGGCAGGGCAGAGGGGATTTATGCCTTCAAGCTGCACCCTGAAAGCGGCATGATTACGGACTTGCGCCTTGCTGCAGAAAGTGTTAATCCTGCTTATTTGGCCCTATCACCCTCAAAAAAACACCTCTATGTAACCAATGAAACCAATGCGTGTGAGGGGGTGGTTTCAGCCTTTGCCCTTGAAGGGGACGGGCTTAGGTTCCTCAACCAGCAGTCCAGCAAGGGCACCGGTCCCTGCCATGTCGCCATTAATAACGAAGCTACCCATATGGTGGTTGCCAATTATATGAGCGGAACCCTCTGTGTGCTGCCCCTTGAGCCGACAGGCGCCCTAGGCGAGCCGGTCCAAGTCATCCAGTTTACCGGGAGTGGTCCCAACCGGGAGCGACAAGAAGCCTCCCATGCCCATTTCTTCATGTTTGATCCCCTTAATAACTACGGATTTGCCTGTGATTTGGGGACCGATAGGGTGATGGTCTATTCCTTTGATAAAGATGCGGCGGCGCCCCTGTCTCCTGCAGCGGTTCCCTGGGTTTCCACCAAACCCGGGGCAGGGCCTCGGCACGGGGTCTTTCACCCTGCGGGAACCTACGCCTATTATGTCAATGAACTTGATTCCACAGTAGATGTACTGCGCTATGCGCCTTCAGGGGGAACTGCTTCTGCGGGAACCTTTGAAAAGCTTCAGTGTATATCAACCCTGCCGCCAGGTGTTCAGGTCTTCAACACCGCTGCGGCGATTCGTATGAGCCCTGATGGAAACTTTGTGTACACCTCAAACCGGGGGCACGACAGTATCACCATCTTCAAGGTCAACAACACTACCGGCACCTTGGACTACATCCTTACCGTTCCTTCGGGAGGCAAGACGCCTCGGGATTTTACGATAGATCCCACTGGTAATTTTCTTTTGGCCTGCCATCAGGATTCGGACAATCTGGTGATCTTTCGGATCGACAAGCCTACTGGGAGCCTTACACCCTTACGGGAATACGCTGTGCCTTCTCCGGTCTGTGTACTAAACGTGCCCCCCATTACGACATGAAAGTTCGTGACACGGCAATGGCAAACGCTTTTTCTGAACAAAGCTTGACCGCTTCGGCAAGTGGGTACAGGCGAATCTGTGCTACCTGAAACTGGTACTGCTGCTCCCATTCAGGCCAAGCTTCCCACGTGGCTTTGATTTCCTCCAGACTGCGCGGCTCAGGGAGTCGGTCTTCACTGTCGGCATACAGGGCTAATGCTTCATGCGCCATACGAAAGGCATCCGCGTAATCATCCCCCGCCGAGATACAGCCGGGGAGATCAGGGAAGACAACGCCATAACCCGGCTTGCCCGCTTCATACTCAAACAACGCGATATAGGTTTTCATAAAAGCCTCCTGCTATAAACCAGCCTGTTTTAATATATTCCTCGTGGTTCCGTAGGGAATATCTTTTTTGGGATGTGGTATAACTACACTCCCTTGTTTTTGGGCATGGTGGTATTTGTGATGACTACCGGTGATATTCACAAGAAACAAGTCATCCTACTGAACAATATCGATCAATTCTGAACTGCTATACTTTTTGGGCATTGTCTCCGCTACTCTCCGCTACTCCCCGCTCCCCAAACACCCCGTCCCCAAAGCGCACCCGTATGTCTTCCCGGCTGGCGGAGGAAAGAGCGCCGCAACCGCCAAATGCCTGCTCCCCGATTTCGGTAACGCTGCTGAATGTTTGTCTGCGATGAATCGGGGTTGTTATACGTCATAGTGACCTTTGCATGAAGTTATTACGATAGTATCGCCTTCAATCTTATAGATAAGCCGGTGTTCATCGGTTATACGCCGCGAATAATGTCCAGATAAGTTGCCGTGTAATGCTTCTGGGTTCCCAATGCCGTCAAAGGGATGACGCTCAATATCTTTTATCAGTTCAGCGATCTTTCTCGCTATTCTTTTATCCTCTGTTGTCCAGCTATAAAAGCTGTTAAACGCGGCAATATCAAAGAACGCGATCTTCATTGCGCCATAGTCTCAAGTTCTTCCATAGTTATAGTCTTAAAGGGCGGGGCGCCGCTGTTTTCCGCCTCAACTGTCTTGAGAATACGCCGGCGCGTCTCTTCCGGCGTTTCTTCAATCCTGAGTATAACCTTGACGCTGGCTGAACCAAGTTGTTTGAGGTAGTATTCAGGAACCGGAATCACGCCATTTTTTATCACCGACTGAAATTCATACGCTATCATTGAGCTCTCCTTTGCGCGTGTTCGCCCGCGCCCGCGTATTAGTAGTGAGAAGTGATGAATGAACCTCGCCCCCAAACAACAACACTCCTCACCCCTAAAACACCCCGTCCCCAAAGCGACATGGCTTCCCATGCCGTCTTTACCGTGCCGCTCCATGCTTTCCCGTTGTAGCGGTAACGCCGCGCTTCCCGGAAACCGCGGCGTTGGCTGACCACGAGACCGGAGTGACTGCCGGTTCTGAAACAGGCTCCAGGAAGCGTATAGAAGTCCGTGGAGTGTTCCAGACAAATGCATATTGTCAAAAAGCCCTATCACCAAAACGTCTCATCAGTTCTGAACGTACAGCAGGAGCAAGATTATCACAGCCACTGAACGCGCCGTACCCAACTTTCGTTATAGCAGGAGGAATGACAATAGTAGTGAGATTTTTGCAATTAGAGAACGCAAAGTCCCCAATGTTTACCGCAGTGGCGGGAAGGGTGATACTGGTAAGTTTGGAACAATTGTAAAAAGCCTGCGCCCCGATACTGGTAACACCAGAAGGAATAACCATGGTGGTAATACTGGAATACCAGAATGCTTGAGCTTCAATCACGGTTAAACCAGCAGAAAGCGTGATACTTGCAATATCGGCATAAGTGAACGCCCCTGAGCCAATAACCGATACACCAGAAGGAATAACCAGCGAGGAAAGTTTAAGCTGCCGAAAAGCGTCCTTCTCGAATCTTCGTATATTAGCGGGAAGCGTAAGCGAAGCAAGTTCCATAAACTGAAACGCATCCGCGCCAATAGCTGTAACCGAAATACCGTTTATAGTAGCCGGAATGATGAGCTTACTCATGGACCCTATGTATTTGGTGATGGTAATGGACCGGGATGCACCTTGCCCTTCTACCTTGAACTGAAAATCCCCAGGACTGGCTTCCAGTTCCATACTCTTAAAAGCAATTGCCTGATTGGGATCGAGGGTATATGTAAGAAGCGTCTGTTTTCCGTAGTTGACCGACCAATAAACCTTGCCGTTTGTCCGGTTATAGCGCAGGGTATCATTCATGTTCAGCCGTGGACCCGGCAATTCTTTGACAGGTGTCAATGCTTTTCCCCGTTCATCTATAATGAGCATATAGCTTGACTTATATCCTGTTTGATTACCGCCAGGCACCTGGCTGGACGACTGAGTTGAAAATTCGCACAGCTCCCATAATACCAGATACCGTCCCGCGTCCAGAGCCGTGATTTTCGGATGGGCGGCATGGCCTGTCCCCGTCGAATAATCGGTGAGCCATACAGGTTCGCTGCACGCGCTGAGATTGTCGTCAAACGTAAGAATAAAAATATTTCGCGATTTATTGGCATTATAGCCATACGCGCCGGTAAATATATAACCGCTTGAGGTTTTCGCCAGTCCGCCCAATTCCGCGTAAGTTGCGTTTTGACCGGCGCCGCCTTCAAATTGAAAGGCGTGTAGTCTTTTGGTATCCCCATTGTTGAGAAATTTGGCGAAAGTAAAGCCTCGGGGAAATGCGTCGCCATGATCCGCGAATATAAAACCGCCGTCAATGGGAAGGATAAACTGATTGAAGGAATGGCTCACATAGGGCATTAGCATAGTACCGGCTAGAGAGACGCCTGAATTAGATACCTGACCCTTATCCACTCGTTCAAAGGTATCTTTGTTAAGAATAAACCCGTAACACGCCTGATGATTGAGGCCATCTGGCGCTACAAACATGGTGCGGGCAAAGTACACTGCAAGCATTGAACCCGATAGTTCAAGCCGGCAGGTACTGGCATTAAAGGGCTGTTGTATTCCGCGAAAGCTGTTATCCGCGTTGGCCTTGAGCTTATAGGTCCTTTGGTTGTTGCCGGAAGGATCATATTTGACCATGGCCATATTTTCCCTGTCTTTCTCATTACTTCCCACGGCCTCGACGTAGAAGAAATAATAATTCCCTTCCCTGTCCTTGGTGAAGGCCCCCAGTGTTTCCAGTTCATTATGAAACTTCATCGTTTTGATAAGCGCCATGTCTTTGGAATACTCATAGATATAG
>JAITQK010000179.1 GCA_031288975.1 Treponema sp. | reverse complement strand
ATGTAGAAGAGCAGGGAAACAAAATATTTTTCATGGTACATCTCGTCTATGGAAAAACTACTCTGTATCTCGGCGGTGATGGCGTCTTCCTTCATAATCTTGATGAGGGTCTTGCGGTTCTGGTCGTTCTGGGCAAGGCTGCGCAGACGGGCGTAGTCAGTACGCACATTGTTGTCAAATAGCTGTTCAGGCGGGCTTTGCTCTATCTGAATCTGGCTCAGGCAGTAAAGTGCCATCGTGGGGTTATATACCCGTTGTTTCGCTTTTTTATTGAAAAGATACCCATTGTAATACCGCTCAAGGTCAATGTTTTCTCTCGTGATGAGGGTCCGGTCTATAAGCGCCGTGTCAATGAGGGTATCCACTTCTTCACTGGTGAAGCCCATCATCTCGTTGTAACGCTGGGTAAGAGTGAGATTCGAGGCGATGTTGAACCCGCTGGTGAGGTCGTTCATCATCATCGGGCTTATGCCCGTGAGGAAGATACGTGTGACCACAGACTTGGTTCCGATCTTGAGGGTTTCATAGAAGTCCCGCACCAGCCCGTTGGCATTCACCATCTGGTGATAGACATCGTCGCCGAGTTTCCCCAGCGCGATGAGGTCATTGGCGAAGTGATCGTACTCGTCGATGATCACAAAGAGCTTGGCCTTGGCAATTGCTACTGCGGTAAAGACGGTCTGCAATGCGCCGGTACTCTGGGCAGTCTGGCTGATCCGTTTTATCTCAGATTCGGCGTCAGGGAAAAGTGGACAGTATGTTTTTATACACTCAATGAGGGATTCCCGTATTTTGTCATAGAACGAAACCTCGAACTTCTCCGCACTCGCGGTATTGAGACCGGAAAAATCAAACTTGAGCATCACAAAGCTGTTGTGCTTGGGCGTGGGATGAGCGCCAATGTACAGTTGCTTAAACAGGGTGTCGAAGCGGTCCGTGTAATTCCTGTCGTAGTAACAAGATAGGGTGGTAAAGAACAGACTCTTCCCGAACTTGCGGGGGCGGATGAAGAGCTGGTAGGGGTTTGACTCATTCTCCAGAAGCTCGATATAGCGGGTCTTGTCCACATAGAGGTAACCTTCGGTGATGAGTTCCTCAAAGTTACTGATACCCACCGGCAGCTTCATACCTGTAGGCTGGGGATTTGGTTTTTTTTCCATGTTCATAGCGGTGAGTATAGCACAATCTCATCTTGAAAGATCATCGAATGACGCAAATTGTGAACCGGCAATACAAAAACAAAAAAGCCCGGAAGACCAACCCCTGCGGGTGGCGCTTCCGGGTCACTAGGAACACCCTCAGCGGGGTGCAGCCTAGGGGCTATTCATAAATGACGGCCTTTACTTCAGCACTGTCGAGATTGTTCTGGTCGGCCCAGACATAACCGGAATCGACGATCTTGGAAGGCTTCTCACCTTTGGTGGCTTTATAGGCCCATTGGACGGTCTCGTACCCCATCTTCACCGGGTTCTGCTGGATCGCGCCGTACATGAGACCTGAGCGGATGGCGTCAATCTGGAGCTTCCCGGAATCATAGCCGATTACCACGATCTGTCCCTGAAGCCCAAGTTCGCTTACCGCGTTCACCACCCCAATAGCGGACCCTTCATTAGAGCCGAAATACCCTTTGAGGTCGGGATTGCCGTTGATAACGGCTTTGGCAATTTCGGTGGACCTGAGATGATCCCCACCGCCGTACTGAACTTCAAGCACTTCAATATTAGGATATTTCTCCTTGATTCGGTTCAGGAATCCATCCCGGCGATCAATACCCGTGCGGCTGGTCTGGTCATGCACAAGAACAGCTACTTTTCCACTGCCGCCGATAGCTTCCGCCATCTTGTCAGCCGCGACGCCAGCAGCCACGATGTTGTTCGTGGAAACCGTGGTCAGAGGGATGTCCGACTCAACGCCGGAGTCAAACGCGATAACCGGAATGTTGCTGGACTGGGCCTGCCTCAGCAGGGGAATGACCGCCTGGCTATCAAGCGCCGCGATGCCGATGGCCGCAGGCTTCTTCCCCAGTGCGGTCTGGAGCATTTCGATCTGCTTATCAACCTGGGACTCGCTCTCAGGTCCCTCAAAGGTGATCTGGATGCCCAGTTCCTTTGCTGCCTGATCCGCGCCCTGTTTGACTGCCTGCCAGAACTGATGCTGGAATCCCTTTGAAATAAGGGGAATGTAGACGGTGGCAGGGGTACTGCCCCCCGCCGCGCTGTCTTGTTGCTTGCCACCCCCGGCAAACACCCCTGTAACCATGATAGCCCCACACAGGACTATCAAACCTAATTTCTTCATACTTCCTCCTCACCGCTTGCGCGGCATATATGGTATTCCGATACCCTCAGACGATACACGCCCTGGTATCGAATATACGCCTATTTAATTTTACGGCGGGCAATATCAAGATAGACCGCGCCGATAACGATAAGCCCTGTGACGACCATCTGCCATTCCTGGGGCACCGAAAGGATCCGCAGACCATTGGTCAGCACCGTGATGATGAAGGCTCCGATGACCGTTCCCAGGATGCTTCCCTCTCCGCCTGAGAGGGAGGCCCCGCCGATGACCGCCGCGGCAATGGCGTCCATTTCATACCCCGGCCCCAGGGCCGGCTGGGCAGAATACAGGCGGCTTGCCATCACCACCCCGGCAATGCCAAAGAAGGCGCCGCTCATGGAGTAGATACCTATCTTCCACGAGCTGGTGTTGATCCCCGAAAGCCGGGCCGCTTCCTCATTGGAACCAATGGCAAAGCAGTACCGGCCGATAATGGTCTTTGAAAGGATGAAGGCGGCAATCAGGGCAGCAGCGAAAAATACCAGCACCCCCATGGGTATGCCGAAAATGGGCTTGGTCGCAATGTTCCCAAAGGTGGGGAAATCCGTAAAATAGAGGGGCTTTGCACCGGAGATGATGAGATTCAGCCCCTTGGTGATGTTCATCATCCCCAACGTGGCGATGAAGGGGGGCAGGCCGAGTTTGGCGATGCTGAACCCGTTGACAAAGCCGCAGAGCATTCCCGCCAGGATCGCCGCAAGGATACCCAGGGGAATCGGGAGCCTGAGCTTGGAAATGAACACCCCGGCCATGATCGAGGCAAAGGTCATGACCGTACCAATGGAGAGGTCGATGCCGCCGGTTACGATGATGAAGGTAATACCCACCGCGAGGATGCCGTTTACCGCGGTCATCAGGAGGATTGTAACCACATTGTTTCCGGTCAGGAAATTGGGAGACGCAATGGTGAAGATGATTATCAAGAGCACCAGACTGGCAAAGGCCAGGATCGTCTGCATGGTCTTTGAATTCTTCAGATTGGGTTTTAATGTTTTAGTTTCCGCCATGGTTGTTTCCTTATTATCCACGCAGGGTTGCGTAGTGCATGATCTTTTCCTGGGTACACTCCCCAGCCTTAAGGGTCGCCGTGATCCGGCCCTCGCACATTACCACCACCCGGTGGCTCATGCGGAGGATTTCAGGGAGTTCCGAGGATACCATGATGATGGCCTTACCCTCATCGGCCAGTTCATTGAGGAGCTTGTAGATTTCATTCTTGGCCCCCACGTCAATACCCCGGGTGGGTTCATCAAAAATGAGCACCTCGGTATTCCGCACCAGCCACTTCCCGATAACCACCTTCTGCTGATTCCCCCCGGACAGGTTCTTGGCCTGCTGCTCTATGCTAGGGGTCTTGGTATTGAGGCGCCTCACATATTCGGCGGTAACTTCCCGTGACCGGGCCTCGTCAATGACCCCCAGGGACTTGAGGAAGCGCGGCAGGGAGGCCATCACCGTGTTGACCTTGACGGACAAGCTCAGAGCCAGCCCATAGCGCTTACGGTCCTCGGAAAGATAGCCGATACCGTGCTCCACCGCGTCCCGGGGCTGTTTAATAACGACCTGCTTCCCATTCATGAAAAGCTCCCCTGAATCCATGGGGTCCGCCCCAAAGAGGAGCCGCATGGTTTCGGTCCTCCCTGCGCCCATAAGACCGGCAAACCCAAGGATCTCCCCCTTATGGAGTTCAAAAGACACATCCCGGACCACCCGTCCCCGGTTGAACTTACGGGCCTCCAGTACCACCTCGTTTTGTTCCGTGTCCCCGTGGGGATGGGCGCCCTCAAAGATCTCCCGTCCCACCATCTGGGCGATGATCCCCTCGGTGGTAATCGCCTTCATGGGGGTCGTGGCAATGTACTGCCCATCCCGCATCACCGTAACCCGGTCGCAGATCTGGTGCAGTTCGTCCATGCGGTGGGAAATATAGACAATGCCCTTGCCCTGTGCCCGTAAATCCCGGATTACCTTGAACAGCTCCTCAATCTCAGAGTCGCTCATTGCTGAGGTTGGATCATCCATGATGATTAAATACATGTTAAAGTAAAGGTCCTTGTAGATTTCGATCA
>JAITQK010000177.1 GCA_031288975.1 Treponema sp. | reverse complement strand
ATGTAGAAGAGCAGGGAAACAAAATATTTTTCATGGTACATCTCGTCTATGGAAAAACTACTCTGTATCTCGGCGGTGATGGCGTCTTCCTTCATAATCTTGATGAGGGTCTTGCGGTTTTGGTCGTTCTGGGCAAGGCCGCGCAGACGAGCGTAGTCAGTGCGCACGTTGTTGTCAAAGAGCTGTTCAGGCGGCTTTTTGGTCCGCTTGATTTGATGCAGACAGTAGAGGGCCATTGTGGGGTTGTAGACACGGGTGTCCGCGTTTTTATTGAAAAGATACCCATTGTAATACCGTTCAAGGTCAATGTTTTCTTTCGTGATGAGGGTCCGGTCTATAAGCGCCGTGTCAATGAGGGCATCCACTTCTTCACTGGTGAAGCCCATCATCTCATTGTAGTCCAATGCAAGGGTGAGATTCGAGGCGATGTTGAACCCGCTGGTGAGGTCGTTCATCATCATCGGACTTATGCCCGTGAGGAAGATACGTGTGACCACAGACTTGGTTCCGATCTTGAGGGTTTCATAGAAGTCCCGTACCAGCCCGTTGGCATTCACCATCCGGTGATAGACATCATCGCCGATTTTCCCCAGCGCGATGAGGTCATTGGCGAAGTGATCGTACTCGTCGATGATGACAAAAAGCTTGGCCTTGGCTGTAGTAACCAAACTGTACAGGGTTAACAAGTCCTCTATACTCTGAACACTCCGGGTCATTATGTCCATTTCAGCATCGGTGTTAGGAAAAAGCGAATGATAGGTTCTCATAAAATCGAGAAGAGACTTCCGTATCCGTCCATAGAACGAGACCTCGAAATTTTCCGCACTCGCGGTATTGAGACCGGAAAAATCGAACTTGAGCATCACAAAGCTGTTGTGCTTGGGCGTGGGATGAGTGCCGATGTACAGTTGCTTAAACAGGGTGTCGAAGCGGTCTGCGTAATTCCTGTCGTAGTAACAAGATAGGGTGGTAAAGAACAGGCTCTTCCCGAACTTGCGGGGGCGGATGAATAGCTGGTAGGGGTTTGATTCATCCTCCAGAAGCTCAATATAGCGGGTCTTGTCCACATAGAGGTAACCTTCGGTGATGAGTTCCTCAAAGTTACTGATACCCACCGGCAGCTTCATGCCCGCAGATTGGGGATTTGGTTTTTTTTCCATGTTCACGAGGTGAGTATAGCAAAAGCTCACTTTATTGAAAAGGGTTGTAGAAACCTGTGCTCATGTTCGTCATCGAAGCGGCCGCGCCTTGGGGACAACCTTTTGGCACCCGGGGCCGCTTATCCGGCTTCTCCCGCCGGTTTCAGGATATACCTGAATCTGGGCGCTGATGCGTTCTTTGAGGGCGGGCACATGGGAAATGACGCCAATGAGCTTTCCCTCCTGCCGTAGTCCACCAAGGGTTTCGAGGGCCGTGTCCAGGGCATCCTCATCCAGAGTGCCGAAGCCTTCGTCCAAGAAGAGGGAATCTACCCGGACGTTTTTGCTGGCCATCTGGGAGAGGCCCAGGGCCAGGGAGAGGCTCACGATAAAGCTCTCGCCGCCTGAAAGGTTCTTGGTGGAACGGACCTCCCCGGTTTGGTAGTTGTCGATCACGTTGAGTTCCAGGGATTGCTTCTCGTCCCGGATCAACAGGTACCGGTCGCTCATCTTCTGGAGCTGCTGGTTGGCGTGGCGGATCATCATCTCAAAGGTCAGTCCCTGGGCAAAGTTGCGGTATTTCTTCCCGTCGGCGGAACCGATAAGTTCGTGGAGCAGCGTCCACCGGGAGGTTTCCCGTTTCTGAGCCTCCAGTGCCGCAGTCCGCTCCTGCTGCCGTTGCTTCAACTCCTCGTTGTCCTGGAGCTTTTGCCGAAGCCCCCCGATTTCCTGCTGGAGTTCCTTCTGGTTGGCGACCAGAAGCGCCCCAGCGGTTTTGAGATCCTCCAGGGGTTCTTCGGTGAGCCGCTTCTGCCGCTCTGTTTCCAAAAGTCCGGCTTTCTCGTTTTCCGCTGCGTCAAGCCCGGTTTTCTCCTCTGAAAGTTGCCGGGATTGGGCTGCCAGATGGGTGCGCTCCCCTTCGGGTAGGCGGGCGGCCTGGTAATGGGACTCATCGGCAAAGCCGGATTCCCGCAGCCGCCCCTGAAACGCTTCCTCCAGGGATTGCAACCGGATGCCCCGGGGACCGGTTGATTTCTCCAGCTCTTCAATCCGGGATTTCAGGCGGCCAAGTTCCTGATGGATCCCATTCCATTTCCGGCGGGCTTCCTCCAGTTCCTGGTCCGCAGCCTCAAGCTCCGCGGTAAGGCGCGCTTCCTCGGGGCCGGGCTTTTTCTCCCCGAAAAGGTCCAGCCGCTGCTGGACAAGGGTATCCCGCTCCTGAATGAGGCTGTCCCGCTGCTCTGTTTGTTTCTGAAGCTCCTTTTCCGAATCCTCTATCCCCTCGGCCTGGCGGCGGGTCTGGGTTTCCAGAACGGCGAGCTTCCCCTGGATATCTCCCTGCTGTTTTTGATCCGTGAGCCGCCGGTTACGACGGGACGCCAGTTCTTCGAGTACCCCGTTTCCATTCTCCAATGACAAGGTGTTGATTCCAAAGGGCTGGACCTCGTGCTGCAACAGGGCAAGGGACTGTTCAAGCTGTTCCCTGCAGGTCTCCACTTCCCGGTGCAGCCATTCGAGCCGCTGTTCGACCGAATCTTTCCTGGTACAAGCGGCCTGGGCTGCTTGCTCACTCTTGGCCGCCGATTCCCGGACTTTTTCCAGGGACTCCCGCAGGATGCGTAGCCCCTTCTCCGCACCCTCGGCGGCCTCCAGAACGCCTGCAACATGGGCCAGGGCTAGGGCGTTTTCCTCTTGCAGGGCTTTGAGCTTCCCGTCAAGCCCAGGAGCATCCGCATCAAGATGCAAGGTCGAACAGGCATCACAGAGCATGCGGTTTGCATCCTCCCTGTTCCTGGTATGTTCCTGCCGGTCCGCATCTGCCTGGTCCGCGTCTTTGCCGAGGGTGGCCAGCCGGACCTTCCCGTCGGAAACCGCATCCCGCACCGATTTCAGCGTGGCCCTGACCGCGTTGAGGCGCTCGCGGGTTTCATCGGGAACCGGAACATTCCCCTGGGCAAAGGGATGTTCTGTGGCGCCGCACAGGGGGCATGGCTCGCCATCTTGCAAGTGGCAACGGGCCGCTTCCATATCCTCGATCTTTTTGAGCAAGCTCAGTTGGCCTTCCAGGAGTTCCGCCTCCTGCTCCAGGGCGGTCTGCTTTTCGGTTTCCCTGCCCACACGCTCGGTCAGCACCGATGCTTCGGTACGGAGCGCCTCCTGCCGGCGGTCGATCTCAGTGATGGCCTGTTCGTCCTCCTGTTGGCGGCGGCGGGCATCAACGGCTTGGGCGAGTATCTCTTTTTCCGTGGAGCCAAGGGATTGGCTTTGACGCCAGTCCGCAGGTTCCCGGTGTTCCAGTATCTCCCCAAGGGCCTGCTGCTTTTCCCCCAGCGCAGCGTGCATACCCTCAAGGCTCTGTTTATCCGCATCTTGCTTTTCCAAGTGTTTTTGCCAGATCAAGGTGTATTCCTGGAGCTGCCCCTGGGCCTGGTCGATCTCGGCGCCCTTGCCAAGGGCCTGGTCGTGGAGCTTCCGCAGGGTCTCGAAACGCTCCCGTATCCCGGCGAGGTGTTCCACCAAGCCTTCATCCGCCTGGGTTGCCTCCAGGCGCCGGGTCAAGTCCTCCAGGGTCCTGCGCCAGGTCTCCAAATCAGCAAGGTCCCGCTGCTGTTTGATCCGCAGGGAATCCAGGGCAGCGGCATGTTCCGCGATGGAAGCCCCCGCCCGTTTGAGCGGCCCCTCTTTTTCGGCGATTCGCAGGTCCAGCTCCTGAACCTGACGGATACGGGGCAACGCGGTTTCCCGGGCCACCCGTTTCGCCTCCCGCTGCTCGGCCAGGGCTTTCCCGGTTTCCTCCGCCTGCCGAAGCGCTGCTTCCCCCTGGGGCAAGGCTTCCCGGCACTCCCCCAGGGCAGTGCGCTCCGTTGCCTGCTCCCGGCGAAGGGTCGTCAATTCGCCGTACTCCCGGTCACATTCCAGGGCCTGGGTTGCCTTTTCAAGCTGTTCCTGATGGGGCGCAAAGGCATCCAGCTTGCGTTGCCACGCCTCCCGCTGCTTGGCAAGCCGCTCCAACTCCCCTTCGAGGCGGACCATGCCCTCAAGCCAGAGGATGGCCTGGTTATGGGCCTCGATCCGCTTAAGAAGCTCCGCATCTTGCGCGGTCTTCTCTGCCAGGCTTGCCCCAAGCCGCTGTTCATCCGCTGGTGTGAGCAGGGATATGCCGGCCAACTCCGCGTGGAGGAGCTTGAGCTTATCGTTTTCCTCTTTGTGGCGTTCATGAACGTGGATGGAGATGCGGCTATAGATCTCCGTGCCGGTGATCTGCTCCAGAATCGGGGCACGCTCGTCCGGGACTGCTTGCAGGAACGCGGCAAAGCCCCCCTGGGCCAGGAGCATGGAGCGGGTAAAGCGGTCAAAATCCATGCCAGTGACCTCCTCTATCTTCCTGGGCACCGAGCGCATCTTGGTTTCCAGGAGCGTACCTGAATCAGCATCGGCGATTTCATGGCTGGGGGACTGGAGTTCCCCCTCGGGCTTCTTTCCTGCCCGGCGCTGACTCCACTGGCAGCGGAAACGGCCCTTCTGGGTCTCAAAGGTTACTTCCGCAAAGCACTCACCGCTCCGGCGGGACATAAGCTCGTTTGCCCCCTTGGTGATTTTACCGAGTCGGGGGGTGCTACCGTACAGGGCAAGACAGACTGCGTCAAGGATGGTGGTCTTTCCCGCGCCGGTTGGACCGGTAATGGCGAAGATGCCGTTGGAAACAAAGGCGCTTTGGGTGAGGTCGATCTCCCATTCACCCACCAGGGAATTGAGATTCTTGAATCGTATATGCAGTATCCGCATGGCAAACTCCCTATTCGGCCTGAAGGTCTTCGTTCATAAGAGACGCCAGGGTCTCCTGGTAGGCAAAACGCAGGGCTATGCGCTGTTCCTCCGGCACCTCCCGTGCGGCGAGGCAGCGCTCGAACACATCCAGCTCATGCAGGTCCTCCAGGGTTTCCCCTTCCCGGCTTTGTTCCAGTACCTGCTGGGCAAGCTGGTTGTTTTTCACCCGCAGGACCTCCAGGTTCGAGCCTGCAAGGGCAGCCTCAAGGCGCTCCCGTAAATCCCCTATCACCTCGGATCCTTCATAAACCACATCGAGCCAGGCATCGGAGCCTTGGGCAGACAACTCACGAATTCTCAGGGAAATCGCCTCCCAATTCCCCGTGATGCGTTCAAGCTGCTGAAACACCGGAACCGGCACCAAGCGAACCGCTGCATGGGTGCCAATACATTCCACCAGGCACAGGCTCTTGTGCTGTGCCGCCTCTCCGAACCCCATGGGCAGCGGAGACCCGCTGTAGCGCCGCGTTTCAGAACCACCGACCTTTTGGGGAACATGGAGATGCCCCAGGGCCAGGTAGTCCAGGTTTTCAGGAAAGATCCCGGCGTTGATATGAGCCAGGGAACCGACGTAGAGTTCCCGCACCCCGTCGCCTTCCACGGTTTGCCCACCGGCGGTAAAGAGGTGCCCCAGGGCGACCACCGGTATCCTGGTCCCGATGTTCTTGCGCTTCTGTTCCGCCAGGGCCGCGACTTCGGCATAATGGTCGCGGATGCCTTCGACCAGCTTATGTTCCTTGTCTTCCGGGCTTTCTCCTGCCTCAGCAAAGCGTATATCCCGGTCTCGCAGGTAGGGAACGGCGCAGACTATCAGTTCCGGCGCTCCCTGTGCATCGGCGAGGACCAGTACCTCCTCTTCAGAAGTGGTGGCGTTACCAACCACATACACGTTCAAGGCCCGCAGGATTTCCCTGGGGGCGTTCAGCAAGGAGGGGGAATCGTGGTTGCCTGCGATGATCACCACGTGCCGGCAAGGGGAAGCAGTCACCCGGCACAAAAACCGGTAGTACAGTTCCTGAGCGCGGTTGCTTGGGGTACTGGTATCGAAGACATCTCCGGCCACCAGGAGGACATCGACCTGGTTCTGTTGCATCGTCTCCACCAGCCAATCCAGAAACGCCGCGAACTCCTCATACCGCTTCTTGCCGCAGAGGACCCGTCCAATATGCCAGTCCGAGGTATGAAGGATGGTGAGTTTTTCCTTGTGCGCCCCCTGCGGCAGATTCCCATGAATAACCATATTGAGAGTATAGTCTTTTTTACGGAGAAAGACTACCTACAAGCTTAGGCTGGCGGGGGACTATATCCTCCCCTCATACACAATCCGCTCGCCGCCGTCCAGCGTTACGGTGATATGATCCTCAAAAAGCTGCATGGCGTTGGGAATCTGACCTACATACGTGATACGGGGATTCGTGTCGAGAATGTATTTTTGGGACAATTCGGAAGAACCTTCCAAAATAATGCCGTCAACAATGCGGATAATGGGGGTGAACGATGCGTCCAGGGTGTGAGTTACCAGAATTTCGCCGCCTTTTTTCTTCAATACGCTTACCGCCTCGGTAAGGTCGGCAGCTTTGACGATGCGCCCTGTAGTCCGTTTGCCGAACCCCCGCGCACCCCGGCCCAACACGTTGCCGATGATGTGAACACGGATGCTGTTTGCCGTAAGCGGGGAACCCAGGGGCAGCCCCGCAGTAACAACCACCTTGTCGGTCGTTTGCGCGAAACCTTCTTTTATGGCCGCTGAAATGCAACCCTGGATAACGGCTTCGGAATCGTCCTCTTTGTGAACCGCGACCGGCGATATGCCCCACCACAAAAGCAGCCTGCGCCGTACTTTTTCATCGTAGGAAGCGGCTACAATGGGACGCATGGGGCGGTATTTGCTGATAAGTTCCGCCGTATGCCCGGTCAGGGTCGGTGTGATGATACAAGCGGCCTCGATGCTGTCCGCGGTGAGGGTCGCCGCTTCCGCGATTACGTGGATCAGATCGTTTTTGTGCCGGTTCAAAACCTGCCGCCGTTCTGCAAGGGTCTTTTCGTAGGCTTCGGATGCCTCCGCAGTGCGGGCAATGCGGTCCATCATTTCAACCGCAAGCTCAGGATACGCGCCGCTGGCTGTTTCGCCGGAAAGCATAACGCAGTCCGCGCCGTCAAGGATGGCATTCGCCACATCGCCGGCTTCGGCGCGGGTGGGTCTGGGGTTGCGGATCATGGAATCAAGCATCTGCGTGGCGGTAATAACGGGTTTCCCCTCAAGATTGCACAGGTTGATGATGCGTTTCTGCTCAATCGGCACCTGTTCGGGCGGAATTTGCACGCCCAAGTCTCCCCGCGCCACCATAATGCCGGCTGAGACGCGGATAATGTCTTCTATATTGATTAATCCCTCGTCATCCTCGATCTTGGAAATCACCCGCATATCAGAACCGATTTGCGCCAGATACTTCTGAATTGCGGTAACATCGCTTGCCTTACGAATAAACGAAGCGGCCACATAATCCATGCCCA
>JAITQK010000149.1 GCA_031288975.1 Treponema sp. | reverse complement strand
CAACATTCAAAGTTGTTTCACCATTAGGCCCTACATATTCTTCTACATCCCAAGGATTATCTGAATATATAAATAGATTGTAAGAATCCACATCGGTTTTAGCATCAAGCATCCAACATTCTTTATATTTAGAACCTCTGGGTGTATCTGAAAACACAAGCGTGTGTTCAAATTGTCCATCCTTCAAGAAAACATAAAAACTATGATAGTTAAAAATTTTACCTTTTGGATTATTAGCATTAAATACTCTTCTATTGTATGCTATAATTTCACGTCCTGCTGGATGTACTAAAACCTCAGAAACATATTCTATTGCGTTGACAGTATTAGAAGGATTACCTCTAAGACTATTTTCAGGTAATGTATTTAAATCACTTATACCCTTCATTGCAGCACAGTCTAGAAACAAATTCGAAAATACTACAAGTAACACGAAATTTTTTAATCTCATTGCCGTATAATATCCAGATTCAATCATGAAGAGCAACCCTCTCTTGATAGCGGCTGGGTTAGCCGGTCCCCAGTCTCCATCACCCGGCCTTTTGCCCCTTTTTTTCTTTTTTTTCAGGTAGGAGGTGGGGTTGACGTCTATTGGTTCCGACAACGCCGGGGCGCTTCTTATTTTTCCATTTTTTGAAGGATTAAGCTCACTTTTTCGTCAAGACGTATAAACAAGTCATGATCCGATTTTGTGACAGACACTGCTTCATCGTGGGCACTCATTTTAGATAGTAGCCCCATTTTTCAGGGTTTTGGACTTTGGGCTTTCTGAATACATGATATTCCATGAGTTAGCTCCTTACTTGACCTTTTTAAGTAGGGTCTTTGGTAAATTGCGTAACTCTCTATATCATAAGGCTTACAATCGGGCAAGTGAGATTTGAACCCACGACCTCTTGGTCCCGAACCAAGCGCGCTACCCCTGCGCTACTGCCCGAAAAAACACGGCTTCCATCAGCCACAGTAATTTATTAAAATATACTTAATTTATATCAGTCTGTCAAGACT
The DNA here is from genome assembly GCA_031288975.1 of Treponema sp. Classification (GTDB taxonomy): domain Bacteria; phylum Spirochaetota; class Spirochaetia; order Treponematales; family Breznakiellaceae; genus JAITNP01. The sequence continues at coordinate 9,122 of JAITQK010000149.1, read as the reverse complement.
TACCAGGGGTCTTCACGGCTCCGAAGGAGATTATTTCAATGACCTACATTAACCCCGTGAAAGATCTGGGAAAACTGCTCTTGCAGGTTGAAAAACCTAGCCGCTATGTGGGCGGTGAATATGGCCGTCTTGCTAGGCGGGAGGCCACACTCCAGATGCTCATCGCCTTTCCCGACCTATACGAAATCGGCATGTCCAATCAGGCCTTCAGAATACTCTATAATGGGCTTAATCAGATTGCGGGGATCTCCTGCGACCGGGCTTTTGCACCTGCCCCGGATTTTGAGGGGCTGCTCCGGGAACAGGGTATGCCCTTGTACGGGCTTGATACCGGTATCAGCCTGGGCGACTGCGATGTCCTCTTGTTTACCCTGGGCTATGAACTGGGGATTACCGGGGTCCTTACCATGCTTGAGGCCGCATCTATTCCGCTTCATGCCTCAGAACGGACAGAAGCGCACCCCATCGTAATCATGGGGGGGCCTTGTGTTTCCAACCCGCTCCCCTATAGCCGCTTCATCGATGCCTTCTGGATTGGAGAGGCTGAGGGTGGTTTCTTTGAGTTGACCAGAGCGTTGTTGGCCCTGAAAAAGGCGGAAGAGGGGAGAACGGCATTGCTGGATCGCGTCGTCGCCCATCCTTCGGTATGGACTGGGGGGAAGGAAGGGGTGAAACGGGCCATGGATGTTCATTTTGCCACACGGGAGGCTTCTGCGGCGGTGTATCCTGTTCCCAGCATGAAGGTGGTGCAGCACCATGGGGCAGTGGAAATCATGCGGGGCTGTCCTAACGGCTGCCGTTTTTGTCATGCCGGGTACTGGTACCGGCCCATGCGGCAGAAAAGCGCCGAAACCATAGAACAGGAAGCCACTGCTTTTATTACAGAGGGAGGCTACCGAACAATAAGCCTCTCTTCCCTTTCAACCGGGGACTATAAGCGCCTTAATGAACTAGTTGATTCTTTAAATCAAACCTACGCTGCCCGGCACATTTCCTTTCAACTCCCGTCGTTGAAGGTTTCTACCTTTTCCCTCCCCTTGCTGGGAAAAATCTCGGAAACCAGGAAAAGCGGCTTGACCTTTGCGGTGGAAACCCCAGTTGACGCATGGCAGCTTGCCATAAACAAGGATGTTTCCCTGAATATGGTCAGCGCCATATTACAGGAAGCTCGGAAAAACGGCTGGCGAGGGGCGAAGTTTTATTTTATGATCGGCCTTCCAGTGGGTCTTGACGCGGCTGATTCGAAGGAAGAAGTTGAAATCGTCAATTTTATCCTGGAAATCGCCCGCCGGACCGGTATGCACTTCAATATCAATGCGGGAACCTTTGTCCCTAAGCCCCACACCCCTTATCAATGGATGGCCCAAATTGACGAGGAGGGGGCTGGTAAAAAACTGGGGTATATCCGCTTCAAACTCAAAGCCCTGGGCCACAAGGTAGGTATCCAGGATCCCTTTGTTTCAAGCATTGAAGGGCTTATCAGTCGGGGAGATGAACGGGTCGGGGCGCTTATTGAAGAAGCCTACCAAAAGGGATGCCGCCTTGACGCGTGGAGTGAATTTTTCCAAAAAGCAGTGTGGCGTTCTTTGTTTGAAACCCACAAAGCCCTGATAGAGGAGATCACTGGCCCGCGCAGCCCCGATGTTCCGTTGCCCTGGCAGAGCATTGAGCCGGGAATTTCCCTCAAGTACCTGAAAACCGAATGTCTCAAATCTGAATCAGGTACGCTGACCGCAGCATGTCAAGAAAAGTGTACCCATCCCTGTGGGATATGTGGTACTGAGAACCGGGTTATCGAAAATACCACCCAGTCCCATGCTACGGTGCTCCCCCTTGGTCCTGAAACTTCGGCAAAGAACAGGGAGCCTCCCACCTGGCGGATTCTTTTTGCCTTTACCAAGCAGGACAGCGCGATTTTTCAGCCGCATTTAGCCTTGATGGAACTCTTTTCCATGGCCCTGATCCGCGCCGGGATTCCGGTTCTCTATTCCCAAGGCTTCAATCCCCTACCGCGCTTGGAGATTGCCGCGCCCTTGTCTATTGGCATTGAGGCGGAAGCTGAAATGGCGGCCATTGACACAGACGTTTTTTTTGCCGGAGAAACCTTTAAACAAGGGATGAATACCGCGCTTCCCGAAGGAATACGCATCGGGGACGTTATGAATGTAACGATTCCCCTGGGGGCAAAAAAACACTCCCTTTCTTCATTATTATGGGGATGTTCATATAAGGGGGATTCCCAGGAGGATGCTTTGGTAAAAGCCAGGGATGAAAAGAAATACCGCCAGTCAAGAATCGGGCCTGAAGGCTCGGTTTTCGGGTTGACACGGCGTTCTGTCCTGGCAAAGGATCCCCATGATCCAGAGCAAGGGGTATCCTATTTTACCGTATACCGGAAGCTTTACCCGGAATATTAATAACTCATGTTACGCATAAAGGGGTCCGCGAATTACGCTAATTTTCGCGAATAAGACAAGATTTCTTGGCGGAAATCTGCGTTAATCCGCGTAATCCGCGGACTGTCTTCTTCTCGTGCGTAAGGTGAGTTAATAAAATTCTAATTTCAGGTAAAAATTCGGGATTTGAAATAGACAGAAGATACATTATGAATAGTAAAATGTAAGTCTTTTCTTACATTAAAATGATCATAATTTACTTTATTATGTATATAAAAACATACTTATTTAGATAAAATATGGCTATTATGATAAATAGTATAAAATATCATACAATATGATGATTTACTTTATAATAATTTCCGATAATTATCGTTAAAAGCATGATTATCGTCTTGATTATCGTGATTTTCTCTTTATAATACAGCATATTTAAGATACATAAGGAGGAACTATGCTGGCTTTACAAGTCCTTGAAAAGGCCGTTCCTGTTACTAAGGTGGCGAACATCGAACCTAAGTATCTGGAGGAAGTCATTGATGGTATCGTGTATGCCATGGGCGCCCCTACCATGAGGCACCAGAGGATAGCAGGTAATATGTATGGTTTTTTGATGTTTCAGTTGATGGGTCATCGCTGTCAGCCCTTTATCGCTCCTTGTGATGTACTTCTGTTCCCCCAATCGGCGCATCCCGAGGACTATGTGCTGGAGCCTGATGTGTTTGTGGTCTGCGATTCTGCCAAAGTACAGGAACGCTGTTATGGTGCGCCGGATTTCATCCTAGAAGTGTTGTCCTCTTCCAATCCTAAGCATGATTTGGATACTAAGTTCAATCTCTACCAGAGGGCAGGGGTGCGGGAGTATTGGATAGTTGACCCGGAAAAACAGGTATTCTGGCGCTTCCGGTTAAACCCACAAGGGGTATTCGAGGGGGGGTGTATGGATGCCCGTGGTTCTGCGGCAATTGAAGTACTGCCGGGATGCGCTATCAACTTCGATCAGGTGTTTTCGCTCTGGAATATGCGCTGAAAGCATACTATGTTCATTGCAAGCTGCCTGTTTACCACGTTACTCCTCACCTATGATACCTCAAGGGGTTCCTGCTTTTCCGCAGCCCGCAGCTTTTTCAACTCAAAGAAGATCAGTACGGCGGTCAGTAAAAATGAGAAGCCATCTGCCACCGGCATGGCGGAAACCACTCCCCAAAGTCCCCAAAGTCTCCCGAAGAGCAGCATACAGGGGATAAGTACAATAAACTGCCTAAGCATCGAAAGGAGAATGGAGACCTTTGGACGGCCGGTTACCACAAACACATTGGAGGACACAATTTGAAAGCCATTGAGCGGGAAGCAGATCATCACCACTCGCATTGCCCAGGGGGTAAATTCCAGCAGCACCTGACTGCCCCTGGGGGCGAAGATACTTACCAGCATACCTGGAAATAATTGGGCCACCAGGAACCCCAGGGTACAGATACCAGTGGCAGCGGTAATTGCCCCCAGGTAGGCCCGCAACACCCGGCCAAATCGCTTTGCCCCGTAATTGTACCCTAATATGGGCTGTGCCCCCTGGTTGATGCCAAATATGGGCATCAGGATCAGCATGGCGATGGAGTTGACAATGTTCATCCCTGACAGGGCTATGTCCCCACCGTTTGCGACCCCCAAAGCCGCTGCACCGTACCAGACCATGCTGGTATTGTAGAGCAGTTGGACCCCGGACATGACAAACTGCAGCAGAAACTGGGCGGAACCAAAGGCCATAATCTGGAAAATGATACTCAGGGAGGGCTTCAGGGTTTGCAGCCGCAGCCTGACCACGGCTTTCTTACTGAGACTGAACAACACTATCCAGATGGCAGAGGCAAGCTGGGAGATGATCGTCGCCCAGGCAGCTCCTTGCACACCCCAGTGAAAAACAAAAATGAAGAGCGGGTCCAGGAGCATATTCAAACCCGCCCCGATGAACATGCTGATCATAGTGATGGTTGGGAACCCTTGGGCACGAGTACAATGGGATAGGCCGAAACTCACCATCATAAAGACCTGGCCGTAGAGGATGATACGGAGATAGCTGCGGGCATAGTCCAGAGACTCGCTGCCTTTTTGCGCCCCCAGGACCGAGAGGAGGGGGTCGAGAAAGATAAGCCCCATGGTTATCATGAAAAGACCTGCCACGACCAGAAGCACAAAGCAGTGATTCAAGGCGTTTTCCGCTTCTTCCCGCCGCCCTTGACCCAGCCGCATAGAGATCATGTTTGCCGAGCCTACGCCAAAGAGCATGGCAAAGGCCAGGCCTATGGTCATCAGCGGCAGGACCAGCGATAGCCCCCCAAGGGCCACCTCATTGACCCCCCGGCCCACAAAGACGCGGTCCACCACGTTGTACAAGGCGTTTACCAGCATCCCGATGATTGCCGGAACAGAGAACCGTACCAGCAGCTTACCTATACGCTCGGTCCCAAGCTGGTCCGCAGCATCGGCTTTGAGGTTTTGATTCAATTTTTGATCAGACACCTTGATTACTTCCTAACATACCGGTGATAAACCGGTTTTGCCGTGATGGTGGCTCAACAGGCTTCATCCCGGGGGCCATGCCAGGGGACGGCCTCCCAGCACATGAATATGGAGATGATCCACGGTTTGTCCGCCATCGGACTTGCAGTTGATGACGAACCGGGCGCCTTTCTCAGCACAGCCGAGTTCCACCGCCAGTTCCTGGGCCTTGTGCAGCAGGCGGCCGACAAGGGCCACATCCCCAGGGGCCAATTCCATGATGTTCTGGATGTGCCGCTTGGGGATGACCAGAAAATGTACCGGCGCCTGGGGAGATACATCATGAAAGGCCACAAGCTCATCATCCTCGTAGAGCCTCTTGGCCGGTATCGCACCGCTTACAATGTTACAAAAAATACAGGTGTCCATAAGGTACTCCTCGGTTACTATAGAAGATCATTACAATGAAGCCCGATAAGCCCCTAGGAAACGGAAGTCCTCGGTCTTCGTCTTCAATGCTTCCATCACCGCCTCAAAGATCCCTTCGGTTTGCGGAAGGCTGACATCCACATAGAAAAGATAGCGCCAGGGCTGGCCCTGGATGGGACGGGATTCCAGTTTTGAAAGGTTGATACCCTTTTCGCTCAGGATTTGCAAACAGGCGAAGAGGGAACCGGGGGTATCGGGCACGGAAAACACCAGAGACGCCTTGGTGGGAGGCTGGGAACCCAGACTCGGAGGCACTGGCGCACGATCCCCGCCATTCCGCCGGGAGATGATGACGAACCGGGTATAGTTTGAGGGGTTGGTCTCGATCCCCGTCTTGAGGACCTTCAGCCCATGGGCACGAGCCGCCGCTTCCCCGGCAATAGCCGCGATGGTGGTTAGGTCCGTACCAGCATCCTCCTGGAGAATAGAGGCCACTGCAGTGGCGGTGTTGTTGTAGGGTTCATGTTGCCACGGGTGTTGCGCCAGGAATTCCCGGCACTGCTCAAACCCCTGATTATGGCTCCGTACAATACGGATGGAATCAATGCTGGCCCCTTCGCAGGCGATGAGACAGTGGACAATGCGGAGCTTGAGTTCCCCCACAATGGCTATATCAGGATAGCGCAGGAAGAGGTCGTAGTTTTCATGAATCGAACCGGTGAGGCTGTTCTCCACGGGAACCACCCCGGCACCAGCGGAACCATCCAGGACCGCGTCAAAAACCGCTGCAAAGGAAGCAACATGGAGCCGAGGCGCCTCCTCACCAAAGGCCCGCATCAGGGCCTGTTCCGCAAATGCGCCACTTTCCCCGGAGAAGGCGATCCCCTCGGAGCCGGCGCCCTTGGTTGCGGTACGCTTTGGTACCCCTGGTCCCTGATAAGGCCGGGGGGTTCGCAGCAGTTCCTTTCCCACAACTGGGGCCAGGGTCTCAATATCCCGCATGAGCCGTTCAAACTGTTCGGGGTAGAGGGACTGAGGCCCATCAGAAAGCGCCTCATCAGGCCGGGGATGCACCTCGACGGTCAAGCCATCGGCCCCTGCGGCAATGGCGGCGAGTCCCGCAGGGCTTACCTTGGCGCGGATACCCACTGCGTGGCTCGGATCCACGATGACCGGCAAGTGGGAAAGGTCCTTCACCACGGGGATAGCGGAAATGTCGAGGGTATTGCGGGTGTAGGTCTCAAAGGTCCGAATCCCCCGCTCACAGAGAACCACATTCTTGGTCCCTGCTGCCAGCAGGTACTCTGCTGACAGGAGCCATTCCTCAATGGTTGCCGAAGGTCCCCGCTTGAGGAGCACCGGCTTTCCCAGGGAGCCGACCTTCTTGAGGAGTTCAAAGTTCTGCATGTTCCGGGCACCAATCTGAAACATATCAGTAAGGTCCCGCATCTGAACTGCCAGTTCCGGGGACACCACCTCAGTAACAATGGGCATCCCATGGGCCTCCCCAGCAGCCTTCATGTATTCAAGCCCCTTCATTCCCAGGCCCTGAAAGGCGTAGGGGCTGGTCCTGGGCTTATACGCTCCCCCACGGAGCATCACCGCGCCGGACTCCCGGACCAGGGCGGCGGTTTCCAGGATCTGTTCCCTGCTTTCCACCGCACAAGGCCCGGCAATAATCGAAATCCGGGACCCTCCGATCTTAACCGGCCCCACCGTAACAATGGTATCCTCCGGTTTAGTCTCCCGAGAGACCAGTTCATAGGGCTTTGAGGTGGCCGCTACCCGCTCCACCCCCGGCAGGAGGCTGAGTTCCCGAATATCCGCCGTACCTTTGCCGGTGGCGCCGATGATCGCATCCTCCCCAAACTGTTGTTCACGGATACTAAAACCCCGGTCCTGGAGGTACACCCGGACCAGTTCCTTATCACGGAGCGAAATTCCCTTGGATAACACAACGAGCATATAGCAAGCCTCAATAATAATAGAGTAGCATCATGGTACCGGCAACGGGGAAAACATACAAGGGGTTCCCCAAACACCGGCCTTTGTGCTATGATTACCTTAATCTATTGAAGAGGTTCTATTATGTATAGTGTGGGCATTGCGTATTTGCTCTGGCTGTTCTCAGGCTTTGGTGCCCTGGGATTTCACCGTTTTTATCTAGGGAAAATCCCCACCGGCCTTCTGTGGATGTGTACCGGCGGCCTCGGCATGGTAGGGGCGATATATGATTTTTTCACCCTGCCTGGACAGGTGAGGGCGGCGAATATTCGGAATGCCCTGTTTAGCCCAATCGGCGCCCAGGCCCGGCAGGGAGCCAGGAATTGGCGGTATGTGAACGATGGGGATGCCCGGATTGTCAAAGAGAAGGAAACCGTGGAGCGGGTTATTCTTAAACTGGCCAAAGAGCAGAAGGGCGTCCTCAGTGCCAGTGAAGTAGCGCTGGCGGCGAATATTCCCATGGAAGAAGCCAAAAAAAACCTTGATACCCTGGTTTCCAAGGGCTTTGCCGAAATCCGGGTTCGCAAGACCGGAACCCTGGTCTATACCATCCCGGAAATGATGGATACTGATGCGCCTTTAGAGGATTTTTAACCGGTATATGCACCTATTATAGCCACCTTACGCACAAGAAGAAGACAGTCCGCAGATTACGCGGATTAACGCAGATTTCCGCCAAGAAATTTTGTCTTATCCGCGAAAATCTGCAGACCCTTTTCTTCGTTTTTTGTAGTCATGCGTACCATGAGTTATGAAAACAAAATAAAATCCAAAGATTCATTATCCAAACGAATTCTCTTGACAAGAAAATTGTTTGAACAGGAGTCGGACCCGCTTGGTGTTCTGTATAAGGTAAGCGTTAGCTCTATGACTCAGAGAGGGTTTATCGTAGCTTGGGAAGTGGTAGCTGGGGCGAAGACTTATGAGGTCGTAGTCTTGCACCAATGTATCAAGCGCCTCTTTGAATAAGGTGCTGTCCGCAGGATTCCCTTCCGTTATGTTTACGCCAAGTATTACATTACTCTTACCTGTTACTACATCTACTTTGTGCCCAAACTTAACCTCTCTCCTGCCTTTCACTATGATAGCAGTGTGTTCCTCATATATCGAAAATACCTTTAAATGGGATAACAACCGATGACTTTCTTTTACGCAATTCCATACTAACGAATTACTGGTCGGATAATGTATGTTGGTTTCTATCACGATACTGTCTTCACGCATTTTACTGACATCTTCAAGCCCGGCTTTTATCGCCACTGTGTTGATTCCTACCAGGAATTTTTTAAGCGTCTCCTCGCTGTCTTTCGATATAAACTTGTGCCATGTTTTAAAACTATACTCATCACCTGTTTCTAATTTTAGAAACAGGCGACATATATTTAAATCTTCTTGTTGGAACGCAAGCTCCTCATAAGTTATGCCTTTCAATTCTTTAAAGAGTGCGGCTCTGACTACCTGCTCCACACTGGGCGTATCTTGCCGACTGAAATTACTGGTTGCACACCCGGCGCATATATCATTTTTCATCAGTACGTGGTGAAGGGGCTTACTATGGGAGCGGTCAAAGGCTGAAATAAAGGAACGTGTATGAAAGCGTTATTAATGGAAACATACAAGCAGGTAATCTATACGGAGGTGCCGGACCCGGTAATCACCGGCCCTCATGAGGTGCTGGTACGAGTTAAGGCGGTATCCATCTGCGGTTCCGATGCCCACGGATTCGACGGTTCCACAGGGCGGCGGAAACCACCTATCATCATGGGGCATGAGGCAGCAGGGGAGCTTGTTGCCCTT
>JAITQK010000107.1 GCA_031288975.1 Treponema sp. | reverse complement strand
TTATTAGTGCTGCTCCTGACGCAGATGAGCTACGCGCAGATGCCGACGGAATCAAAGATAAAGCCCGGCAACGAATACGGGATCGAGCCGGAGAAATTATATCCCGGTTCAATGGTCCTGGAAATTCTGGAAGCGGTGGATGAAGAACTGGGGGCCGCTATTGATGAGGCTTATGCCGAGGGGTACAAGGCGGCATCCCTGCGATATGCCCCTGAGGTCGAGGCCTTGACAATGCAATTGTCCCTGCTGCCCCAGGTGAAGGCCAACACCTTTAAGGATCGCCTTCTTTTTGGGGTCAGCGGGTTTGCCTTGGGCGCTCTTGCCGTTGGAATTTACAATCTGGTGCGATAGGAAGATTTATGGAGATAGCCAAATTTATACTTACCGCCGTGGGCACATTCCTTTCTGTGTCCACTTTATCTTTTGCCATTTTCCAGTATTGGAAGAAAAAGCAGGATGAGAAGTTTGCTGCCCTGGAGCGGGCCGTGAAGGGGCAAGTCGGTGGAGAGCGGGATGCCCGTGTAGAAGCCATGGAACGTATGAGCAAGCGGATAGAGATTCTTGAGGAACATATACTCCAGAACTTCCAGCAGCGGCTCAGCGCCATTGAGGGTGAACTTAAGGGATTTAAGCCTACACTACAGGCAATTCAAAACTGGTTTATAAACAATACCCCCACAGGAGGTAAATGATGGAAAATATTTTCAGGCCGCTCCAGCGGATCATTATGCTCCAAGCCATAGAGCGGGATGCGGGGCGGTCCCTTTCCAATGAAATGCTGCAACGCCTCCTTAAGGAACATGGGCAGAATTGCGGCATTGGCGAAATAAACGAACAGGTCAACTGGCTGGAAGGCCGGGGGTATGTAAAGGCCAGGCGACTTGAAGGGTCCGCATTGGTTGTCGTGGAAATTCTTCGCCCGGGGATTGAAGTTGCGAACGGTCTTGTCAGGGCGGAAGGTATTGAACCGCCCCCGGAGGAATGATGGGCCAAAAAAGCGCGATTGATCGCCTCCCGGAAGCTCTCCGCAATAAGCTTCTCGAAATGCTCCACAATCCTGCGGTCACCCAACTGGAAATTGTGGATGCCATCAATGATGAGGCCGGGGAATCGCTGGTATCTAAAAGCTCACTGAACCGCTATGCCCAGCGGATGAAAAAATTCGCCGAGAAGAACCGCCAGGCAAAGGAAGTGGCGGATGCCTATATCGAAAAGTTTGGCGCAGAGGACCGGAACAAACTGGGCAAAGTGGTCAATGAACAGATCCGGCTGGCTGCCTTCGACCTTATATCTGAAATTGACGACCTCAAGGAATCCGGGAAAGCTGATCCGGAGGTTATTACCGATATTATTTTTAAGGTTTCGCGCGGGCTTAAGGACCTGGAGCAGGCGGAAAAACTTAACGCCGAACGGTCCGAAACCATCAAAAAAGCTACTCTGGTCCAGGCCGCTGAAATTGTAGAACAGAGCGCCAAAACAGACGGGCTTACCGCAGAGACCGTAGAGAAAATCAAAAAACAGATCCTGGGGCTGTGACCATGACCCTGGATGTGCTGCTCCCTTACCAGAAAAAATGGATTGAGGATCGCTCTGATGTGAAGGTATGGGAAAAATCCCGGCGTATCGGGGCATCATATGTGGAGGCACTGGACTCGGTGATTGATGCCGCCAAAAGCAAGGAGGCCGGGGGGCAATCCACCTATTACCTTTCCTACAGCAAAGAAATGACCCAGCAGTTTGCCCGGGACTGCGCTTTCTGGGCCAAACATATCAATGCGGCCGCATCGGAAGTGGAAGAAGTAGCCATCAAAGATGAGGATAAGGATATTACGGTCTATCGCGTCCGGTTTGCTTCCGGGTTTGAAATCTGGTGCCTGCCATCGGTTGCCCGATCCCTGCGGTCAAAACAGGGGCGGGTGGTTATTGATGAGGCCGCCTTTGTTGAAGACCTGGGGGAACTCCTTAAGGCTGCCATGGCCCTGACCATGTGGGGCGGCTGTGTGCGGATACTATCCACCCATAACGGTGACGATAATCCCTTTAACGAGCTTATTAAAGAAATCCGGGAAGGGAAGAAAAATTATTCCCTGCACACTACCACTATTGATGACGCCATGCGGGAAGGGTTATATCAGCGTATTTGTCAGGTAAAAAAGCAGGAATGGACGCCGCAGATTGAAGAGGAGTGGAAAAGCACCCTTCTGGCGGATTATGGGGATGCGGCGGATGAGGAGCTTTTTTGTATCCCCGTCCGGGCCGGTACCCGGTATTTCCCGACAGTTTTACTGGAAGCGGTTTCAGATCCAAGCGTAAAGATTCTGCGTAAGTCCTGTGACGATGCCTTTACCTTCGAGAAAAAAGAAAAACGGGTTAAGGAGTTTGACACCTGGCTTAAGCACGAGGTCCGGGACATCCTTAAGGGAAAAATAAATCCGGTCTATTTTGGAGAAGACTTTGCCCGGTCCGGCGACCTTACCTGTATATGGTTTGATGAGATTATCCCCACCGGGGAGCAGCTTACCTTCCTGGTAATCGAATTGCGGAATGTTCCCTTTGACCAGCAGTGGCAGGTGCTCTTGTACTGCATGAATACGCTACCCAATTTCGCCGGGGGCGCCTGCGATTCTCGGGGAAACGGCCAGATGATCGCCGAGTACGCAGCTCAGGAATGGCCGGGCTAGGTGCATCAGGTGATGATCTCCGCCGGGTGGTATGCGGAGAATTTCCCCAAACTTAAAGGCCGCATGGAAGATGGAACGACGAATATCCCTGATGATGTTTTTGCACGGGAGGATTTCCGTATGGTGGGATTAAAGGCCGGGGTTCCCCGGGTGCTGGAACGATCCGGCGGTCCCCGGGAGCGGCGGCACGGTGACGGGGCTATAGCAAAGCTGATGGTCACCTTCGCCACCTTGGAAGATGAAGACCAGGGATATCACGAATATGCCTATGAGCCCGTGGCAACGGATAATCGCTACCGGGACCGGGAGGATCATGTATGGGCTTAAAAGATTTTTTTAAGGGCACGGTTGCAAAGACCGATCTGGAAGAACAGAAAGCATTCCCTGTCCCCCGCTCGAACCGGGACCTTTGGGGTGGCGGCCTGGTCCGGGGACTTACCCCGGAGAAGCTGGCCTCCATCCTGGACATAGTACGGCAGGGTGAAACGCCGGCGGAATATTTAGAGATCGTCCAGGAACTTGAGCAGCGGGACGCGCATTACCGCTCGGTACTCTCCACCCGGAAACATGCCGTGGAAGGGCTGGCGCTTTTTGTCCAGCCCGCCAGCGATGCTGCGGTGGATCAAGAAATTGCCACGGCGGTTGAGGAAGATATTATAAAGCACCGGGATATTATGGACCTTCGCAAGAATGCCCTGGATGCCCTGGGGAAGGGCTTTGCCGTCAATGAAATAATATGGGACACCACGGGGAAACGGTGGAAACCCAAAAGCTTTTTATTCCGGGACCCTCGCTGGTTTGCCTATGAAAGGGAAACCGGCGATCTCCGCCTGCGGGAACCACTGGGGATGGGCCTTGCTCCCCTGGAACCCTTCCGGTTTATTGTCCATGAACCCAATCTGCTCGCCGGTCCGCAGATAACCAGCGGCCTTTCCTTTACCGCCCTCTTTTACTGGCTCATCAAGAATTATGACATCACCAGTTGGGCTGCCTTTGCGGATCGCTTTGGGTACCCGGTCAGGCTGGGGAAATACGGGAAGAAAGCTACCCAGGAGGATATTGCCACCCTCCGGCGGGCGGTGGCCGCCATCGGTTCCGATGTGGGCGCGGTGATCCCCGATTCCATGATGATTGATATAGTCGAATCCACTACCACGGGAACTAACGCCCAGGTGTACCAGGGCCTTGCGGAATGGGTGGATAAGGAACTGTCCAAGCTGGTGCTGGGGCAGACTGCCAGCACCGAGGGTACGCCGGGCTCTCTGGGGAATCAGCAGGGTCAAGAGGAAGTACGGCAGGATATCTGTAGGGCAGATGCGCTGCAACTTGAGCAGACCCTCAACCGCGATCTGGTGATACCCTATGTGAATTTCAATTTTGGGGAGCAGGCTGTATATCCCCAAATCAAGACCAAGCTGGTTGAATCAAAAAATGTCGCGGTAATTGTCGATTCCGTAACAAAGCTGGTGCCCCTGGGCCTTAAGGTTGCCAAGGCCGAAATGCTGGGCATCCTTGGCCTGACCGCCCCTGGGGAAGATGATGATGTCTTGGAGGCCCAGGCCTACGGCGGCGGGATGATGGAACTCAATTCATCGCGGCAGGTTTCCCTTAATGCGGCAGAACAGGACCCGGCCATCGCTTTTGAGGCGGAGCCGGTGGATGCCCAGGAGGAAGTAGAAGGCTTCACGGTAATCACCGATGAAATAGCGGCGGTACTGGAAAAGGCCGCCAATACAGCAACGGATTTTGCATCGTTCAAAAAGGAACTTGAAAAGCTGGTGACCGGCTGGCAGCCGGAGAAGATCGCAGAACTCCTGGCGGTAGCAACCTTTAAGGCCAGGGTCAAGGGGGATTTGGACTTTGACAAGTAAAGGAACTTTACGGTGATCCCCAAAGAAGCCCTGGACTACATCAAAAATAAAAAACTCCGCCCCGCTTTCTCTTACCGGGATGTGTGGAATGAAGAACACGCCACCAATTTCACGGTAGCCAAGGCCATGCAGATCGATGTGTTGGGCGATATTAAGCAGGCGGTGGAGAAAGCGATTGAAGACGGCTTGCCCTTTGAACAATTCAAAACGCAGATTACACCCACCCTCCAGGCTAAAGGCTGGTGGGGTAAGAAAGAAATGGTGGACCCGGTGACCGGGGAAACCGTCAACGCCCAGTTGGGGAGCGATCGGAGGCTTAAAACCATTTACGATACCAACACCCGGAGCGCCTATCAGGAGGGCCGCTGGGAACGGTCGCAGGAATCCGCTGCCCACCCATATTTGATGTACCGGGTGGGTCCGTCACAGCATCACCGGCAAGAGCATCTTTCCTGGGATGGGCTTGTCCTGCCCAAGGATGATCCCTGGTGGAACAGCCACTACCCGCCCAACGGCTGGGGCTGCAAATGCTGGACCATGGCGGAGAGCGAGGCCCGGAAAGAACGGCTTGAAAAAAGCGGCATCACCGTACCGCCTACCCATGACGGGCAGCCGGGGTATACTGTCCCGGTGAAGACCCAGGCGCCGCCTACCCGGTATAAAACATGGGTGGATAACCGGACAGGCCGGATTGAAAAAATCCCCATGGGAATATCGCCAGGGTTCAACTGGAATCAGGGCAGAATGGGAAGGGATATTCCCCTCTTTGATGATTTCATGAAAAAGGGAAAGGATGGCTTTCATCCTGATATTGAGGCTGTTGCCCGGACCATCCTTACCAGCCAGATAAAGCGTGATGAATTTGTTTCGTTCATTGGCCAGTCCCAAAAAAGGGATGCGGTTGGGTCAAAGGCAACCGCAGTGGGGTTCGTTGAAAATAAGGTTGCTTCTTGGCTTAAAAAGAACGAGGGGATGGAGATTGGGGACAGCGTCACCATCGCCCTTGAAGCCCGATTATTGAACGGCCCAAAGGCTGTCCGGCATGGCAAGGCAGGGGACGCAATCGGAGCGGGTGCGCTGACTGTTTTGGATGCCCTGATATATGGCCGGGTTTATTTTGACGAGGGAAACCTGATTTATCTTTTTGCCCATTCTGCCGGGCGTTACTCAAAGATCACGGTGAACCCCCGGCTAAAACGAGGCGGGCGTGGGTCCGAGCTCCTTGGCCCTGGGGTTGTAAACATCGAATCTATTGGAGCCTCGATAAATGATGGGGAGTACCGGCGCATTATTGAAGATCTTAAACAGATAAAATAAGCAGGGTGCGTGGTCCACACATACCAATTACTTGCTATGCGGTTTTGCTCAGGAGCCACCGGCGTCCAGGATTGCTCTCCATGCGCACCCTGCCTTTCTCAAATATACACCACCACCCCAAAACTATCAAGGGTTTTAAGCCCTGTTATACCACTTCCTGCCTGGCGGCTCTTTATTCTTAACCTATGCGCCATAGGACCCTCCTATCTGGTGTTTGGATGTCTTGGCGGGAGACTCGTCTCGCTTCCCAGGGCTGGTCCACCCATCGGCCCTGGGTTTTAATTTTTTCAAGGATTATATGAAACTTTATCTGTCCGGGAAAATAACTGGGTTTGATTTCTTCAAAGAAACATTTGCCATCGCCCGGCGACAGCTTGAAAGTTCCGGGTATGAAGTTTGCGATCCTGCAACCTTTGAACTTCCTGAAGGTGTCGCTTGGACTGATGCCATGAAATATGATATTCAAAAAATGCTTCAATGCGATGGGGTTGCCACGCTGGACAATTGGCAAGATTCTACGGGTGCAAGAATTGAGGTCCGGCTTGCACGGAACCTGGGGATGCCTGTTTTTTCGGTTACGAAATGGATCACGCAAGCTGATGAAACCCCTGCAAATAGCTGATCTGTTTTGTGGTGCCGGAGGTTCTACTACCGGCATACAGCAAGCGGTAACCCGCATGGGGCGGACCGCAAACGTCCTGGCGATCAACCATTGGGATATAGCGATCCAGACACATAAGGCAAACAATGCCGGGATAGCCCTCTGCGAGTCCGTAGAACGCATCGATCCGACGAAAGTAATCCCTGGCCAGGACCTTGATTTACTTTGGGCATCCCCGGCCTGTACCCATCACAGCGTCGCCCGTGGCGGCCGGCCGCGGTGTGAGCAGCAACGGGTCCCTGCCTGGATCATCCTGCACTGGCTTGAAAATATCCGCGTGAAGCGGCTC
>JAITQK010000081.1 GCA_031288975.1 Treponema sp. | reverse complement strand
CACCGCAAAAAAACAAACCCCTTACCCCATATCCGTAGACCGAGCAGTACGCAGAGGTCAAAGATATGCTAGATATTCTGTTTTCTGTTACTCACACTCCTAGACCGAAGATGAACCGGTAGAAAAACTTCAGAACCTGTGCGGTGAAATTAAGTAAATCGCCGAATGATAAGGAGGATTTTTCCATGTTCCCGTATCCTGATGTGTTCAATTGCACCTTTAGCGGGGAAGAGATTTGTATACGGAACGATTCACGATAGAAGGTATGTTTGGGGAGTTCAAACACGAGCTTGGAGGATTAAATAAAAAAATTAGGCGCCACCATTGTTAAAAAAAACAGGTGTTTTGAACCGTGACAAACCGGTTCATTATAGGTATTATAAGCTACTATGAATCAGTTCAAACGTTTTGATCCAGGACGGGGGATTTTGTTGCTCGTGGCCTTTATCACCTGTTTCCTGACAGGGGCAGTGCTTAAAGTTACCGCACCGGTGCTTTTGCCCTTCACCCTTTCCCTGCTTTTGGCTTCTGTTATGAATCCAATGGTTAGTTTCCTGGAAAAGTGGCACATTCCCCGGATTCTTTCGATCATCCTGGCCATGAGTATCATCATAGCCGGCTTGTACCTTATAGGAATCGTGCTTTTTTCTTCCGGGAAGACCATTCTCACCCTCTATCCCAAGTACGAGAGCCGTTTAACCGAGATTTATATCTGGGTGGCTGATTTCTTTGAACTTTCCTATGATGAACACCTCTCGTTTTTTGAAAACCTCTGGTCCCAGTTGGGCGTGCGGACCGGGGTACGCAATTTCGCCTTTGATCTTTCCAATTTTTTTATCGGCTTTCTGAAAGACGCCTTCATGGTCGTACTTTTTGTGGTATTCATCCTGGTGGAGTCGGTCTTCTTTAAGGAAAAAATCGATCTGGCCTTTGAGAATAAACGATCCGGTCAGATAATACGAATCGGCCTTGATGTGATGCGCGAGGTTACCCGGTATCTTTCCGCGAAGTTCTTAATCTCCCTGGCCACTGGTGTTATTGTGGCCATAGGTCTGGGCCTTGTAGGGCTTGAATTCGCCCTGGTGTGGGGAGTTATTCAGTTTATCATGAATTTTATTCCCAACATCGGCAGCATTGCCGCAGGAGTAGGAGCGGGCCTCTTTGCCCTGATCCAGTTCTGGCCTGAACCGGCACCTATCATCATCGTGGTCACTATCATGCTCGCTACCAACATGATTATAGGCAACCTCCTGGAGCCGATGATCGTAGGAGACAATCTGGGGATTTCTCCCCTAGTCGTGCTCATGTCCCTGATGATCTGGGGCTGGCTCTGGGGTTTTATGGGGATGATCCTTGCGGTCCCCATGACCGTAATCATCCGCATCCTCTGTGAAAACATACCTTTTCTGCAACCCCTCTCCGTGCTCCTCGGTTCACGGAAAGCGGTGTTAGCAAAGAAGGCGGCAGCAGAAGAACTCAAGCGGATACCCCAGGATTAAATTCAACGTTCTGAATTTTGATCCTGCAGTGCCAGCAAGAGATCGATCTGTTTTAGGATATACCGCTGAAACCGCGGTTCCAGCTCCTGGAAGAGGGCTACCAGCTTGGTACACTCTTCCTTGGGGTTTTGATCGAACATTTCGCCGGTACCGGTCTTGAGCCATTCCCTGTTTACGCCAAAGGAAGAGCAAATCAACTTGATAATCCGATCATTGGCCTTTCGCTTCTCCACTTCTACGCCCGCAAGGTACCCACTAGAGAGGGATATCACCTTTGAAAATTGGACCTGAGACAGGCTTAATGCTTCACGAACCTGCTTGATGCGCTGGTTCACCGATGGTATGGGGTCATTTTTCATTATACTAGTATGGTATCATAGAAAAATTTCTTATGCAAGAGAATAATTGAGGTACCTATTTTATCATACTATTACAGTAATATTGCAGAATCTCAGGGCGAATTCAGTATTTATTTGAAATCTATTGAACCTTAGCCTATAATATAAGTATGAGTAAATTATCTAAAAACACTGAAAATATATTTGAAATTATCCTCTTTAATTCACGATTTATAATTATTACCGCAGTAATCGGTTCTTTATTCGCCTCAATCATCATGTTTGTGAAAAGTACCCTGCAGGTTATCAACAGTCTGTATCTTTTTGTTACAAAAATACAGACCTACAGCAAAACCCACGATCCAGAAAGCAACTATTTAGTCGCCTTATTGGTTGCTTCCGTTGATGGGTATCTTTTTGCCACGATCCTGCTGATCTTCAGCATGGGCCTCTATGAGCTGTTTATCAGTAAAATCGATCCTTCCATCAAGCTGAAGGGCAGTATGCCGAGCTGTCTTCAAATCACCAGTATTGATGATTTGAAGAGTTCCCTGGGAAAGGTCATTCTCATGGTCCTGATTGTCGCCTTTTTTGAACATTCCCTGGAAATTAAATATAACACAGCCCTTGATCTTTTGTATCTCGGCCTAGGGGTGTTATTTATATCGATAGCCTTGTACCTGACCCATACAAAACTCAAACACCCCTAGGCGTCTCAGCGTATTCCTTACCTGGCAGCCAAAAGCGCCACCGTGGAACTGGTACCAATCCGATCACAGCCTGCGGCAAGGAAGGCTTCCAGGTCCTCCCGTGTCTTGATACCCCCGGCGGCCTTTATCTTCACATGAGGGCCAATATGTTCCCGGAACAACAGGATGTCCGCCAGCACCGCACCGGCACTGCCAAAACCCGTCGAGGTTTTGATATAGTCCGCCCCCGCCCTGGTTACCATGCCGCAGAGGTGTATCTTTTCTTCGGTGGTGAGATAACAGGTTTCCACAATCACCTTGAGTATCTTTCCACCTGCCACCTGTTTAATCCGGGTAATTTCATCAAGCACCCGGTCGAAGTGGCCATTTTTCACCTCTCCGATATTGATGACCATGTCAATTTCAGCGGCCCCAGCAGTCAGGGCTGCTTCAGCCTCCGCCACCTTCACCGGGGTAACACTGTACCCCAGGGGAAAGCCGATCACCGTACCGAGCTTCAGCTTATCGCCATAGGCTTCATGCACCGCTTGGACGTATGAAGGAGGGATACACACCGAGGCGGTTTTGTACAAAATCGCCTCCTCGCAGAGCTGCTGAATATCCTCCCACGAGGCCGTCGCTTTGAGTAAGGTGTGATCGATATGGCTTACAATTTCCTGATTCGTCATCTGCCGAGGAATTCCACCTTGATGCCTGAATAATCGTTGTCGATCTTCATGGCATCCAAAACCTGGGATATCTGCCCCCGGTGATGGGTCCCGTGAACCACCAGTTGGTTCAGCAAAAAAGAAAGGGGCACCGAAGGGGGATTACCTCCGTACCAGTTGATCGGTACAGGATGGTTAAAATCCGCGCCTGTCAACCCGGAAACCAGCTTGACCAGGGCCTCATCAGCCACTTCAAAGGCAGAACCCAGCAATTTCCATTGAGCATCGGTCAGCGTGCCCTCGGGAATGGTAATAGACGCCACCGGAGCAAGGACTTCCAGGGCTGTACCTGATAAAGCGCCTCGAAACAGCCCCTGAAAAAAGACAGTCCCCCCCAGGAGATGGCGAACCATGCCAGAAAGGCTTCCATAGTAGCTCCCTCGATCCTGTTCCCGTTCTTCAGGGGAAAGTTTATCCACGATAGCATAGACCGCCTTATTCCCGGCCTGGTTGTATTTAGCAAACATCGTATAGGTATCTTTCATACGAACTGACTCCTCTTAATAGGGTAATTATAATGCAACCGTTTAGCATTGTTCAAGCTCCCGCTCAACCTCGCCCAGCCGCTTTGACAGAGACGCGATGGTCCGTTCAAGCCGTTTTTTTTCCTTTTCAAGCCTGAGTTTCGGGTCTTCCTGCTCCTCAGACGTTGAACCTGGGGTTCCATGCCGTGTCTCTACCCGTACCATATCAGGGCTTTTACCCTTGAGCAGGGCGGCTTCCGCGTTTATCCGCTCATCCTCGTTCCTAATCCCCGCCAGAAACCGCATGTTATCAGGCCCGACCGCGGGGTTTAGGTTGTACTGATACATCTTGATCGCCATAGTGGAGGCGGTTCTGGGGATCCTGAGTATCCGGTCGAGATAATCCTCAAAACGGCCTCCAATGGAGAGGCACAGCTCCTGGGCTTTGAGCAGGTGCTTGCCCAGGTCCTTTACCAGGTTCCCGTTTTCGCAGAGGTACCTGGTCCTTATGGTTTCAGTCAGTTCGGCCAGTTCCGGGGAACCGGTAAAGACATTCTGATAAACCCCCTGGGCTTCCGCCTTTTCCAGGAGTCTGTGGAGGATGGCCCAGAATTCCGCGGTGTGAGCACGGGTTGAGAGGGTGCCTCCCCGGGCACAGGCATGGAGGTGATGGGCATACTCATGGATGGCGGTGTAGAGCAGGAGATTGTCAGTTTGGAAATTCTGGTTATGGATGATGATTTCCCTGGTTTCCGGCTTGTAGAGGCCGTTTATCTTTTTACTCTGTTTACCGGAAAAAACAAGGGTAAAATCCAGGGGGGCATCTTCGATGGCAAGGAGGGTAGTCTTAACCTGATCTTGATTCATAGATAGATTTTAATCGAGGGCTCCGATTTTTTCCATAGCCAAAAGTGCCGCCACCATACAGGCAGTTTCAGTCCGCAAGGCCCTAGGCCCCAGGGACAGTCTGAGAAAGCCCGCCCCTTCCAGCATATCCCGTTCCCGATCAGACCAGCCCCGTTCACTGCCCACGGCAATAAGCGCGGACCTCATGGGGGTATCGAGCCGGGCCAGGGACCCGGTGGGGCGTACATTATCCGCCGCAATGAGGATAGAAGGTAGTCTGAAATCTGCGTCTCCATCAGGTGTATCCAGGAAGCTTCCACACCGCTCCCAAGGGCGTTTTTCTAGCCACATTTTAAGGCTATGGTAAACCTCAAGACTAGGAAGCATGGTATCCCGTGCCTGAACCGCCCCTTCGATAAAGGCCCGTCTGGCCCCACCATCGGTAAGCAGGGTGGTATTCCGGTAACTTTTATCCCCCAGCTCCGTTCCCACGAGATCAACCCCTTCCACTCCCAGGTTTGCCAGGTCCCGCAGCAGCCGCCTGAGCTGTATGGGCCGGGGGAAGCCCACGACCAGCCGCAGGGGAACCCGTGGCGGAGGGCTTTCACCCAGGTCCAGGGAAAAGACCAGAGAACCGCTTGCTTCGACCGCTTCGATGCGGCCGGTTCCCCGGCTGCCGCCCACCATGCCCGCCTCAAAGGTATCTCCCGCTTTTTTGTGCAGCACCTTAAGGAGGTGGCTTGTTCGTTCATCCCCCTTGGGAAGGGGCTTTCCGGTTTCATTCGCTTCAAAAAGGATGATATTCACTATACCTCATGCGGCTCAAAATCCTGTGGCGATTCTACTTTATTTCATCAAACGAATCTTTCCGCATTAACTTCATACGCTCGAGATGATATTTCACACGGTAATACACTTAAAAGGAGTATATTTAAGCACCATTATTTTGCCAGGTCCAGGATCACCGGCTGCCGGACCCTTCCCTGGCCGGTGAGATTAACAAATTGAGGGGTATAGCCAGATCCGGCAAAGAAGGCCATAGCCTTTTTGTGGGCATATTCCCGCCGCTGCTCTGCCGCCATGTCTTTTGTCTCATCCTGTTGCATAAGACGAATAGCGTGTATTTCCCGCAGAGCCATAGGTTCATTTATGATCTCCGGATGATTAAGGTAATCCGCAAGGGTTTTCATCAAGTACCTCCCTCGGCTTATAAATGCCGATTTTCTTATAGCCTTCCCTCTTGCCGGTTTTGATCTCGGCAAGGAAGTCTTGGGCATCCTTTTTGTACTGAGGGGAATCATCGACAAAGGGGAAATTGAAGATCGTGGTTTCAAGGTAAATTTTCAATACTTCCATGCGTTATCCTTCGATTACTCCGTAACTTGTCTTTAGCCTTCTTACCCGGCGTTCCTTCTTTTTCCCCTTTTTTTCCTAAGCCTAAGTCTAGCCAAGAT
>JAITQK010000049.1 GCA_031288975.1 Treponema sp. | reverse complement strand
GCATGCTTAAGACGCGCCGCCAGCGTTCGTTCTGAGCCAGGATCAAACTCTCCATGATATTATTTCTATCAGCCCGAAGGCCGCTAGATTATCACATCAAGCCCGCCGAACCCTTAAAGCCCGGCGTCCCTTCCTCGATACGCTGCACAGTCCTCACCAGTCTCCTAGTGCGTCCTGTTCGCTTCTCTCAGTCCTTAGACTGATTCTTCCTTATCAAGGGACCTTTCAGCCCCTCGCTTCCTCCCCTTCCCTCTATTGCCAAATATCACTGGTAGAACTCCCTTCCGAGATTCCCACCTGAACGTCCAATCTGTTCAATTGGACCGTCAACCTTTATTACAGGCGACAAAATTAAATATATAAAATAGCTTCGAGAAAGTCAACAACTTTCAACAAATTTTTTATCTTTTTTTGAATTTTTTTTTCCACAGCCAGCCCCACCCTATTTTCCCGTTTTATTATAGACAGAAACATAATCGATAAAAGAAATAACGGAAATTACCACAGATATTAGAAAAATAACAACAGCACCTGTCCGTAACGGCAAAATCACCGCATCGTCCAACTCGAACCGAGCCGCACTGGCGGCAAGAAGCGCCACGGCACCGGCTAACATATAGGTTACAGCCTTTAACTTTCCACCCTTCCGGGCGCCCAGAACAACCCCCTTCTTCAACATAAGGTTCCGCAGGAACTGAATCCCGAATTCCCGGTACAACACCACCAGAAAGAGCAGGGCCGGCAATATACCGTCAATCACAAAACAGAGAAAATAGGTTATCCTGACCAGTACATCCGCAAAGGGATCGAACAATTTACCGAAATCGCTGACCTCATGGCGCGCACGGGCGATCTTTCCATCAAGTAAATCGGTAATTTCGGAAAGGATAAACAAAACCCACAAAACAGGCACGGTCCACCGGAGATCATCGGAAACCCAGGAGAATAAACCCATTTCAGGGAACAAATACAGGATAAAAAAAAATGGAGCTAAGATTAAACGCAAGGACGTTACTTTATCGGCCAAATTCATACTGTAATATAGGATTGAGACTGAGACATGTCAAGACTTCTCCTGACGTGAGCAGATGCCGCTACGGGTTTACAGTACCGTCCTTCCCCCTTGACGAGGATGTAAAAAACATGGATTTTTATAGTAATAGCATTGATGGAGACGAGTAGGCTGTACACCGGTTCTGAGAGAGACCGCACCTAGGCTGTAAGCGCGGTTAGCCAGGCATTGCCGAAAACCCCTCCTGAGCTGCCCTGAGGAACAGCTTCCCAGTATTCAGGGCCGGATGCCCCCGTGAGCGGCGATGAGGGCGCCCTCTGTCGTGGAGCGGCGAAGCAGGGTGGTACCGCGGGCTGCGGCCAAGGCCGGAATATCCGGTTCAGGATGGTCAAGGGTAACCTTGGACGATCCTCTCTTCTGTTAGAAGAGGGGCAGCATTTCCGTCCCGGCGTCATTACAGTACATGAGGTACAGTATGTCGGACACAAAAGAACCGCAAAGAAACGAAAAACTCGCGCTCCTGCGCCATTCGGTCAGTCATGTCATGGCCGAAGCGGTAACCCGGCTCTTTCCGGGAACCAAATTCGCCATTGGCCCTGCGGTGGAACATGGCTTTTACTACGATTTTCAGCTTCCTAAACCCATTGCTGCCGAGGATCTTCCTGCTATTGAAGAGGAGATGAAGCGGATCATCGCTTCCCGGCAGGATTTTGTCCGGGTCGTGGTGAGCCGGGAAGCGGCGCAGCAGCGTTTTGCCGATGAACCCTTCAAGCTGGAACTGATCAATGATTTACCGGTGGACGCGGAAATTGCCATTTATGAGCAAAAGGATGCCGAGGGTAAGACCCTCTGGGCGGACCTCTGCCGGGGACCCCATGTGGCAAACACCCGGGAGATCAACTCCGCGGCCTTTAAGCTGATGAACATAGCCGGGGCCTATTGGCGGGGGGATGAGAACCGGCCCATGCTCACCCGGATCTACGGTACCGCCTGGGAAACCCCCAAGGACCTCAAGGCATACCTCGCCTTTCTTGAAGAAGTGGAGAAACGAGACCACCGCCGAGTGGGGAAAGAGCTGGACCTCTACTCCATCCACGAGGAAGCCGGAGCCGGGCTTATCTACTGGCACCCCAATGGGGGGCGTATGCGGGTGGCTATCGAAAATTTCTGGCGTACCGAACATTTCAGGAACGGCTATGAAATTCTCTACACCCCTCACATCGGCAAGTCCTGGCTCTGGGAAACCTCTGGGCACCTAGGGTTCTACAAATCGAACATGTATTCCCCCATGGAGATCGACAACCAGGATTACATCATCAAGCCCATGAACTGCCCTTTCCACATCATGATCTACAAGAACAAGGGGCGGAGCTACCGGGACCTGCCCCTGCGCTGGGCGGAACTGGGCACGGTCTACCGTTATGAGCGTTCCGGGGTACTCCACGGCCTCCTCCGGGTCCGGGGGTTTACCCAGGACGATGCCCACATCTTCTGCACTCCAGAACAGATGGAAAGCGAAATTCAGGAGGTGCTCCGGTTCAGCCTCAAGATATGGAAGGTTTTCGGTTTCAAGGATATCAAGGCGTATCTGGCCACCAAGCCTGCGGAATCTGTAGGCGCCCAGGAACGGTGGGATGCAGCCCTGGAATCCTTGCGCAAGGCGGTCAGTGCCGAGGGGCTTGAGTACGAGATAGACGAGGGTGGAGGCGCCTTCTATGGCCCCAAGATCGACCTCAAGATCAAGGACGCCTTGGGCCGGGAATGGCAGATGACCACCATTCAGTTTGACTTCAACGAGCCTGAACGGTTCGACATGACCTTTGTGGACGCCGACGGCCAGCATAAGCGGCCCTACATGGTTCACCGAGCATTACTCGGTTCCCTGGAACGTTTCTTTGGGGTGCTCATCGAACACTTCGGCGGGGCCTTCCCGGTCTGGATAGCCCCGGAGCAAATCGCGGTGATCCCGGTGGCCGAGAGTTTCAACGAGTACGCAAAGCAGGTGGTGGCGGAACTCAAGGCCCAGGACCTGCGGGTAAGCGCGGAATTGGATGACCGCCGGATGAACGCGAAGATCCGGGATTGTCAAAACCGGAAGATCCCCTATATGCTGGTAATAGGTCAGCGGGAGATGGACGAAGGCACCGTTTCCGTACGCCTGCGGGATGGGAAACAGCTTCCGGCTATGAAAATCGCGGATTTTGCCGCTTATGCGGTACAAAAAGTTTCGACCCAGGACTTGGAATTGTAAAAAGGAGGTGTGCTATGAAAAGTACCCTTGAAGATTTAAAGAACAGACGGAGCATCCGGGAGTTCAAGGCTGAACAGATCACGGATGAAGAACTGGACGCTATTTTAGAAGCAGGTACCTATGCTCCCAGTGGCATGGGCACTCAGTCCGCGGTAATGGTGGTGGTACAGGATAAGGCCATCATTGAAAAACTCCAGCACCTGAACGCCGAGGTACTCAAGACCCCCGATGCGAAGCCTTTCTACGGCGCTCCCACGGTGGTCAATGTTCTCGTGGATACGACCAAGGTAACCCCTATTCAGGATGGGTCTCTCGTGATGGGGAACCTGATGAACGCCGCCGCTGCTTTGGGGCTTGGTTCCTGCTGGATTAACCGGGCCAAGGAAGTGTTCGAGACCGCTGAGGGCAAGGCGCTGCTGAAAGCCTGGGGCATCCCTGAACATTACGTTGGTATTGGTCATTGTATCCTGGGGTATGCTACCGGGGACACGCCCAAGGCAGCTCCCCGCAAAGCAGGGTATAGTATCAAGGTAAAGTAGGGGGAGCTAACCTATGGGTAAACCGGATGCAGATTTGATAATCTTGGGAGCAGGACCTGCGGGGCTTACCGCAGCCCAATACGGGGCCAGGGCGAATCTGCATGTCCTGGTGGTTGAAGAACTTATGCCCGGAGGTCAGGCCCTGCTCATTGATGCGCTTGAAAATTATCCCGGAAACATTGGGTCTGGTGATATTCCTGCTAAATCGGGGTTTGAACTGGCACAGGATATGCACCGCCAAGCTGAAGCCTTCGGCGCCTGCTTCATGACCGAAACGGTAAGCTCCCTCCGAAAAGAGGGGGATCGCTTCACGGTAACCCTGGGAAACGGTGAGACGTTGAACGCCCCGGCGGTGATTCTTGCTACCGGGACCAAGCGCCGGCCCCTGGGTATTCCCGGGGAAGAGCAATTTCGCAGCAAGGGGGTCTCCTACTGCGCGACCTGCGACGGACCCTTCTTTAAAGAGAAGAAAATCCTGGTGATTGGCGGGGGAGACGCGGCCTGCGTTGAGGCCCAGTACCTTGCTCGACTATCCTCTCAGGTCATAATCATCCACCGGCGGGAAAAGTTCCGGGCCCAAAAGGCCCTGGCAGAACGGGTGTTCCATAATCCCCATATTGAGGCACGGTTCAACACCAGGCTCCTGGAGATTAAGGGGGAACAAAAGGTTTCCTCTGTGGTATTGGAACGAACCGATACAGGGGAACGGTACGAGGAGGCTACAGACGCGGTTTTTATCTTTGCTGGTGCCATCCCCCAAACCTCCCTGGTTCCCGATGCCCGGACCGATGAAAAGGGGTATATTGTTACGGATCAAGCAATGGCCAGTTCTGTGCCCGGACTTTTCGTGGCCGGGGATGTCCGTGCTACTCCCTTCCGGCAGGTGGTAGTCGCCGCCGGGGAGGGCGCGGTTGCAGCCCACAGCGCGGCGGAATATATCGAGGCTTACTGACCTTCGCTATAATCGTTCACCAGGTCGCTGATCCGGCGCAGGCGGCTCTGCACGGTGCCGCTTGATTGTTCAATATAAAGAAACCCCACCGTGAAGAAAGGGGTTTGGTCGCGCACCATGGGAGCGCGTGGATTGAAACAATGAATAAAAAAGCCGGGGGAGGTATAACGATGATGATAAGGAGAAGGTGCCTTCCTGCTGGCTGGTATCCCCAGCGGGAGGATCAAATCACCGGATTTTTGGCGGGGATTCCTAAAAACACCCGTCCCCAGGCTGCCCTTGCCGCAGTGGCGCCTCATGCGGGTTGGTTTTATGCAGGTACCATAGCTGCCGCTTCCGTAGCAGCCCTCGATCCAGAGGCGGATACGGTGGTCGTTATCGGCGGGCACGTGCCGGCAGGGATGCCGCCGCTCTTTGCTGAAGAAGATGGGGTTTCAACCCCGCTGGGGGATATTGAGTTTGACGGCGAATTCAGGGATGGTCTTCAAAAAGAACTGACATGCTCCTTTGGGGCTGACCGGTATCAGGATAATACGGTTGAAATCCTGGTCCCCATGGTCCGTTATTTTATCCCTCATGCACGGGTGCTCTGGCTCCGGCTTCCTGCGGAAATCACTTCTTTTGAAACAGGAAAACAGATAGGCCGGATTGGGAACGCCCTGGGCCGGAACGTGGCGGTGCTGGGTTCCACGGACCTGACCCATTACGGTGATAATTACGACTTTTCCCCTCAGGGCAGGGGCAAAAAAGCCCTGGACTGGGTTAGGGACGTGAATGACCGGTCATTCATTCATGCGGTGGAAGAAGGAAACCCTGAACAGGTTCTTGAAAAGGCCCGGGAGGACAAGTCCGCCTGTTCTGTTGGGGCGGTGCTTGGGGTGATGGGTTTTGCCCAATCCCAGGGTACAGGTACTGCGGAACTGTTACGCTATGGAACCAGTGTCGATGCCGGAGACCCGGGTGGGGAGCTTCCCGCTTCTTTTGTGGGATACGCGGCCCTGGCCTGGTACAAGCTATGAACACCGTTTTAAATACCATTGCCAGGGAAATACCTCATCAGACCAGCCGTTTCGTATTTCCCTCAGAAATAGCAGCATCCCGCTGGGCGCGGACCATAGCCGGCATGAGGGGGATCCGGTCCGTGGCCTTAAACCGTTTCCTCTCCTGGAAGCGGTTTAAGGAACAGCTTATCCAGGCGGAACTGGGGGATCGGGAACCGGTGCATCAGGTGCTTAGAAAATTCTTTGTCGAGGCCCTGATCAGAAAAAACGCCGAGGCTGCCCAAAGGAGCAGTTCAGATCAAGAAGCGCTAGGTTCGGGTATAGCTGCAACAACGGGGCTTCCTTTTCGTTCCCTTATCCCCCTGGACTTTGCGGAAGGGGGGAACATTTTCGCCGGACAAATCACCGCCATCCTCCCGGCCCTCAAGCGCTTGAAAACCCAGCGGGAAGCGGCTGCCCTCATCGGGGAGGACGATGAGGATCGGGACTTTGCCCTCCTGGAGCGGGAGTATGCCGGGTTCCTCATGGGCCACCGTCTTTTTGAACCGGACTGGGAACGGCTGTCCCTGGAACATACCAATCACCACTATTACCTGTTTTTCCCCGAGACCATCGAAGACTTTGCCGCCTATGAGGAACAGCTCCGGGACACGCCGGCCATCACCCTCGTCACCAATGCAGACACCGAAAGTCCGGCTTCCTTCTTTTATTACGATTCTTTCCGGGCGGAGCTGCGGGCCACGGTCCTGGAACTCCGCCGGCTCCATGAAACAGAGGGGATACTCTATGAAGATATGGCCCTCAGTGTGCCGGAACTTGAAGACCTGGAACCCTATATACTCAGGGAATGTTCCCTCTACAATATTCCGGTACACTCCCAGTTGAGACAGCCTTTGGCTGATCAGGGGACAGGACGGCTCTTTCCCCTGATCCAAGACTGTGTGGCCAATAACTTTTCCTTTGTCTCCCTGAAGTCCCTGGTCCTCAACGAGCGCCTCCCCTGGCGGTATCCAACCTTAAACCGGAAACTCATCGAATTCGGTATCACCAATAACTGTGTGTCCGCGTATCGTGAAAACGGCCACATACGGGATGTGTGGATCGAAGCCTTCCGTAGAAGTCCCCGGGAAGAGCGGCTGCGCCGGTATTATGACGATCTGAAGGCTGCTTTGCGGGCTATCGTTGATGCTGAAAGTTTTACCGAACTCAGGAAACAGTACCGTGCCTTCCAGGGCTGGCCCTGGTCCAAAGCAGCCGGTGTACTGGAGCAGGACGCAACGGGAACCTCGGAAGGGGCGGCAGTCCCTGATTCAGCGCAGGGGTTCTTGTGCCCGGATGCCTGTTCAACCCAGGGGGACGCGATTCTTGGCCGGTGTATGGAAGAACTCTCCGCTTTGGTGGAGCTTGAAGGGGAGTATCCTGAGTGTATCCCGGTCTCACCCTTCACGTTTTATGTATCGGTTTTGGAGAAACAACCAGGTCCTCTAGGACGGGAACCAGGGGTGTGGCTTTTTCCCTACCGGGCAGCAGCAGGGGCGCCCTTTACCTGCCACTTTGTGCTCAACGCCTCCCAGAAGGCGACGACGGTCCTGTATCAGCCCCTCAAGTTTCTGCGGCAGGACAAGCGGAAGCGGCTGGGTCTCACTGACACCGATGCTTCGGCGGCCTTCTTCCGCCTGTACCGACTAGAGGCGCAGGGGGCGTTCAAAGCCTATAGCCGGATAAGCGCCGCAAAAGAAACGGTTTCCGGCTGGGTGATTCCCCACAGCTTTTTTTCAGGCACCACGGTGCCAGCTCCGGTCCCACCTGATCCCTTTCTGCTGGAACGGGACTGGTGGGCCGCCGGGGGCAGCGCCGGAAACGCGGATAACCAAGTGCCATTTCCAGCCCGGCTTTTTTCGATTCAGCAAGTGGGCTTTAAGCAGTGGCGGACCGTTCTGGAAGGATCAAGGGCAGTGTCATTCAATTTGCTTAAAGGCCCCTTTCCCTGTGGTGATTATGCCCAACTGGTAAACAGCCGGATTACTGAAAAACAGCGGACTGCGGTTTCGGAGGAGCAGCAAGCCGCCGTACTGCTCAAGGTATCTGCCACAGACCTGAATAACTTTTTCACCTGCCCCGCGTTGTGGTTCCTTCAGAAAATCTTCAACCTTGAGGAATTTTCCCTGGAAGCGAACCTCTTGGACGATGCCTCACTGGGGATGCTCTACCATGAGATATTACGCAAGGTCTTTACCCGAATCCGCACGGAGGATCAGCGCTTTGAGCCTCGGCGAATGGAGGACTACCGTTTCTGGGTACGGCAGTATACCAACGAGGCTGCCTGCCAGTATCCCGCCTTTCAGGGGCCGCTGGCAGCGCCCATCCTGGTTTCCCTATCCAGGGCGATTGCCAGAAGACTGTCACGGCTCTTACAAACAGAACTTACATACTTTGCGGGGTTTTCCGTGGAAGAGCTGGAAACGGTCCTGGAATCAGTACAGGGCGGGATTCTGCTCACAGGGAAACTCGACCGGGTGTCGGTTTCCCGCGATCATGAGCCGTGCATCATTGATTATAAAACCGGCACCCCTCCAACCAAAAAGGACAGTACCGACACCGAGGCATTTCCGCTGAAGAATTTTCAGATGCCTATGTACGTCAAATTATACGAAGAAAAAACGAGCGTGCCTGTGGATGGGGCCTTTTTCATGAGCATCAATCAGCATGATATCACCGCGGTGGTGGGAAAACCGGAGCGGAAACAGGGTCATGACCGGGAAGAGTATCAGCCGACCCTGGATGCCCTGGAAACCTATATACGCCACTTTGAGCAGGCCGTTGGAAGATTGAACTTTTCCCCTGAAGTAATCCCCTTTACCGATTGTTTGACCTGTGTTTATAAGAATATCTGCCGGACCACCTTTTCACTCAATGCCGGTTCTTCCGGTGACGCTGCCCCTGGAACGGAGGATGCCTATGCCTTGTGAATCTATGCTCGCGGATTTGGACGCGGAACAGCGGAAGGCTGCAACCGCTCAGGTCAACGCGGTTGTTACTGCCGGCGCAGGATCGGGGAAGACCAAGGTCCTAGCCGCCCGGTATGCCTGGCTCGTTATGGAGCGAGGTTACCAGGTGGAGGAGATTCTCACCCTCACCTTTACCAACAAGGCCGCAGGGGAAATGTACACTCGTATTTATGGGTTGCTTTCAAAAGAGCGGGATAACGAGCGGGCACAGGAGGCGGTGGCGAATTTTCACAAGGCAAAGATCGCCACTCTGGATTCCTTCTGCGCGACCATTGCCCGCATTGCCGCCCCGCGTTATGGGATTAGTCCGGATTTTAAGAGTGATGATCCGGCGGTTTGGGATATGGTCCTCAACGCCAGCCTACCCTTTGTGCTGGATCACCGGGATGATCCCGCGCTCCAGGTGCTCATGGCGGACAAGAAGATCAGGACCCTGGCAGAAGAACTCTTCGCCGAAACAGTGCTGCAATATAGCCCTATCAGTAGGCCCCTGGAGTTCTATACCTTCATGGAAAACCAGGGCCGGGAACTCCTGGCCAAGTGGCACACTGAAACCCAAGGGGTGGAGCTGTTCCTGGAGACCATCACCCAGGAACTCAAGCAGGTAACGAAAAAAAACGGCAAGTTATACCTCAATCTGAAAGAACACTTGAAGACCCCCATGCCGCCTACTCCTGATATCAGACCATTGCTGGAAAAAAGCGGCCTGTGTTCTGGCACGACCGGAGCGGAGTGTGATGAAGCGGCCCTGCGGCAGCACATTGCCAGGTATTTTAACCGGCTCTTACAGCTCACCTCCATTAACCTCAGCGGGGGCACTTCCAGTGAGTTTGCCATTATCAAGGAATGTATAAAAGAACTCAGAAACACCCGTTACGGAGCACTGGAATCCATCGCCAATATCGTCCTCCAGGCTGATATTATCGCGGCGGTGTTTCC
>JAITQK010000072.1 GCA_031288975.1 Treponema sp. | reverse complement strand
ATAGCACATGAGACGATTAAACATGATAAAACGCCTCCTCCTTCTTCAAGATATTGTTTGCTTAACCGCAAACTGAATGGTTTTATTCTATCACATCCTCAAAAAAAGTGTCAAGCACTTTAGCACCTTTTTTTAAAAAAAATTAAAAAAAAATTTGTGGGCGCGAGGGGATTGCTTAGGTAAAAAGAATCCCCGCACCCCAGTTTACGCCCCAAACCGTGAAGAAAGGTTGAAATAATAATCGCCATATCGCTATAATATAGAAAAAAATAGAAAAAAAGGAGAACATCATGGGAATGAATGAAACGCCCTCTGCGGAGCGGACGCATATCGGATTTTTTGGCAGGCGGAATGCGGGGAAGTCGAGCCTCGTCAACGCCGTTACCGGCCAGGACCTGGCCATTGTTTCGGAGGTCAAGGGAACCACCACGGACCCGGTGTACAAGGCTATGGAATTGCTCCCCCTGGGGCCGGTGGTGATCATTGATACCCCTGGTATTGATGATGTGGGGATGCTGGGGGAACTGCGGGTGCGGAAGGCCAAACAGGTGCTGAATAAGACCGATGTGGCGGTGCTGGTAGTGGATGCTGCTGTGGGTAAGTCAGGGGCTGATGAGGAATTGATCGCCCTGTTTAAGGCCAAACAGGTCAATTTTATCGTGGCCTATAACAAGAGCGATTTGCTCGAAACCGCTGGGTACCAGGCGGGGGATACTGAAATCTCCGTCAGCGCGAAAACCAACGCCCATATCGACGACTTAAAAGAACGAATCGCCGCCCTCGCGGTGCGGGAGGAACCTAAGCTGCGGATTGTGGGGGACCTTATCGGTCCGGAAGATTTTGTGGTCCTGGTCATCCCCATTGACAAGGCAGCCCCCAAGGGCCGGCTGATTCTGCCCCAGCAGCAGACCATCCGGGATATTCTGGAAGCTGATGCGGTTACCATTGTGGTGAAGGAGTTTGAGCTGCGGGCAACCCTGGCACAGTTGGGGAAAAAGCCCGCCCTGGTGATCACCGATAGCCAGGTTTTTGCCAAGGTTTCGGCAGACACCCCGAAGGATGTTCCCCTCACCTCCTTTTCCATCCTCTTTGCCCGGTACAAGGGTTCCCTTGCCCAGACCGTACAGGGGGTGAAGGTCCTGGATACCCTTGCCGACGGCGACCAGGTGTTGATTGCCGAGGGCTGCACCCATCACCGGCAATGCGACGACATTGGCACCGTCAAACTGCCCCGGTGGATCAAGGAGTACACAGGCAAGCACGTGACCTTTGCCTTCACCTCCGGCGGGTCATTCCCCGAAGACCTTGGACCTTATAAGCTGATCGTCCACTGCGGGGGCTGTATGTTGAACGAACGGGAAATGCGGTACCGTCAGAAATGCGCCCAGGATCAGAACGTGCCCATGACCAATTACGGCATTATCATCGCCCATATCCAGGGGATCCTGAAGCGGAGTATCGCTATGTTTCCCCATATACTCACTGAGCTTGAAGACTAAGGAAAAAAAGGGAAAAAAATGCGAATCGAAAAAGATGCCTTAGGTGAAGCGGCCCTGCCTGACGACGCTCTCTACGGCCTGCAAAGTCTCAGGGCACGGGATAACTTCACCCTGGAGTATAAACCAACGAATCTGCGGCTCATTCACGCCATGGTCAAGGTGAAAAAAGCCGCTGCCATCACCTATCAAAAACTCGAACAGGGAAACAAGGAGCAGATCTACGGGGCCATTGCCGCAGCCTGCGACCGGATCCTCGCCGGCGAGGCAGCGGCCATGTTCATCGTTGATGCCCTCCAGGGTGGGGCAGGTACCTCCACCAACATGAACGTCAACGAGGTGATCGCCAACCTCGCCCTGGGTATCCTGGGCAAGTCCCCTGGGGACTATGACACGATTCATCCCCTGGACGATGTGAACCGGGGCCAGTCCACCAACGACGTGTACCCCACGGCCCTGCGGATCGCCGCCATAGAACTCCTCCGGGAACTGAGCGATGCCTGCGCCAAGCTCCAAGAGGCGCTGCAGAAAAAAGAAAACGAATGGGGGGATATCAAAAAGCTGGGCAGAACCGAACTCATGGACGCGATTCCCATCACCCTCGGGGCGGAGTTCGGCGCATACTCCCAGGCCATAGCACGGGATCGCTGGCGGCTCTACAAGATTGAGGAGCGGCTGCGGCAGATAAACCTGGGGGGCCAGGCAGTGGGTATCTCGAACAAAAGCGATAAAATCGAACGGAAGTACCGCTATGCTGCCATTGAAACCCTGCGGGAACTCACCGGCATTGGCCTGGCCGCGGCAGAATATCCCATGGACATCACCCAGAACAACGACGTGTTTGTGGAAGTCTCAGGACTACTCAAGGCCCTGGCGGTTAATCTGATGAAGATCGCCAATGATCTGCGGCTGATGAACTCAGGCCCCCACGGCGGCCTAGGGGAGCTGCGGCTGGCGCCTCTCCAGGCTGGGAGCACCATCATGCCCGGGAAGGTGAATCCCGTGATCCCCGAAATGGTCATCCAGGTGGCGATCAAGGTCATGGCCAACGATTATGCCATCACCATTGCCGCAGCCCACGGGGAGTTTGAACTCAACGCCCTGTCTCCCCTCATCGCCGACACACTCTTGGAAAGCCTCTCCCTCTTAGGCCGGGCAGTTCCGATCTTCCGGTGCAAAGGTGTAGAACTCCTGGTCCCGGACCGGGAACGGTGCAAGGCTCTGCTGGATGCCTCCTACGCCTTTGCCATGGCCTATCTGCCCCAGCTTGGGTACGACACGGTCAGCCGGATCATCACGGAAAACCAGGGAAACCCGGAACAGATCAGAAAGGCGCTGGAGGGGCTTATAGACCGTTGACAGGGAGTATCAGGTAAGGTATGCTACGGTATAGGAGACACAAAATGAACCCATTTTTTGAAGGAATATCCCGTTTAACCTTATTTCCAGATATTAAACCCCTTGAGGAAACGACAAAGTCCGCCTGGAATGGCGTGGGAGATGCTTTTGCTCAAGCGGGGGATAACCTTCAGGAAGCCATAAAAGAATTTGCAGAAGCCCATGCCAAGGCTGATGTAAAGCGGAAAAATACCGACTCATTTTCAATCCTTGCTGGCTTGTTCCTTGCATTTGGTCTTGGGCTTGTCGGCATAGTAAGTTGTGTATACCTCTCTAAATCAGGAAACGACGCCGGAGCAATAGTCGCAACTATTGGCGGAATTGCTCCAATACTTATCGCTTCACTAGCAAACCTGAGAAGTAAAAAATAATTCCTAAAATGACATGTTAATTTTCTTATCTTTAATCAAATATTCATTTTTTTTATGACAAAACACTTGACTTGAACAAAAAATAGTAGTATATTAAAAGATGGAAATTATGGTTGCTTATTATATTTCATTGATCTGCATATTTCAATTCGGTGAAAGGGTTTAAGGGTGGTGGAAAAATTAAGAAAAACGTCTTTTGCGGTGACGATTACCGCTATTTGTGTAACGTTTATTGTGTGTATTACCGTAGCTTTGTTTTCCGTGCTTGTTATTAATTTGCGTTCTATTTTAAACCGGCAAATTGAAACAAATGTGCGGGACAACATTGGGCATGTGCGGGATGCGGTGGTTGCTCAATTTGAAGCATGGTCGGAATTGGTGCGCCTTGCGGCTGTTGGTATTGCGCCTTTGATGGGTGCGGAACCGGTTGATCAAGCGGGACTTCGTGGCTTTATGCAGCGTGTCCTCGCAACTCAATCCGTGATACAGACCATGTATTGTTCCAATAATCGTGTTTGGAATCAACCTGGCGGGTATGCGGTCTACAATGATGGTACGGTTCCGGCTCCTGATTGGGATAATACGAAACGGTCATGGTTTACCGGTGCCAAGGCGCATCCCGGACAGACTGCATACGCGGCGCCCTTTATAGCGGCAAGTTCAGGACAGCTTATCACGTCCGTATCAATCAATGTGTATGATGAGTCGGGACAGGATCTGGGGGTTATTTCTGGGAATGTCTCCATAGGTTTTCTGGAGGATATGCTGCAGAAGAATCACTCGCTGCCGGAACAGCAGATCTACTTCTTAAATAAGCAGGGACTCTTTATTACACATTCCAACCGTACCGCAGTGTTGCAAAAAGATTTCTTTACCGAAGCAGGACTTGAACGTTACCGCAATAGCGTCCTCTCCTCATCGTTGTTTTCTAATATGGACAAAGAGGTGTTCATTTATTCGGTGGTCATACCGGAAGTCGATTGGATTCTGGTGTCAACAATTCCGGCATCAGTGGTGTTTGTGGAGTCTGACCAGCTCCTCTTTATTCTGATACTCATCAGTGTTTTTCTGTTGCTTGTTTCCGCCGTGCTTATCTCCATCATCATCACCCGGAACACGGTGCGCCCTTTGAAGGAAATCGTGACCGAGGCAAATGCGTTGGCGAATATGCATTTTGATATAAAAATAGACGCAACGCGGCAGGATGAAATCGGTGATATACAGCGGGCCCTCTATACCATCCGGGATAATTTGCAAAAAGACCTGGGGGATATCAACAACAGGCATCTCGGACAAAAGAACATCAGCCAAAACCTGAATATCTCTATCAGGGAATCTTCGGATGGACTGAGCGTCATTAATCGCACGATGGATTCGGTACAGCACAAGGCAAATGTCCAGATGGATTCGGTACTCCAGGCTTCGGCATCGGTAGAAGAAATCGTTAAGCACATTCATTCCCTTGAAAACGTGGTGACGACGCAGATCAGTAATCTGTCCGCATCTTCAACGTCAATAGAACAACTGGTGGCGGATATTGATTCGGTCCGTTCTGTTGTGGGACAGGCCTACGCGACAACGGGGAATCTCAGCAAGGCGTCGGATGCTGGGCGGAAAATGCTCGTTCAGTTGACAGAAGAATTAGGGCGTATCGCAGAACAGTCTGCCTTTCTTGAGGAAACAAACGCTACCTTGGTCAACATTGCGGCCCAGACCAATATTCTCGCCATGAACGCGGCCATAGAAGCGGCCCACGCAGGAGAGGCGGGCAGAGGGTTTGCAGTGGTTGCCGGGCAAATCCGAAAACTTGCGGAATCATCGGATAAAGAATCCACGTCCATCTCGAATGAAATTAAAAAGATGCGAAACGGTATCGCGAAGATCCGGGACGTATCG
This sequence comes from Treponema sp., assembly GCA_031288975.1. GTDB lineage: Bacteria > Spirochaetota > Spirochaetia > Treponematales > Breznakiellaceae > JAITNP01. Next base: position 737 of record JAITQK010000072.1, on the reverse strand, counting down.
GTTGAGACGGTCAATACGATGAACGGTATGTTTGCGGAAGTAACGGACATGCAAGGCTCCTTTGAGCAGGTAAATGGTGCGGTGGAAGCCCAGTCTGTCAATGGTACGCAGGTACTGGAAGCCTTAACTGTCCTCAAGGAAACGACTGAACAGGTACGCACTGGTTCCGATAATATCCAGCAGGAAAGCGGCGTCATTCTTAAAATTGTCGAAGGCTTGCAAGCTATATCCAAAGAAGTCAATGAGAGTGTCCTTGATGTGCAGCAAACGAGCAAAAGTATTGCCACATCCCTTGAGGTTGCTGAGAAGATTGCAGAGGGGCGCTATTTAATGGCCCCTTAACCTGATTCGTACCTAAACGGAGTGGTGATCGGATAGTGAGAGGTTTGCTCACCTCACCTCACATCTGCCACCACAAAGTCCCGGTACCCTGTGGGCACCAGATAGTAGGGGTGCTGGCTGTCTTTCAGGCCCGGCACAGTGCTTTTCACATACTGCCCCAGTTCCTCGATCCCTATCTTCCCGTCTTTGTTCCTGTCAGCCTTGCCCGAAAGCCCTTCAAGGAGCACGTGGGTAAACAGGCCGTATTTGGCAGGGTCCCACTCCCAGGAGCGTTCCGTGCCGTTGCTGGAGGTGAACACCACCGGCGCGTTGTCTTTCAGGCTGTTGATGAGGAGGTCGTTGTTTACGCCACCCACCTGTTTCCCGGTCAGCCCTGCGGAATAGCAAGAGTCGAT
>JAITQK010000131.1 GCA_031288975.1 Treponema sp. | reverse complement strand
TAAGCCAGCCGGAACGAAGTACCCGGATGACCGCGTCTTCTTCTTCTTTCCCGGTAAAGGGGCGGGAAAAAGGAATGGGCTGCTTATCCATGGGAGCCTCCGTTTTCTTTCTTTTCTTTTTTTTCTTTAAGGCTGGGAATGGCCTCGTCCAGGATGGTCCGCAGGCGCTCCGCGTCCCGGTACACCCCAGGGTGTGCGGAATCAAAACAGCAGATAGGTCGTAAGGCATCCATGAGCACGTTAAGCTCACCCTCAAAAGGCCGTTTCCGTTCAATCTTCAATATCCGGTCAAAGCCCATGTCCGTTGGCAGTTCATCCGCTCCCCAGAGTTTTTCGTCCAGCCGTTCTCCTGAGCGGAGGCCCACATATTCAATCTTAATCTCTTCCTCTGGTTCAAAGCCGTAGAACCGGATCATCTGCTCTGCCATGTCCCGGATCCGTATCGGCTCTCCCATGTCCAGGAGGTAGAGGTTCCCGTTTTCCCCGACACCCCCGGCTTTCAGGACCAGGGAACAGGCTTCCGGGATAGTCATGAACCAGCGACGCACCTCTGGATGGGTTACGGTGACGGGGCCGCCTTGCTCAATCTGTTGCTGGAACAGGGGCATGATGGAACCACGGGACCCCAGGACGTTCCCAAAACGGACCACCATAAAATTGAGGCCCTGGGAACCAGCAGTACCGGCGCCTGACTCTGCTGCCGCGTCCAGAACCAGCCGTTCGCAGAGGTACTTGGACACCCCGTACACCGATACTGGCTCCACCGCCTTATCGGTGGTGATGTGGACAAAGCGCTTGACCGCGTGTTTCTGGGCTGCCTGGATGAGATTATCCGTACCAAAGAGGTTGTTCTCAATGGCTGCCACGGGGTTTTCTTCCATCATGGGTACATGCTTATACGCCGCAGTGTGGAAAACCACATCCGCCTTAAGCCGCCCCAGGATCCAATCCATGTAGTCCCGGTCTTTGAGGTCCCCGATGATGGGTACCAGGGACGCTTTCTCTCCAACCCCTTCTGCCTGGAGGAGATGGAGTTCCCGGTCTATCTGGTAGATTGAATTTTCCCCATGGCCGAAAAGGTACAGCCGTGCGGCCCCGCCTGAGAGGAGCTGGCGGCAGAGTTCGCTCCCGATAGAACCTCCGGCACCGGTAACGAGCACCCGCTTGCCCCGCAGGTAAGCGAGGCTTTGTTTGAGGTTCACCGCCACGGGGGTACGGCCCAAAAGGTCCTGGGGATCGATGGAACGGGTTTGGATGAGGTGGGCGTCCCCCTCAATGATCTGGGAAATCCCCGGGAGAATCCGAATACGCTGGAAACCGACCCGCTTGAGGATACCGTAGATATCCTTGAGGTATTCCCGGGAAGCGCTCGGTATGGCGATGATGGCCTCGTCGGCACTTTGCATGGCCAGGAGCCGGGCCACGTCCCGGATAGGTCCCAGCACGGGGATGCCGTCGATCTTCCGGCCTATTTTTTCAGGATCATCATCCAGAAAAGCGACTACCTCACCAAAAATGGCCTTGGTCTTGATTTCATGGGCCAGGGTCTGCCCGGCAAAACCTGCCCCGATAATGTACAAACGTCTCGCTTTAAATGTGGTCATATCTGTATGGATAAACCGATCTCTTAAGGGGATTAAACAGTACCCGCTGCTGCTATGACTTCAAACGCAAGGTCAATAGAAAAGGAATCGTCATAGAGATCCAGTTTGATCTTTGCCCTCCCCTTTCTCTTATCGACCTTAATGATCTTTCCCTCAAGCCCCAATAGCGGACCTTCGGTTACCACTATCCGGGACTCAGCATCAAAATACACCTTGGATTTGCCTGCTATGGGACCGACCTTCTTGATGAAATGGAGTACCACTTCCAGATCCCGGTCCACCAGGGGGGTGATATTCTGATTCGAGCGTAAAAACCGGTAAAATCCCTCGGTTTTGCGGAAGGCCCAATGGTAATTGACGATGTCATCATCTTCACCGATTTCGATAAAAATATACCCTGGAAATATAGGGGCCTCTGAATGGACTATCGCCCCACGCTGCCGGATATCGAGTTTTCGCTGGGGAAAATAAATGGGAAGGATAACCTCAGGGTGCAAGGCCCTGAAAAGCTTGATGTACTTGTCTTCTCCCCTCGTTTTGACCTGAAGGGCATAATAACTCATCATAATAAGGTATTGTACTATAAAAATTCTTTTTTTTCACCAGTGCTTATCTCCCTGGATTCCATTGATTCTTGGGGCTTATAGTGCCGATACTGTAGATGGAGGACTCTATGGTCGTAAAGCGATTGGCTATGGTTTTATTTTTAAGTGTGTTTCTTATGCTGCCGCTTTCCGCCGCAATGGTTTCGTTTTTGGTCATAGAAACCGGGAGGAGGGAGAATATTCCAGTCCATGAATTGACCGATCTGTGGGAAAATGGGTTGATGGATGCGTTTTTTGAAGCAGGCCATATTGTCAGTAATGCCCCTATCATGCGTCTAGCCATAAAACCGGATAAGGACCTTCCCGATGAAGCTCAAGGGGATCTCAGGGAAGCACTAGCAGGGGGGTCTGAATTTCTCATCCTTGCATTGCTTGATTATGAGTCCTCTTCCGGTGGGGGTGTGGAAAAACTGCAAGGGGTCTCCCTCAGACTGTTCAGAACCAAACCCTATAAGCTGGTGTTTACCCAGCAATACTCAGGCGCTGTATCTGGATCTTCCAAAGAGGCCCTTGCCGCTATCAAAAAAGCAGCCCAGGTGCTTATATCTCATGTAAGGGGATAGATATGAAAAAAAGGTATATCACAATCGGTGTTTTAGGTATTGTGCTGCTCTTAAGCGGCAGTGCCTTCGGATGGGAAGGGGCAGCGGCGGTGGTTCAAAATGGGGATGTGGAGCTGCCTGAAACGGGATACTATGCGGCGGTGGACGCGAAGTCCTATCCCCGGAATACGGTGGTGGAGATTACCAATCTGGCGACAGAGCAAACTATCCAGGTTACGGTATTTGCTAGTTTTGATACCCCCGGTCTTCTGGCGGTTCTTTCCCAGGATGCCGCTGCGGCAATTGGTCTTCAAACAGGGTCCATAGGCAGGATCAAGATGATCCAGGCAAAGGATCGCCTGTCCCTTTCCCCTTCCAGTACCAGGGACGCCAATTCCCCGGAGACCCCCCCAGATGTAGCCGAGGCCGTGGTCTCCCCCGAGACGCAGCTCGCTGAAGCGGTGGGACCTGGTCTGCCGGCGGATCGTGCAGACCCCTCGCAAACGCCTATGGGCGAATCGCCTCCGGCTGATACCCCTCCTGTAGTGGTAAGTTCGGGAAATGATACCGGGCGAGAACCAGACAGTGCGTGGGATAATACATTGGAAATGGACCCTGCACTAGGACGGGAACTCGCGGATGCCACTGGGCCTTCGGATCGCTCAATCATGAGCAGGGGTGAGACGGAAACAGGTGTGGAGCAGCGGGCGGGGTCTCCGAATCAGAGAAGTCCCACGGGTTTAGACGGATTTGATCTGGCGCTGATTCCTGCGGGAGAACAGCCCCCGGAAGAAACAGCTTTTGTAGGACTTCCTCCAGAGGCAGAGATTGCACCACTCCCAGATAGCAGAACAGTAACGGGAAGCGAGGATTCCTGGATTGATCCTGCTCTGATCATAGCGCCTATTGATGAAACCGCAAGTCTGCAATCTGGTCCTGAACCAGGCACTGCTCAAAGCTTTTCGGTTCCGATGATTATGGGCTTGGAAAAGGGCAGGTATTACCTGCAATTGGGGGCCTATAGTAAGCCTGAATCGGTGGAACGTGAGTTATCGAGGATAGGGAGGTCTTATCCCTTAACCATACAAAAGGGCGGCCCTTTGGAAAAACCGTTTTACCGTATTCTGCTTGGGCCTCTTAATCTCGGCGAAAGCGGTGCCCTGTTACAGCGTTTTAAAGGCAGCGGCTGGAGCGATGCGTTTATACGCCAGGGGATTAACTAACTGGAATCCACGATCCAGGGGTGGAAATACTCAGGCAAGGGAGCGGTGATATCCAGTACCAAGCCCAGCGCTGGTTCGTTAATGACCAGCCGTGAGGCGTGGAGGAGGAGCCGCCGTAAGTCGTGGGTCTTCCGCAGCGCCTTGTTTAGGGCAAAGTCCCCGTATTTATCGTCCCCCAGAATGGGATTCCCAGTCTGGGCCAGGTGCCGGCGGATCTGGTGCATCCGGCCAGTGCCGAGTTCCAGGGCCAGGCAGGAAAAATCCGAGGTTCCCGAAACCAGGGTATACTGGGTCTCGGCATGTTTCTCCACCCCCCTGATGGCCAGGTTGAGCCGGATACAGCCCGCCTCTGCCGGGGGCCTGCCGGCGCAGATTGCGAGGTAGCGCTTAGTAAGGTGTCTGCCTGAAAACAGGGCGGCACAGCGGGCCGCGGCCTCCCGGTGCTTGGCCACCAGGATGAGGCCAGAGGTATCCTTGTCCAGGCGGTGTACTAGCAGGGGCCGGGGCGACCAACGCGCCGCCAGAATCGTGTCCAGGGAGCTAACGACCTGGGACCCGCCTTGTACGGGAAGCCCGGCAGGTTTATTAAAGACAATACAATCGTCATTTTCAAAAAGAATAGGAATATGCTGCATTATAGTACGCCCTTTATAGAGTATGATAGTAACATGAACATAAAAAATATGCCCACCTGCTCAGGGGCCTTGCTCGTATCCTGGCTCCTGGTGATGCCGGCTTTCCTTGCTGCCGCGCCGCTCCAGTCCTTCAATTGGGGGTTCCAGATCGATCCCCCAGAGGAATACCAATTTGTGGAGGGAGACGGGAAGCAGCGCTTCTCATTTCGTTCCCCTGAAGGGGCGCAGTTGGACCTGGTGGTGTATGCCGGGGATGCCTATCCGTCGGCAGAAGCCTTGGCTGAGGATGTGCGCCGGCGTCTGGGGAACCAGGGGGATATAAGCGGCTTTGAGTACCGAACCAAGAAAGCGGCCCTCATGGAACTGCGGTTTCGCGGGCCTGGAAACCGGGCCATTTCCGAAGGCTGGGGTCTCTGTATCGAACTGGACCAGCAGGGTACGGAAACCAGCCATCCACTGCTCCTGGCCCTAGCCTACGGTCCGGCAGGGCAAGGGCAGTTACAGGGGGTATACCTTTCCGCCCTGGATTCCATTGCCCCAACTCCGTCAGATAGACGCGCCCCCGGGCCTATCACGGAATTTGGCTACCCCCGAGGCGCACGAAAGCAGATGCCCCTGGCAGGTGTTCCAGTAAAAGCCCTATTCGCCCAGGATGACGCGGAAGCCGCCCAAGCCCTGGTTGACCGGGAATTCGCAGTGCTCCACCGCTATGCTGCGTCTCCCCACTGGAAGGAAGCCTGGACCCGGTTTTACCGGACCATCTACCGGGATTCCTTTGAGCGCCTAGCCAACGCGGCCTTTATCCTGGAACGATACTGGCAGGCCCCCGGTTTGGAACCCCGGGAATTGGCGGAAAAAGCCCTGAGCTGGGTACAGACCTTTACCTATGAACGGGACCTCCAGGGCAGTGATTTTGTGAACCTCGTCAGCGCCGTTCTGGAAGGCCGGGGCGACTGCGACAGCCGGGCCTTACTCTGGGCCATCATCCTGGAACAGGCAAACATCCCTGCAGCCATCATGGTTTCCCGTGACTACAGCCACGCCATGGGCCTAGCGGACCTCCCTGGAACCGGCGCCCGGTTTGACCTTGAGGGCCGGCAATGGCTGGTGGCGGAAACCACCGCACCGGTTGCATTAGGACTCATCGGCGCCAGCGTAAGCGACCGTGCCCATTGGCTGGGGATGGTGTTTGAGTAAGGGTTTAAAAAAAGAGAAACCGCCACTCCGTGACAGCTCCTCCAAAATGTCACTAGGTGCTATCCGGGACTGTCGGCGCTATTCGTGCCGCCTGTCCTCTGAGCGCATACCCCACCTTACGTGTTTTTGACCAGCTCCTTGCGGATGATAGCGCTGGCCACCTGGCCCTGGGTCTGGCCGGTGGTGGCGGCCTGGGCGCGCAGGTATTCCGCCGCGTCGCTGTCAAGGTCGCCCAAGATGTGGCCAGTTAGCGTAAGAACCCCCGGCCTGTCGGGGTCGGGCATAACGGTGTTCCGGGTGAAGAACTCATCCCAAAAGTCAGCTTCTTCGTCGGTCATAATTTCCTCCTACAAGAGTAACGGCAGATATGTGTTCCGGCACTTCATGGCATGGAAAACGTACATTCCATTGTCGCCCACCCTGTGATAGATCACCTCAAGCGGGTTACCTTTGGTGTTAAAACCCAGCAGCAGGGTTTTATCGTCGAAGCCCTCCATCATGCGGTCGTAGCGGGCAGTCTTGACTGCGTGGCGAATGTCCGCCTCGCTCACACCATGCTTGAACGCCGAGGGAGTGCACACAATATCCAGTTCCATGTTCATAGTATACATCATCCCCGCCCCTTTATGCCACGGATGGTAGCGTTGCACCAGGGCGACGGCATTTACGTTTCACATCTGTTAAAACAAACCAAAAGAGAGAAAAACCACAGAGGACACAGAGTTCACGGAGGTTTTTTATGAGGAAAACTCGCTTGGAGAAGAACGGTTCTTCTCCTCTGGTCCTCCGGGATATCTCTGGTTAAATTCTTACAAAAAATAGAATGAACAGCGTAAAAAACGGCGGCAGCCCAGTTAAGGGTCGCCGCTTGGTTTGGATGAATGTCCGATGAATTTTACCTGAGTCTTGCTCAGTCCTCCTCTTTAATCCCAGCCCTCACTCGTATTGGTGGTTGATATTTCGTCAAATTCTCCAAGGGTGCGGTTTCTAATATAAGAACCGTGGTAGTTTATCACAGCCCCATTCCCTGTGTTTGCTAGTCCATTACCTGCAGCGGAACCATAGATGGTTCCACTTGTAGTACTGCCAGAACCTGCGATTTTGTTGAAAGTACCAGTACCTATATACACTCCACCACCATACCAGCTTGATGAACTATTGCCTTTAATGACGCCGCCATTCATCGTAGTGATACCATTATTGTCAATAAATATTCCTCCTCCACTAGCTCGTGCTTCATTAGCTGAGATTTCACCACCCTTCAATGTAAAAACCGCACCTTTGCCGGTTATGAGTACGCCGGCTCCATTGCCTGCTTTATTACCGCTCACTGTACCTCCATTCATGGTAACAGTACCGCGATCAATATATAGTCCACCTCCATTACCTGATGTATTCATATTCCCGGTAATTGCTGCCCCTGATTCTATGAACAGAGTACCCCCTAAAAGTACCTTAACCAGCGCAGAATCATTAGCAGTACGTCCTTTAAGGGTGATATTTTCCAGTTTAAGGGTAATACTGTTATCTACCGTAAAGAGAGTACCATTACTATCAAGCGTGATAGTCTTTATATCATCCGCAGAAGGGCTGTGGATATAGACGGTAACATTCTTTCCCAGGGTCATAATGGTATGAGGATCAAGGAATATATCTTCATCTACGGTAATATCGTACTGCGTACCGTTATCTACCTGTGCTGAAATGTAGTCAATCGCCTCTGCCAGATTATACCCTTCAGGTATGGCTCCACTGCTCGCGAGGGTTTCTCCCTTGATAGCACTCGACTGTGGTCCATCGCCGCCGCTATTCACTGCGGCAACCTTGTAATAATACACAGTGGATGCGGTTAATCCCGTGTCGGTGTAGGAAGTGGTAGTCGATGTACCTGTTTGCGTGTAGGTTCCGGTAGAACTGGAACTCCGGGATATCTTGTAGCTTGACGCTCCAGTTACTGCATTCCAGGTAACCTGGATACTGCTTTTAGACTGACCTACTGCGGTAAGTCCATAGGGAGCTCCCAGCGCCGGTGCGGGAGTATCAGGCTGATCTTCACCGTTACCACCGCCATCGTCATCCGGAGTTACTGGTTTGTCATTCTTATCAAAGGTTGCCGCCACCGTGTACGTCGATAAAGGACTTTCAGTACCATCTGTGCTTACTGCGGAAACCTTGTAGTAGTAGGTTGACGCGGCGGTCAGACCGCTGTCCGTATAAGTCCCCTCCTCGGTACTGTCAACCTTCTGGTATACCCCTGTACTGGTAACACACCGGTATACAGTATACTGCGCGGCTCCTGATACGGTAGTCCAGGTGATGGTGATACTCGTTTGCGATTTACCCGCTGCCGTTACCTTGGTCGGCGACGGTGTACCGCTGATTATTGCCTTTACATATTCCGATTGGTTTCCCTCTATATCATCATTATTTATCGCGGAAACTTTGTAGTAGTAAGTCCCTGGAGTCAGATTGCTGTTGGTATAGTTGTCTTTCTCTGTCTCGGCCAGGAAATTATAATTTCCTTCAGCGGTTGCACAGCGGTATATTTTATACTCCGAGGCTCCCGATACAGCGGCCCAGAAGATTTTGATACTCGTTGACGAAACCACCTGCGCCGTTAAGTTTGATGGCTTGGAAGGGGTATCGTTACCGTTACCACCACCACTGCCTGTAGATGTAGGACAAGCGATACAAAGAATACCGACCAGTACGCAGAGCAAACCAGCCGCCGACAATAATTTTTTTCCCTTTTTCATAATACACTCCTCTCTATTTTTGTATCAGGCCAATTTCATAGCCCAATGAAAAAGCCACCTTGCTACGGTGACTGATTTCCCTGTTTCCGTTATGATTGGCAACCAGATTGCCAAAGTCCGTGAGATACCGTACATCCACAAACACCACCCCAGGACCGAGCTTGATACCGCCGCCTCCGCCACCAATAAAGCCCGGTGTAACCCCGTAATCCGCAGTATACGAACCGTTGCCATGCTCTACGTTCAGTTGACCCAGGGGCAGGGACAGATAGGCCCCCGCATAGCCCTGAACCATGAACCGGGAGGGCCGCCAGACCACTTTGGCGAAGAGGGGGATCATCAAGGAGGTATAGGACACGGACATCAACCACTTGTTACCCGAATAGAGTTCAAAAGAATCAGCGGTGAACATCGCTTCCACCTGGATCGCCAAAAAGTTCAGGATTGAAACCGATGCAGACAGCGCCGCGTCAAAGGCAAGCAACCCGGTCAATTCCTGGGAATGGTATATGGCCGAATCCATCAAGCCGCCGCCGTTTTTGTAGAACCCCTGAGAAAGGCCCGCATGGACCCCCAGATACAGCCACTTGTTTTTCCACTCATCCCCGGAACGGAAGACTGGCTCAACGACCGAGGATCCCTCGTCAGAGTTTTGTAGTAAACCTCGCAACACCCCATCGATCTTGATATCCCCGGTCCATATACCCTGCACAAGGGCGGTCTCAACTGCCGTGGCCTGTACCTTCATACGGTATCCCCGGCCTACTGACGCAATGGACCCAAAAATGATGGCCTCTACTCCCAACTGTTTACCGATAGCCAGGGCAGTGGCATCATCAACTTCCCCGGAAAGCTGGTAATTCATCTCCTGCCGCACCAGTTCCAAATTCTGCCTATCCACTGCGGTGAGATTGCCGTCGGGCTTATTGACGATGGCAGCGGTCAGTTCATCCATAATGTGATTGGATAATGCGGTGGTCGGGGCCGAAAAGTTCACTACCGCCACCTTGGCATTCTGGGACAGTCGGTCGGTTAGGTACGCTATGGAATCGTTGATTGCCCCATCGAGGGTGAAGGTGGTTTCTTTTGGATATGCAAGAACTGTGCCAATTATTAAAAGAAAACAAACTAACATGGTTTTCATTATTTTATCTCCAGATATAAAAAAGCGCTTGCTAGGTATAAAATTTTGTATATTACCCAGACAAATATGGGATAATAATAAAGAAATATATGGAAAAGACCGATAAAAAAATTTACAGAACGGG
>JAITQK010000026.1 GCA_031288975.1 Treponema sp. | reverse complement strand
ACAGCGCCTTAGCCACCAAGTACGGCGTTGATATAACCGAATTATCCACAACGATAACCAGCCTGAACAACGGCACGACTTATTATGTGTGGGTTAAGGCGAAGAACAGTGCAAGAACCAGCGACTTTAGCTCGATGGGAACCGGCACCCCTGTTGCTCCGATAGTTGCGCCCCAAGCGCCTACTGCGCCTGCCGAGCCCAGAGTAACGGCAGGTAATACCCAACTTATGGTAAGCTGGACAGTGGTGAATGGCGCGACCGCGTATGAAGTCTGGACAGGCACCGCAAATAACAGCGCCTTAGCCACCAAGTACGGCGTTGATATAACCGAATTATCAACAACGATAACCAGCCTGAACAACGGCACGACTTACTATGTGTGGGTTAAGGCGAAGAACAGCGCGGGAATCAGCGGGTTTAGTCAGATGGCGAGCGGAATACCACGCGCTCTGGTGGACACTTCCATCATTATTACCTTGGCGCCCCAGAATGATGTGAGTCTACCGTCCCAATCTACCTATATAGTACCGGGAGAAAGCGGTACTTTCCAGGTAACGGGGAGCTACCCAAGTTATCGGTGGTATCTGGATGGAACCGCGATAAGCGGGGCGGTTTTTGGTTCGTATACGCTGAACACCGCTTCGATGTTCATTGGGGTGTATGAATTGAGCGTTGTTGTTAGTACTGATGCTGATGAGCTGCTTTCAGGCACCTGCTATGTCAGGGTTCAACAATTTGGAATCAGTGATATTACCTATTCAAGGGATACCTGGGCATTACAAGGAGATGGGAGGAGAAAATCTCCAACCATAGGGGATAGTGGAACAACAATAACCCGATGCACCTTTGCATCTACCGGTTCGGATGTAAGTCTGGTTATACATCTTGATGTATCATCGGAAGCCAACTATGACTTCGCGTTTGTCGGCAATCTGGATAGCACCGCCTCAATGTCCAGTTGTTATGACAAAATATCCGGCAGCACATCACAGACAATCATCATAACTATACCAACAGCAGGCAGCCATTTTGTTGAGATAGGATACGGTAAAGATGGTTCAGTGAGCAATGGTTCAGATTGTGCATGGTTTATGATTGAGTAATTAGGAGGATATGATGAGAACTATGAAGTATGTAGTTTTAACTGGCGTGCTGGTAGCCTTGCTGTCTACCTGCGAAATGCCGCCGGAACCAGAGGCTGATAAACCTGTGGGTGAAGGAAACGTGCGGGTATCCATACAGGTAGACCAGGGATACCCGGTGGCGGAGCGTTCGGTGTTCCCTCAAGTTACCTTAAACGACATTGACCACTATGCGTTATGGGGTGCACCGGTAGGATCTGTGGAAACGGAACTGCTTCCTTCGTTTACTACGCAAGGTAACTCGTCGGTAGTACTCACCGAGGGCGTCTGGGATTTTACGGTAAAGGGCTATAAGGCGGATGGCGCACTTATCCTGCAAGGGGAACTCAGGGATCAGACGATTTCCCCTCCATCCCGTTCTCTGAGCTTTTCTGTAGCGCCTCTGCGTGAAGATACTGGTTCAATAAGCGTAACTATTACCCTGCCTGTTAATTCAGGGATTACGACGGTTCTTGTGTTTAAGGATGGCGTGGACCAGCAATCACCAGATTTGACAGTTGAAAGCAATCAGGTACTTACAGCGCGACGGATGTGGCGGCAGGTGATTATTACTACAGTTTTAGACTGAACAACAGCGCCGGTAATACCCTCGCGGTGGTTTCCGAAATCGTGCAGATACGGGCGCGTTTATCCAGTGAGAAGACCATTGCATTGACTGAGGCGAATCTCAATGCCCTGCCTGCAGCACCTGCCGCTCCGCTTATTGAAGCGGGAGACGGTCAACTTACGGTAAGCTGGACTGCGGTAGCAATGGCCAGTGATTATGAGGTGTACTATAGTGGTAGCGATACTCAACCTGCTACACCATGGCAAACCATACACAACATGACCACGGCGACTATAAGCAGTCTTACTAACGGTACGACGTATTATGTGTGGATAAAGGCTAAGAACAACGCGGGGACTAGCGAGTCTAGTCCGGTGGCGAGCGAAACTCCACAATCTCCCTTTGTGGAAAATTCCATTACCATTGCTTTGGCGTCTCAGACTGATGTGAATCTACCGTCCCAATCGACCGATATAGTACAGGGAGAAAGCGGTACTTTTCAAGTAACGGGGAGCTACACAAGTCATCAGTGGTATCTGGATGGGAGCACAATAAACGGCGCGACGACTTCCTCGTATACGCTGAACACCGCTTTGATGCTCGTTGGGCTGTATGAATTGAGCGTTGTTGTTACCACCGATGCTACCGAGCGGCTTTCAGGCAGTTGCTATGTCAACGTCAGCGAACCGGTTGGTACGCCTGCTGCTCCGTCCGTACCTGAAGGCTTTGTAGCTCTCTCCGGTGCGATGGTAACCGGTAGCGGGTCTTCTGGTGTATTTATCAGTGGTAGCACGGTAACGGTGGCATCCTTTGCCATGGCAAAGTACGAGACGACCTACGAGCTGTGGTATGAGGTGCGGGTATGGGCTGAGGCGAATGGATACACCTTTGTCAATCAGGGGAGAAATGGTTATCAAGGAACCACGAATCACCCGGTAACGATGGTGAGCTGGCGGGATATCATAGTATGGTGCAATGCATATAGTGAGAAAGAAAACAGGCAGCCGGTATACACCTACAACGGCGTGGTGATACGAAGCTCGTCGGACACGACAGCCTGCGACAATGCGATGATGGACAAGTCGAAGAGCGGGTTCCGGTTGCCCACGGAAGTGGAGTGGGAGTTTGCGGCTCGCGGTGGTAATCCAAGTGATACCACAAATTGGAGTTATACTTACGCGGGGAGTAATACTGTTGGAGATGTCGCGTGGTATGGGAGTAATTCAGAAAGTAACACTCATCCTGTGGGTACAAAGGTAGCAAACAGCGCGGGTTTGTCTGACATGAGCGGAAATGTCTGGGAATGGTGCTGGGACTGGTATGATAGCGTTAGTAGCAGTACGCCTACGGATGGGGCCTCTGCGGGCAGCATCCGGGTGCTACGGGGCGGCGATTGGGGCAATGTTGCGAGCAACGCCGATGTGTCCTATCGGTACAGCCTCGACCCTTACAGCGCGAACGACGATTTCGGTTTTCGTGTTGTCTGCCCTCCGAGTTCCTAAAACCGACGCCGTGGAGCGGAGGCGGGGCGCGCCTCAAGCGCGCCAGAGCCACAATATTTAAGAGGAGAAACATGATGAGAACGTAGGAAAGACCGAGGACAAGGCAGAAGGATCGGGCGGGTGGATTCCAGGTCGCCCGCTTTTTTGTTGACAGGCGTGGTCGCTTTGACAGGCGACTACGGAACCGGTCGTTGAGCAGAGCCGAAGCGACCGGCTTACCGAACATATTGAAAGCGAATGAGAAATGTGGAACGCGCTTAATCAGCATACTTTCCCCCTTTAGAAACCTGCTGCAAAGATGGCTTATCAGGACGCATTAAGAAGCGTCCATCTGCAATCTTCTGGGTAAGCTCAAGGGATACCGCAATGTCTTTGCTCGCCTTTTGCACATCACGGAAATTTTCACTTACCTCATCTGATATGTTCTTCAGATTTTCCACCGCTTTATAGATTAAACCACTCCGTTTTTGTATCTCAGTGGAGCCTTGGTGCACCTGTTCAGTCGTTTCCCGTAAGATCGTTATTGCCTCCAGTATCTGGTCACCGCTTGCAGCTTGAGCTTCCACCGCGTTCGTTACTGTAGTAAATGAAGATCCCATATCTGTTACTTCGGTAAACATATTTTGCAACGTATTAACCGTATGATCCGACACCTGGCGTATCTTTTCTATACCAGTTCTCATCTTCTTAATCTCATTTGAAATGGACACAGACTCTTTGCTTGATGATTCCGCCAGCTTCCGCACCTCACCGGCCACCACGGCAAACCCCCTGCCCGTTTCCCCTGCGTGGGCTGCCTCTATGGCCGCGTTCATCGCCAGAATATTCGTCTGAGACGCAATATTGACCAGCGTCGTATTCGCCTCTTCAAGAAACGCCGACTGCTGGGCAATGTGGGCGAGTTCTTCGGTCAGTTGGGTGAGCATTTTGCGCCCTTCCTCTGATGAGGCGCTGAGATTGTCTGTGGTCCGATGGGCCTGTTCCACGATAGTACGCACCGAATCAATGTCCTTCACCAGATGTTCTATGGATTCCGATGACTTGGCAATACTCTCACCCTGGGTTTCCACAGCGCTCTCCAGGGAATCGATGTGTTTGACGATTTCTTCCACCGAATCCGCAGTCTCCTGGACAGAACCCATCTGCACTTCTGTCTTCTCCTGTACTGAATCAATATGCCTGGTAATAACGTTAAGACCATCAGAAGATTCCTTGATAGCGTTTTTCAGACTCGAGGTGATATTTGCCTGCTTGCCTATGAGTTCGGTGTTTATATCAGTCATTGTCTTTTGTAAGTTATTCTTGATAATACAGAGGGCCTGCTGTATATCACCGATTTCATCGGTTCTGTTCATCTTTATGGGTATATCAAAATGCAGATCCGCCAAGGCTTTCGCCGTGCTTTCGATTTCCCTCAGAGGACGTACCATGTTTCGGACGAGGATGATGGCGATAAGCACGGAGGAGATAAGGAGCAGTAAAACGCTTATGAATATAAAGATAAAAATGAACCGGTTGGACTCTGCAAAAATAACGGATACCGGCATGGTTGACACCAGAATCCAATCCACTTCTGGTATGACCACCGAATACATGAACACCTCATCATCCATAATAGAGAATGAAGGGGCGGAAAGCACGCTACTGCGGTAGCGATCAAGCCCAGTTTCGGTAAAAAAATCTTTTTTCAGCACCGCGTTGCTGTCAGGATTGGTAACAAAAAGCCCTTGCTTATTCAGGAAATAGATATGCTGTTCCGGCATGGAGATCCTGTCATTCAGCATATCCCCCAGAAAACCTATGGAGACGTTACCGGAAACAACGCCCACATCCTGTTTCTGTTTATCATAGACGTTGATCGATATAGCAGTCGTCAGCTTGTTGGTAGCCACATCAACGTAGGGGACTGCATAGGAGATCTGCCCGTTTTTTGCCTTGGCGCCGGTAAACCAGTTCCGTATGGTGTTATTAAACGTCGCATCCGGCCAGTAATCGGTGCTGAATGCCATAAACCCCCCTGGCTCATACAAGGGAATGTTGCCGGAACAGTAGATCAGTACCACCTCGGTCTGCGTTGCCATAATGTCCCGGAACAGATCGTGCAGGACGATCCTGTCAGGGGCTTCTACAGCTATAAGAGGCGCCGCCGCGACTGCCGTCTGCCGCATCAGGGCAGACCATTGGCTGAATTTAGCCACCACCATATCCCGCACATGCTCAAGGTTTTCCCTGGTAATAGTCTCCGCCTGCCGGTAGGCACTGGAGTGCAGATTAACCACCGAAATAAGGGACAAGGATACAGTAATGCCTACGATAATCGTTACACAAATCCCCGTTATGAATACAGCAAATGACGTTTTATGTGACTTTTTCATGTTTTATATACCCTAGCCTTTAAACTGCTTCATCACTACTTCCATAGTATGGATATTTTCGGCAGTGTGTTCTGCCACCTCTGCAACACGCTCGGCCCCCGCTTCGAGTTGACCAAAGCCTGTGGCAATGCGCTCAATATTCTGCTGAATCTTGCGGGAAGAATCTTTCAGTCTGCTCGTTTCGCTGAGTATGGTTTTATTACCCACGCTCATCTCCTGTGAACCCTTCCGTACATTGAAGGTAACATCATTCACCACGCTGAAGGTTTTCAGAATCTGGGAAGAACCGGCTTTCTGCTCGTTCATCGCGTGACTAACTTCCCGCACAATGGCGTCGGTTTCCCCAATATGGGCCGACACCTTGGTGAAGGCGTTCCCTGATGCTTTTGAAGTGGTTACCACCTCAGTAATCGCCTGCTGAACCAGGGTGATCTCAGCCTGTATGTTTTTTGACTGGGCCGCCGAGGTCTCGGCAAGTTTCCGTATTTCGTCGGCAACCACGGCAAAACCTTTACCCATTTCACCGGCATGGGCCGCTTCAATGGCTGCGTTCATGGCCAAGAGATTCGTTTGACTGGCGATAGTGGCAATAACCTTGTTCGCTTCCAGGAGCGCAGCAGAACGCTCCGCGATGAGTTCTATCTTCTGCGTTGAATCAAGCTGCGCGTTCTTCCCCTGTTCGGCCAGGGCGATAAGCTCGGTAAACTGCTCTGCCATTGTGTTAATCGAAGTGCTGACTGAATTGATATTGCCGACCATTTCTTCGATTGAAGCAGAGGCAGCGCTGACACTATCCGCCTGCTGGCCTATCATCTTTTCCATAGTGCCGATGTTGCCCGCCACCTCTTCAACCGCGCTGGAACATTCGGCAACACTATTGGTTTGGGCAGAGGCTTCTTGTTTCACCGTACCAAGATCCGCGACAATCTGGGTTACCGCTTTCTTGCTCACCGTCGAGCTGGATTGCAGGTCTTGGCCTAAGACCGCCAGACTCTGCTGAACCTGCTTCATTTCAGTGATCGCAGTGAAAAGGCCCTCACAGAACTCATTGATGAAGCCCGCTATGGTTCCCATTTCATCAACCGAACCAATCGAGATGCGCTGCTTGAGGTCTTTCTCTGCCGAAGCCATCTGTTCCGTCTGCCTGATAACTGATTCGTAGATAAATGCCATACCCTTACCTAAATTAAAGGAGTTTGCGATACCTACTAACACAAAAACGATCAGACTCAGGATAACTGCGATAAGGGTTTTACCATACAGCGCCGAATCGCCCTGCTTTGTTGCGTCAACCAGGAACAGCATACAGGCGAGGCCAAAAATAACCATCGTAAGACAAAACAATGAGGGAATGATGAAGACCAACCGGAATTGTTTCTGTTCTCTAACCGCAGTGGGGTAACGAACTACGGACTGGGAAATCAGGAAGTACCGTATCTGGCTTTCCCCATTGATAAGTATCCCCCCTGAGCCCAACAGCGCGAAGGCATACTGGAACAAGAAAAGAGGGAGCCGCAGTTCACCGCGGAGTCCAAGGGAAGGGGCTACAAGATTCACCAGGGCGATGTAGACCGTAAAGAGCAGCACATGCCCAAGGTTTACCTGCATCGGCAGCTTGCCAAGACGGGTCAACAGGGAAGCATTACGGTCTTGCTGCGTCTGTCCCGCGTGAAAGTCTTCGGCCAAGAGCGGCGCTCCCATTTTGAAGAGGACATAGACCGCCAAAGCCCCAAAAATGAGGCTCCCCAGAATGAACACAGGGAACACCCAACCACTCGCCCCGGATGTTCTAAAAACGAGCATAGAGATAAGAACGATTCCAATACCTATAGCCGTCCCGCCCACCATCAAACCCAAAAATGATCCTTGCGCCTTATTCATGTAAAAATTCCTTGTTTGAGACTCGCAAATTCCCCCGTTTTTACGCTCTATAAACGGCGTATTCATGAAAATTTACCGTTTATGACTATAACATAGTAAGAAAAAAAAGATCAAGAGACCTTTTATTTAAAATCGGTTTTTTTTATATGGTTTTGTACTCATTTGTATACTTGATAAACTCCAATTATAGGCCTATAATAGAAAATTACTATGATTGATTATAGGAAATACCGGAAATCTTTACAGCATCTCGAAGCGCAGTTTCGTAATTACCGGTGCCTTGATACGCGGGATACCCTCCTGGAATTGGATCGGGAAGGGGTCTCAGAGTCCGTGATTCATCGCTTTGAAATATGCTACGATTGTCTTTGGAAGACCCTCAAACGCTATCTGAGAGAAGCACTGGGTATTCCCGACCTTCCCAACAGCCCCAAACCGGTGTTGCGTATCGCCTTTGAGAATCATCTCCTTGCAGCCATTGAACCGTGGCTCTTCTATGCTGATGCCCAGGTGGGTACGTCCCATGACTATTCTGAGACTAAAGCACGGGACTCCCTTGTACGGATCGGGGATTTCATCAAAGACGCGCTAGCCTTATATTGCCGCATGACCGGAGAACCATGGGAATGAGCCTTGGAATACCACCCCAAAGCCGGGATGTTTTGGTTTCCCTATTCCGGGAAGCCTGTGATGAGTCGAATCTGCCTTTTCGGGTTGATCTCCTCGAATGGGCTTCCCTGCCGGAAGATTTTCAGAACAATATCCCATGAGGTGCTGGTTCATTCCTGAGATATGCTCTCTATGATGATTGACCAAATAGGGAAATTATGAAAAATATAGAAGAGGGAAACGATAAAACCGGCGGTAGAACAAGACTGCCTGTCGGTTCCCGTGAGCCGGGGGAACTAGCCCCTGGCAACGCAGCGCACTGAATCATCAGTGGCGGCGGAAAAATTGGAGGTGTTTCATGAATGATGCACAGCGGTCATATCTGACCCTGGTGGTCGGCAGTATGCTGGCAAATGTTGTAGCGGTCTTTGTATCTGTCTTTCTTTTCAAGACGTCCCCTGCCTCAGGGGGGTGGGCTTTTCCCGCCCTCTCCGGGGTGAGTCTTGGGTTTCTCGGACTGGTGGTCTATGTCCTCTTTAAGGCGGGAAGCGCTCTGGGAGAAGACTTTCACGCGAGACAAACACAGAAGGATGCGAACAGTTTATCGTTGCAGAATATCGGCGCGTTTCCACTGCGGACGCTGATCATCTATCTTCCGGTATTGCTGGTGTACCTTTTTGTTATCACGTTTTTTATGCCTGCCCTGGGAGTACGTGCTGAACAGAAAGGGGCGATATTTCTGTTTCAGCTTGCCTTTGGTATGATATGCGGCGCTTTTGTCTATATCAATAGCGATAGACAGGTAACGTTTTTTCTGCTTTCCCAGAGTATAGTCCGATATCCCTCTGAAATACGGGAACAACGGCAATACCGCAAGATATTCATTGTTCCCATATTTATTGCCGTCATGATTATCACCCTTGGGGGTGCCGTTGTGCTGTTTTTACTGGACGCGATACCCCAGAATGACAGGGCCTTACTCAATAGAATGATGAGTACTATCATCATCACCGCTATTATCTTTTTGAGTCTGGTTGCCAGTTTGGTTATCAGTCTTGCCAAAGCGAACTCCCTGATCTATGAATCGATCATCAAAGAGATGGAGCAGATTTCAGCGGCGGAGAAGGATATTACCAAACGTATTTCAATTGCTTCGGTTGATGAACTGGGATCAATAGCAGGATTCATCAATGTATTCTGCACTGATCTTGCGTCGAGTATCGATCAAATCAAGCATACCCAGCAGGATTTTATCGAAGTGGGGAAAGAGCTGGAACACAGCGCCCAAACCAGCGCAAAGGCGGTGTCCCGTATTGCGTTAAATGTTGGTAATGTCAAAGAAAAGGCCAGCGCTCAGGTAAGCAGCGTAAACGAATCTTCAAACGCCGTGGAAGCGGTGGCTGGTACTATCACGACCATGGAAAAAATGGTCAATCAACAGACTGAAAGCGTGTCAAACGCCTCGGCCTCAATAGAAGAAATGGTCGGTAATATCGCGTCGGTCAGTAATTCCATCAATATCATGGCGGATCAGTTTGCCGCCCTCATTTCCCTTTCCGAAGAGGGTAAAACCGCCCAGACCGCATCTATCGAAAAAATAGAACTTATCACCGAACGGTCTTCGGCGCTCCTGGAAGCCAATAAAGTCATTGCCACTATTGCCAGTCAGACCAATCTACTGGCTATGAATGCGGCTATTGAGGCGGCTCACGCAGGAGAGAGCGGTAAGGGCTTTGCAGTCGTGGCAGATGAAATACGAAAACTCGCCGAGACCTCGGCGGATCAATCGAAAAACATCCGCTCAGAGATCAACCTGGTCCAGGAGGCGATTGGTGCGGTGGTTACCACCTCCAAAGCCTCGGAAAACGCCTTTTCCAAGGTATCCGAGCGTATCGGAGAAACCGATGCCATTGTACGGGAAGTACGGGAGGCCATGAACGAGCAAAAAGAAGGCTCTACCCAGATTCTCAACACCCTCAAGGTGGTGAACGATGTTACCTTCAACGTGCAAAAGGGATCGAAAGACATAAATGCCGGTACATCAACCATTTTCAGTGAAATAAGCCGCCTCCGGGGAACGTCCCGTGAGATTCAGCAGAACATCGAGCAGATTGCCTCGGGGTTCCATGAAATAGAAACCAGTGCGGGACTTGTTTCTGAGGCGGCAGACAAGACCATCAAGAACATTCAGAGCCTGGAAGGGGTGATCAAGCACTTCAAGACCTGATAGGTAAGTATATGAATAAAACCCCCTCTGCCGCAGAGCGGTGGGGGGAAAATACGAGGGTAGGTGCGATGCCGGATTATAGCCATCTACATATCTACATACAACTATCTTGACATAATATACTACTGAGCGCTAACTTTATGGGTACTAAAAAAGGAAGGTATGTATGACTATTTCTAAACGGCTATCAATGATTATTAGCCTCTTGGTTTTACTCACATCGTTAAGTATGGGTATTATCGCGCTGGTTCTCGCAACAGGTATGATGCAGAAAATGGCTGAATCGGCATTACGGGATATAACGAATATCGCCCTGGACCTGGTTGCTACAACCATTCACTCCAAGCTCGATGTCTTCCAGGAACTGGCAGACCGGGCGAGGGTTCAGACTCTGGATTGGGAAACCCAAGTGGAGGCCTTAATCGGGGAGATTGATAGGCACGGCGCCAACGAGTTCGCCATTGTGTATCCCGATGGTAAAGCCCGGCACATGAAAGGAGGTCAGATGCCGGATATTTCCTCACGGGAGTATGTCCAGCGGGGGTTCCGGGGAGAGCAGGCAATCTCAGATATTATTGTCGGCGGCGCGGTTGACACCGGCTTTCCCCTGATAAATTATGTGGTTCCCATCCGTGCCGGTGGGGAAGTAAAAGAATTGCTTCTGGTACGGAACAACGCCACAGTTTTCAGCGACATCGTGAAAACCATCGGAACCCAGGGAGGCGCGTCCGCCTATTTACTGAGTAAAGCTGGTTCGATCATTGCCCATCAGAATACGAGACTGGTGATGGACCAGTTTTCACCCATAGAAAAGGCGAAAACCGACAAATCCCTGCAATCCTGGGGCGCAGCCGTACAGACCATGCTTCAGACGAAGACGGGGTTTCTTCATTATAATTATGAAAACCAGGATATCATGGCCGGGTATGCCCAGATTCCGGGTTTTGATATGATCTTTGTGATCACGGTTCCCCAGGATCACATCATGAATCAGGTGGACGCCCTCCGGAACCTGATCATCATACTGATCGTCGTGTTTACGGCTGTGGGTCTCCTCAGTGCCCTGCTTATATCCCGCTCTATCAGTCACCCGATTAATGAAATGGTGGAATCGTCAAAATCCCTGGCTGCTCTGCGATTTGATATCGAAATAACAAGAAACCGGCAAGACGAAATTGGCGACATGCAGCAGGCCCTCCATATCATCAAGGATAACTTACAGAAGAAGGTGGCGACGCTCAGTGCCGAACTCGATGGAAAACAGGCGAACATCGCCCAGAATCTGAAAGAGTCAATCACCTCGTCTTCAGATGGACTTGATGTGATTACCCGCAACATGGATTCAGTACAGCAGAAGACCGATATGCAGATAGGTTCGGTACAGGAGACGGCGGATTCAATACAAGAGATCGTCAAACACATCGATTCCCTTGAAACCGCGGTGGAGACCCAGGGACAGAGTATTTCCAAGTCCTCAGAATCCATAGCAGATCTGGTGAAGGATATTGATTCGGTCCGTACTATTGTGGGGCAGGCCCATCAAAGCACTGATAAACTCAGCAGCTCCTCTGAAACGGGCAGGAAAATGCTGAACCAGTTGACCGAAGAACTCGCCCACATAGCCCAGCAGTCGGCTTTCCTTGAGGAGACCAACGCGACCTTGGGCAACATTGCCGCCCAGACGAATATCCTCGCGATGAACGCGGCCATTGAAGCGGCCCATGCGGGAGAACTGGGGAAGGGCTTTGCGGTGGTGGCCGGTGAGGTGCGGAAGCTGGCGGAATCATCGAACAAGGAGTCCGAGTCCATCTCCAATGAAATTAAAGCCATGCGAACCGGTATCGAGAAAATACGCCAGGTGGCGGATCAGACGGTGAATACCCTGCAAAGTATGTTTACCGAAGTAACCGACATGGGTTCGTCATTTACCATAGTCAATAACGCGGTGGAAGCCCAGGCTGTAAACGGCACCTATATCCTGGAGGCCATAACGATCTTACAGGAAACTACTGAACAGGTCCGCGGTGGGTCCCTTGAGATACAGAAACGGAGCGGTTCAATCGCAAAAGTAGTTGAAAACCTGAAGAGCATATCAGAGGAAGTAAGCGAGAGTTTTCTTGATGTGCAACAGGCGTGTAAGGGTATTGCCGGCTCCCTTGAGGTTGCCAAGCAGATTGCAGATGGACGGTACTTGACCCAGCCTGACAGCTCGTCGTTGAAAAAACACGGCTAAGGAACGGATGTACAGCGGCGTATAAACCATGCAAAAAGCGGACTCATATCCACGCCTTCTGGAGGGTCTGGGATGTCGCCGCGCATCCGTTCAGGATGCCATTGTACCCCATACACCGGCAGATACAGGTGTTCTATGGCTTCGATCACACCATCAGGGGAAAACGCCGTGGCCCGCAGGCTCGGTGCCAGTACCCCGATCTGGTTATTATGCCGGCTGTTGATTATCAAATGCGCTCCAAAGAGCTGGTGCAATACCGAGGCACAGGAGATCTCAACCGGGTGCTGGAGCCATATATGCTCGATCCCCTCTTCATGCTTACAATGCTCAACCGTTGTTCCCCCTTCCTGTTCGTTGATGACCTGATGGCCGAGGCATATTCCCAGCACCGGTTTTCCTGCCCCCTTGAATGCCTGATACAGGGCAGCGTCAAAGGCATTGCGTTTCGGTATTTCCTCAGCCTTTATGCGCCTGTAGCGCTGGGGGGTCGGCTCAGGAGAAAAGGAATTAAAGCCGGTTAAGATGAGGCCATCCCCGAATTCGGCATAGTCACCGGCGCTGCCGCTGTCAGCCGGGAGCAGGGGGATACCTCCAGCCGTTGTTACTGCAGTCGTATAGGTTTTATTCACTACCCATGCGGAATCCATAAACTGCCGGTCAAAGGCCGGACCGCCGCATACCAGAATCACCGGTTTTGCCCTTCCCGATAGCATCCTACTCACCTCCAGCCTTGGATCTAAACTTGACCCGTAAAATATTTAACCACTAAGTTACACGAAGTTGCACAAAGTATCTATTCTTCTTCAAGCATAATCTCAATTGTGGGTCAAGTTTAGGTGATAGGGGCGGATGGACGTGCGTCGTAATCCCTTTACTCAGGTCAAAAGTCCAAACCATCATTAACGAAATGGTAAGAGAAGCGCTTGACGCAAGTCGTAATCCCTTTACTCAGGTCAAATACCCTTCAAAACCCCATAAGGTCTTGTTAAATATACCTCTCTTTCAGCCTTTTGTCAACTCCTTCAAGCATAATCTCAATTGTGGGTCAAGTTTAGGCCTTGGATCTGCGGCACAGATCGACCAGATAGTTCATCAGCGCACCGAAAACAGGGCCTTCCCATTCAGGATGCCATCCTATACCGAAGATGGGCAGCTCAATATGTTCAATGCCTTCAGGGGTTCCATCAGCTCCGGCAGCCCAGATCCGCAAGACCGGCGAGACCTGGGCCAGGTGCGGACCGCCCCCGCCTGGGGGCAATACAGGACAAAAGGCGCCTGCACCGGTATGCTCGTGAACCAGGCAGGACTGGGGAACTCCCACGCTTCTGTCATCCAAGGTGCCTCCCAGGGCCGCGTTGATAAGCCCCATACCCCTGCCAATGCCGAAAATCGGCTTTTTACCCTGGTAAAAGGCATGAAACAAGGCGAATTCAAAATCATCCCTGGTAATACAAAGGTCCCACATCTCGTTAAAGAACGCATAGTAATGCCCATAGCGGCCCCGGTGTATCTTAGGACCTTCTGTCAGTACCAGTCCATCGGCGAGAAGCGCATAGTCCTGGGTACATCGTATGTCTTCAGGCATCAGGGGAAGGCCGCCGGCTTGTGCCACACCTTGGGCGTAGCGCTTGGACAGCACAAAGTGAAAAGAACCGCGCTGGGGGTCTAAACCTTCTTCCCCGGAAATCAGGATGACTGGCCGCACGGGGAATCAGGATTGAACCGCGAGTTCCGTGAAGGTAACCCGCTGCTGTAGACCATCGGTATTGATATCGAAAACCACGATCCCGTTGTCCTGCACGATCTTTTCAGAATGTACATGTTCACCAGTGAGGAATTCCTGTACCGAAGCATCCACATCATCGGTCTCTACATCCCGTATATCAACATCCCGCATCTGGTTATTGGCACAGGAGTTGAATATCTCCCTGACCATCTCGTACTTTTTCACCGCCGCCCTTTTGGCCTTCGCGCTGATGATGATCGTGTTTTTTACCAAGTCCACCGTCTCCAGGGAACCGGAAACGCTCAACTCCACGCCCATGATATCGGTCATGATGACCGTATCCCCTGCAACCCTGATCGCGCTGACGTATTCACCGATTTTTTTCTTTGCCCCATTGGTACCCAGTTCATACACCGTAGAAAGACACATACACCCTCCATTCATTTGCCTAGCCGCCACACCCGGGCGCCTGCTAAACCTTTGATTTGATTGTAGTGTATCTGAACGCAGGCGTCAATTCTGAGGCTCTGGCGCGCAGATACTTCCCCGGTACAGCACCTTGGGGTACACGACGATGCCCAGCTTTTTCTCCAGCCCTGCAAGGTCCTGCATTTCCTCCCCATCCCCGATGCTCACCATGATCCCCCGCCTGCCTGCCCTGCCAGTACGGCCCGCCCGGTGTATATAGACTTCAGGGTCACGGGAAACATCCAGGGCAATCACATGGCTGATGCCTGGTATATCAAGCCCCCGTGCGGCAAGATCGCTTGAAACTAGGACCCTGGCCCGTTCAGCCCGGAAATCGTCGATAGCCTGTTTCCGGTGCTTCTTATCCATAGCGCCGTAGAGGCCCACTGCCGGGACCCGGTGGTATTGAAGCTGGGACACGATGTTCCCCACCTGGCCACCTCGGTTCGTAAAGACCAATGCCTTCTTTGCTCCAGTGGCCATAAGAAATGAACCAAGGGTATTGATCTTGCGCCGCCCCTCACTGAACAAGGCCCAATGGCTGATCCGTTCCCGCAATATCTCCTGTTCTTCAGTTTCCTCAAAGGCAGCGGTCCCACCCAGGAGGGGCAGGAGGCGTTCCCGGCTGGAGGCGGACATGGTGGCGGAACACGCCGCACTCTGGCGCCGGGAATTGACCCGCTTGAGCAGGTCCCCGGTCTCACCTGCCAGTTCCTCCACGGTCAGCCGGTCCCCCTCATCCAGAACCAAGGCCCCAATCCGGTCGAGCCGCAGCTTCCCCATCCGGGCCAGCATCAGGAGCCGCGCAGGGTTTCCCACGACCACCGCAGGCCGCTCTTTTTTAAGGCCGTCGATCTGCCTGCTCATGTTGGCGGACCCGATGATAAGGCTCACCTGCACCGGCGCATGGAAAGGTCCCAGCCCCTGCACCGCATCTTGAGTATGCACTGCCTCATGGACCAGAAAATCCGCCTCCTGTTTAATCTGGGAACAAAGCTCGTAGGTCGGGGCCAGGATGAGGATCACCGGTCCGGGACCTGAGCGGGCGGCGTTCCCATCCTTCACGTCCATACTGCCAGGTATGAGGAAACGCTGAAACAAGGGGATGAGGTAGGCAAAGGTCTTTCCCGTGCCCGTGGCTGAACGGAACAGCAGGTTCTCTCCAGCCAGGAGCCGGGGAATGACCCGCTGTTGTATCTCCGTGGGTTGGTATATGTTCCGCGCCGAAAGCCGCTGGATAAAAAAGGGGTCTGTCCCCAGGTCTGTAAAAGTTGTCATTGTTTTAGGTATCCTGCTATTCATAACTGGATTCGATCCCGGTTCCTTACTGGAACCGATCTCACACCCAGTCTATAGTGAGAATTCACTCTAGTCTATAGTTTATTTCAAAGGAAAAAACGCTTGCATTTTTTTTCATTAGAGTGTATACTTAACCAATATTAATTCCTCAAGGAGCTAGGTTATCTGATGAGATGGTTGTCTTGGTGGGTGTATTCTAAGAATTTACTGTTCTCCTGCCCTCCAACAGATTACGTGCACATCTATGTGGTAAGTATGGCGGTAAGCTGCCAAAGGGCTGTCAACCAGCAGATGACACTTTGTCATGTATCAGATGACAAAGTGTCCTATTTCTTGTCATTTCCTAAGTGACCACGTCAGAAGATGGTCGTGGTATATTTTTACGAAGATGAGCGAAACATTATTTGAAGACCTTAAAACGTACATCCTCACGAACCGGGAAAAAGAGTCATTTCCGGTAATGCTCAACCGCCTACGGGAGGAAAAAGGCATAAAGGAGCCGGAGTTGTATAAAAGAGCGGACGTTACCCGGGGATACTACTGGAAAATGATGGAGCAACGGCATCCCAACATCAGCAAGAAGATAGCCGTTGCCTATGGAATCGCGCTGGAATTGGACCGAGAAACAATGGACGCACTTCTGAGAAGTGCAGGATATGCGCTGAGTAACAATTCCGGCTTTGACCTTGTGGTCATGTGCTGTATCGAGCGGCGGTTTTATGATTATCCTAAGATTGTCAATGTTGCCAAAATGGTATGCAACGCACTAAACATTCCACTTCGGGGAGAGGAGGTTTTTGCAGGTAAACCAGCAGTGGATATTGATATAGAAAAGTTTGATACAACCGGGGACGCTGGTAACGCTGACCCAGGAAACGGAGAACAGGAAACAGACAGTGATTTCCAATGTGATAATTTCACTGATTTGCTGGAGAAAATTACCGAACGTCTGGATGACTTCACTGAAAAGTTAGGTGACGGCGCGGATTGTCTGGATGAGGATCAATCTGCGGAAGACGATATGAGCGAAGACGAAGCGGCGGTGTATCAAAAGGTTCAGCGGGTGGCGGAGCCGCTGGTGAGCCTGCTGAACAGCATGGCAGAGAAGCTGGAACGTGCGACGTTTGAAATAATCAATAAATAAAGGAGCGGAATATGTTTGGGGGAAGGTCGCCGAAGGACATGAGGGACTTGTTGAGGCAGGTAGCCGCAGATGTAAGCGGTAGTGACGAAATCACGGATGCAGAGATATTCGCCCACACTGGAAATAACTTTTTCGACAAGAATGGCAACCCAGTTGAGCATTGGACTGATATGCTCAAAAATTTTGCCGCCGAATCGAACAATGGAGACGAGTATATTGCCCTGTTAGAAAAAGATGAAGCCTTACGCAAGAAATGCCTGGACACCCTTGGGTTCGATCCGGGAACTGGGATGAATCTGAAAGCGGCGATACAGTTGAAGAAGGAGTGTGCCTCCACGATGGATGCCAATCTGAAGGAGCGTTTGGAGACACTCATTGTCTTTTTACAGCATGAGGAAGCTCAGACGCATCGGCCTGTGGTACAGCCTGACTTTTTAGGAGGATAAAATGGCTCTGAAATCGACAATGGTTAATTTCAAATTTTTTGCAGTGATAGCCCTATTTACAGGGGTATCGAGTGCCTCATTTGCTTATGATGGGGATGTGTATGGCGGATATGATGGTAATTTTACTCGCTACGCCTTTATCCAGCAAGCTTCAGATATAAATTTGGCTGGCAATGTTTTGCGTACTGGAGCAGGGCAAAATGTTCGTATTGAGAAACTTTTCCCCATAGGCGAAGAGGATGTTGACGAAGAAGACGTCCAAATGCTGAACGATTTGGTACAATTCATATCTCAAGAATATAATTTAGAAAATGGCGACGCTTATTCATATATGGTGAAAAGAGGGCAGAGCGGCAATGGCGTTGACGGCTGGATTGTATTTTCACATTTAAATTCAAATGGCTGGTTTCATTATATGTATTATTTTTTAGTTAGACAATAACATAATGGAAAAGTCACGATAAAAATGGAGATAGAATGAAAATTGAGGTCTCTATGACTAACGAAGAACAGAAAACAACGGGGATGAATGATGGGATTGTTTGATTTGTTCAAGGATGATGATGAGGATTACAAGCTGGCAGAGGCCGCGTTTCAGGAGTTTCTGGAGAATGGGGACAAGTCTACCGGCCAAGGCATTTCCAATGAGTGTATTGGTGGTGGCTCTACAGCATTACCGCCTATCTACATCAGTGTCGCGGGGCCGAGCGGCGTGGGTAAGACGACCATCATAGCGACTATTATGCGGGATACAACCAAGGCGTTACCCGCTCCGTTTAAGGTGAGTCCCGCAGCCCAGGCTGATCAGGCGCGTATCGCTAAGTTCAATCGGGAACTACAGGCGGCTATCAGCTCAGGTGATTTTACCCGTAATTCGCAAGCGCTGGCTGGTACTCAGGGAATTGCCACGTACAAGTATCGAATTGAGTACAAGGATATTGTACAGCAGCCGTTTTCCATCATGGACGTTCCCGGCGGCTGGTTGCGGGCGGAAAATCGCCAGCAGGATCAATGGGCACGATATGAAGAGCATCTTCAAAAGAGTATCGCGTTGTGGGTTCCCGTTGAGTCGCCGCTTCTTATGGAAGCCAAGACCCCGCCGGAGAAAAAGAAAATGGCGCGGTTTCTGATGACGACCGATGTCCGCGATGTGGTGGAACAGTGGGCAAAGTACCGTGCGATGGACGAGCATAGCGACGAACCGGCGGTGTTGTGCATCGCTCCAATGAAATGCGAGACGTATTTCTCCAAAGCGGCCAGCGAGGAAATACCGGAGAAGTTTTTTGACGCTTTTATGCGGCAATATGCAGAGATAGTGGAAACCGCCAAAGAAAGCTGTCCCCGCTGCGAAATTTTTTATGCGCCGGTTGAAAGTATTGGCTGTGTGAAACTTGAAAAGATGGACTGGTGTTTGACCTCGGTCGATGAACCGCCCGCCATTTTCTACGAAGTGCTTGCGCCCTATCATCAGGAGATTGCCGGGGTTGAGGGACTCACCAGCGCGGTATACCGGTATGGAGCGCAGCAGATTCGCACGGCGCTCCAAGCCCAGCTCCGCGACACGTACCAATCTCACAATGAGGTTCATAAAGAACGCAGCGCTAAACAGGAGGAGTATAATAACCGCAATGTGTTTACCAAGTTCGCCGACGCCTTTGGCGGAGCGCAGATGAAGGTGGCGGAACTTAGGCAGCTTAAACAGGAATGGAAACGCCAGAAAGAGGAACTCAAACAGTTGAGCAAGGAGCTTGGCCTGTTAAGCGATGTGTTAACCGGCCTCGCCAGCCGTTCCGATCAGAGCCGCTATTTCAAAAAGCTCTATGGTAACGAAGCCATAGCGGATTTTACCCAGGTGGTAAAGCTCGATCCGAATAACCCCATCGTCTACCACAATCGCGGTAATGCCTTTTATGAAAAAGGCGACTACGATGAAGCCATAGCGGATTTTACCCAGGTGGTAAAGCTCGATCCGAATAACCCCGTCGCCTACAACAATCGCGGCTTCATCTATGCTGAAATAGGCGACTACGATAAAGCCATAGCCGATTATACCCAGTCGCTCAAGCTTGATCCAAACAACGCTGCTGCCTACAACAATCGCGGCTTCATCTATGCTGAAATAGGCGACCGCGGTAACGCCATAACGGATTATGGCCAGGCGATAAAGCTTGATCCGAATAACGCTGAAGCCTATAACCGGCTCGGTAAGGTCTGGTCTGAAAGCGGCGACTATGATGTAGCGATAGCGAATTTTAATCGGGCGGAAGAGATTGATCCGAATGACGCTGATATCTGCAACAATCGCGGTCGTGCCTATTATGGAAGAGGCGACTATGACAGAGCCATAGTGAATTTTACCCATGCGGTAAAGCTTGATTCGACTAACGCTACCGTCTACCTCAATCGCGGTTTTGCTTATGCGATAAAAGGCGACTATGATAGCGCCATTGTGGATTATACCCAGTCGATAAAGCTTGACCCGAATAACGCCTTCGTCTACAACTATCGCGGTTTTGCTTATTATGCAAAAAGTGACTATGGGAGCGCCATTACGGATTATACCCAAGCGATAAAGCTTGACTCGAATAACATGGTCATCTACAACAATCGCGGTAATGCCTATGCTGACAAAGGCGACTATGACCAAGCCATAGCGGATTTTACTCAGGCGCTAAAGCTTGATCCAGATAACGCCATCATCTACTTCAATCGCGGTGACGCCTATTATCGAAAAGGCGACTACGATACGGCCATAGCAGATTTTGATCGGGCGGTAACGCTTGACCCAAAGAACGCTCAATATAAAAAAAGTCTCAAAATCGCCAAACGGCGGGGAAAATAAAAGGAGTGATACGTGGATTTTCAACGAGAAGTTGATGAAATCATCAAGAACCGGGGCATTAACCTGCCCCGGCTGGAACAGGAGACGGAGAAAGTCCGTTCCCTGCGGGAAAACGGGCAGGCTATTCTGGATTTGTTCCAAAGCCTCAAGGACAATCCGAATGTCCCCGCGACCGTTGAACTTGACAAGGCGGTTACGGTTATCAGGAATGGGCTTGGAAGTTTGGATGAGCAGGAAACAAAGCTTAAGCATCTCAAAGGGCGCTTTGAGCGTAAGACCATCAACATCGGTGTAAGCGGACAGGCGCGGGTCGGGAAGAGTACTTTGCTACAGTCCCTTTCCGGCCTGGATGATGACCAGATACCAACCGGTGTTGGCCTTCCGGTTACAGCGGTCAGGTCCCGTATTTTTAATCAGGCCGCTGATAAGAACGCCTATGCTGTCATCAAATTTTATGACGAGAGGACTTTTCTTCAAAAATATATTGCGTCTCATCTTGAGCCGCTTGGACAGACTGGCTGGGTTATTCACAGCCTGTCCGATTTCGCCCGGTTTCCGTTTCCTGAAACGGCTGACACCCTGAATATCTCCAACCCCACTGCGGCGAATAACAGCCTAAAAAAACTGCGGGAAGCGCAGGAAGCCCTGGAATTATTCCGGCCCTTGCTTCAGGGCAACACCATCACGCTTAACAACCTTAAAGAATTGCGTCCGTACACCGCGTATCCGACCAATGACCAGATCAAAGCTAAAGACCCGATAGCCATGAAACGGCTCTATCTCGCGGTGGAGGATATCCAGATATTCTGTTCGTTCCCACGGCTTCCGGGGAATGGGTTCGGGCTGGTTGACCTTCCCGGACTGGGTGAAGCAAGCAAGAGCGTGTCGGCTATGCACATTGACGGGCTTGAGAACGAGGTTGATCATGTGCTTATCGTGCTGAGGCCAGAGGGACAGACGTCGTTTGTAGGGAATGTGCTGGTCAGAAATATTGATGACCTGTGCGGAATTCAGAAAGGCATCACCCAGCGCGGCAACTTTGCCTCTATTCTTATTAACCGTGATGGAACTCCTGAAAATCAGAAACTGGTAAGCATACTTCAGGATGACATTGACCGCGCTATCAATGATGGGGTTCCCAATAGCAGGTATGAAGTGCTGACCATCAACGCGCTTGATCCTAAAGACGCGGGCAATATGCTGGATCAGGTGCTCAAACGGCTTACCGCAAAATTGCCGGTCATGGATCAGGAGGTACTGGATGCCTACACGGTCAAACAGAAAGTCCTTGAGGCCAGCCTTGCTGAGGAGTTAAGTAAGATTAGCTCCCAACTGGAAGAGGTGAGTCGGTTGCATCCCAGTGACATGGGCGAGATGCTGGACGCGGCGGAACACTTGCGGGGAGAACTGGCGTTGGAACTTCGCACCATGTTAGAGGCGCTGCGAGCGGGACTTAATGAGGATGCTGATTCAGATGACAAGAACACATTCTTTGATGAGGTAGAGCGTATCTATCAGGCAAACAATAAAGCCATTGAAGCTGGTCTCTGGAAAGGCGAGGCATGGGAAGGGGACGCAAAGAGAAGCATTGCCGGAGAAAAAGGCCCGAGTGGGTTATTTACTGATGAATGTAACCGGCTTCGGGTGCTTATCGCGCAAAGCTTTGAGGACATGAACCGGTATTACGAGACGCGGCTGGAACAGTTTATCGACAAGATCGCGGTGGTGTTCCGTTCTCAAACCGGGGCCTTCCTTCCGGCTGATCTCACGGGGCGTGCGGCGATTATGGCTATCTATGAACGGCTGCATAGCACAAGTGTCCGCATTGAGCATCTTGAGGCGGCGTTTAAATGGCTTTCTCAGCTTAGGTTTGACTTCAGACAGAATGTGTTTCCCGAAATCCGGGAAGCCCTGATCGCCATCGAGAGCTTTGTCGTAAACCGCAAGCCGCAAAGCCTGATCGAGACCAACCACATGCCGGCAGGTCTGGATCAGCAAGTTCAGTACCTGAAAAAACAGCTCACAAGCCACGCTTCGGAAGCCAATTACGCCATCTATAGCCAGCTCAAAGGGTGCAGCCTGATTATTGAGCGGGTCATCTTCGCGGCCCTTGAATACTTTGATGATATGGCTATCCGCGCTGATGATTGGCGCAAAGAGTACAGCGATTTCTGTAATCTGTTCCGGGATGAAATCTGGCCAGATAAGTACAAGGGGCTCAACACGGACTCGGCGCTGTTCAAAGCGGTTCGTGCGGAGATTGCCGCGATGAAAAAAACAATGGGAGCATAAGGAGAAAAAAGAACATGGCAGAATCTATAGGATTATCGCCTATCTACATCAGTGTCGCGGGTCCGAGCGGCGTGGGTAAAACGACCATCATAGCGACTATTATGCGGGATACGACCAAGGCGTTACCCGCTCCGTTTAAGGTCAGTCCAGCGGCCCAGGCGGATCAGGCGCGTATCGCTAATTTCAATCGGGAGCTACAGGCGGCTATCAGCGCGGGGGATTTTACCTTTAACTCGCAAGCGCTGGCTGGTACTCAGGGAATTACCATGTACAAATATCGAATTGAGTACAAGGATATGGTACAGCAACCATTTTCCATCATGGACGTTCCCGGGGGCTGGCTACGGATGGAAAATCGCCCACCGGATCAATGGAAACAATATGTGGAGCATCTTCAAAAGAGTACCGCGTTGTGGATTCCCGTTGAGTCGCCGCTCCTTATGGAAGCGCGAACCCCTAACGAGAAAAAGAAAATGGCGCGGTTTCTGATGACGACCGATGTCCGCGATGTGGTGGAACAGTGGGCAAAGTACCGCGAGCTAGAGGAGCATCATGGCGAACCGGCGGTATTGTGCATCGCTCCGATGAAATGCGAGACTTATTTTTCCAAAGCAGCCAACCAGGAAACACCGGAGAAGTTTTTTGACGCTTTTATGCGGCAATATGCGGAGATAGTGAAAACCGCCCAGGAAAGCTGCCCCCGCTGCGAGATTTTTTATACGCCGGTTGAAAGTATTGGCTGTGTGAAACTTGAAAAGATGGACTGGTGTTTGGCGTCTGATGATGCGCCGCCTGCCATCTCCTACAAAGTGCTTGAACCCTATCATCAGGTGATTGCGGGGGTTGAGGGACTCACCGGCGCGATATACCGGTATGGAGCGCAGCGGATCGGCGCATGGTTTCAAGCCCATCACAAAAACGTTGACAGCTCTCATAACGCGGTTGTCAATAAGCATGACGCTAAAAAGCAGGAGTATGATAACCGCCGCCTTGTCACCAAGCTCTTTGACATCTTTGGCGGGGCGCAGATGAAGCGGGAGGAACTCACAAAGCTTGAGCAGGAAGCGGGACGCAAGGCAGAGGAGCTTGAGCGATTGAGCACAGAGCTTAATCGGTTAGGTGATGTTTTAACCGGACTGGGCAACCGTTCCGATCAAAGTTCCTATTTCAGAAAATTGTAAGGAGGCCAATCGTGCGCTATCTACAAACCCGGTCCACCAGTGTGGATTATGATTTTTTTGGTCCCAAGACCGCTTCGTGGTGGGCGACCAGCTATGGTCAGTACACGGTATTGGAAAACTTCACAGTTATCCTGGAACTGTCCCCGTCGCAACAGTGGCAGTGGCGGATTTATATAGGCGGTATTCCCTCTAACCGGAGGGATCGGTTTGGCAGACAGATTCACTACGCCCTGGCTGGAGACGGAAGCGACGGCCAGGCGGGTGAGGACGCTGTTTTCTTTCACAAGGTTCTCTACTTTCTGCTAAACCCCTATTCTCAGGATGTATTCCAGCGGAAAGGCCGTCTTCTTGAATTAGGGAAGCAGTTTGATGGCATTTTTGATCAAAGCTATATTGACGGGCTTGATCATGACCGGCACAGCGACACAGTTACGCAAGATATTGCCGCAAAACTGAAAAAACTTGGTGAGGAATTGCCGGAAGTTTCGGAACTTACCACAGCGCCAATATTCACGCGCCCAAGTGCCGCTATCGTACAGCGGAATACGATTGTGCAATTTCTCCACATGGCGAAGGCGCTGAAAATGAAGTCAGATAAGCCGCTGACGCTTGCTATCCTGAACTTACCACCTACCGAAGAAGATATTCAATCGCTCTGGCAGAAGTCTCCGAATGCGGACTCGCTCTTGCTGTTCGTGTATGAGGGACTTTCACCAAAAGACCCCGCATCAGGGCTTTTATTTGATATGGCGCAAAAAAAAACTCCACTGCCAATCTCCCGTCAACCGGAACAAAAGTCACAGACAGCACAAAAAAAGATTCCATTAGGGATAATTGGGATAGCAGTATTTGTGGCGCTCCTGATCATCATTGTGGCACTGATAGCGAGCAGGGGGAAAACAAGCAAGCAGCAGAGCTTCTTGCAAGAGGGGCTAAAG
>JAITQK010000022.1 GCA_031288975.1 Treponema sp. | reverse complement strand
GCCCATACCACTGCCACTCTGAATTTTTCAGTTTTTTTTTCTTCATTTTATCATCCCTCGCTTTCTGTAGTTTACTCTTTCTAGTCACTTTTGTCTATACCCTTAACTTGTTGACATTGGTTTTAAATAATGTAAAATAGTTTGGGTAGTTTGGGGGTCAAGCGCAGAGGTTACTTCATCACAGAGCAGAATCTTCGGTTCCGTTACAATGGCGCGGGCAATTGCCACACGCTGTTTTTGTCCGCCGCTTAAGCGCGCCGGATACTCTTTTTCTTTTTCTCGTAAATCGACAATCTCAAGACTGCGGGTGACTCGTTTTTGTATAGCGTCTTTTGTAACGCCCACTATTTCCAGTGGAAAAGCGGCGTTTTTAAATACGGTGCTGTTAAGCAATAAATTGTAGTGCTGAAAAATCATCCCTATGCTTTGCCGTTTTTTCAACAGTTCCTTTTTGGAAAGGCTGGTCAGTTCTTCGCCGTCAACGATCACCTTTCCACTGTCAGGATGTTCAAGCATATTGATACACCGCAGCAGCGTTGATTTTCCGGCGCCAGAAAATCCGATAAACCCGAATACTTCCCCCTTCCCGATATGAACCGATACGCCATTAACTGCCCGTAAAGGTCCATTCGCGGTTTGATAGGTTTTTTCTATATTTTGCAGGTCTATCATTGGTTCCTTGCACGTCCTGTTTGGGTCATTGCTTTAAGATTTTCTATCGGCGTTGTGGGGGGAATGTCGCAGCCAGGCATCAGGACATAAGCGCCGCCCAGTCCCGCATCGGCGATACACTGTTCACAGGCCGCAGCTACCCCTTCGGGACTTTCCCGCTGCATCACAGCCACAGGATTCATGTTCCCTGCAAAGGCGGTTTTTCCATTGAAAATTTCGCGGCATTTTTTAAGACTCACCTTGTAGTCAACGGAGATAAGCTGCGCCCCGATGCCGTTAAGCAGATCAAGCCGGTTTTCGATGTTACCGCAGATATGCAGGGCAGTGTTTACGTTTTTCTTTCGCAGCGCGGTAAAGATTTTGGTAAACGCAGGCAGGGCAAATTCCTCAAAGTGCTTGCGGGAAATCATATCCCCTGAAGCGGTCGGCTCTGCAAGCAGAGCGAAGTCCACACCGTTATCAATATAGCCTTGGGCATACCGCAGGTACAATTCGGTGGTAAAGTCCAGCAGGTGATGCACCGATGCAGGATCGCGGTAAATATCACGCATGAGGTTTTCCGCGCCGTAGAGCAGTCCTGCCAGGGTAAAAGGCCCCCAGCGGGTAAGGGCTACATGGTATGTACCTGCGGCCCTCTTTGCGAGATTGCGGGTTACCTCCAGCAGAAAGCGTACCTGTTCATGGTCTTGTATGGTATCAAGGTTGATGTGATCCACATCGGATGTTTTTTTCAACAGCACCTCGATAACATCGGGAGTACCTTTAGCGCGGAATTTTATCTTACCACCGATAGCGCCGATGACGATGTTGTTATACCCCGACATTGCCCAGGTAATGTCGGAATCAACTCCGGTGTAGGCATCGTACAAAACATTGGCAATGGTTTCCGCCTGGGAACTCAGGGCCTTTTCAAGAGAGAAGCCGCTGCTGGTGAGCGCCCATGCGCCGCCTGAAAAAACAGTAACTGCCTGGCGGGGTGTTGGCTGTAATGCCAGGGTATCCGCTATAATTTGTTTTGAAGTCATATATGCTCCTTATTCTTTCCAGCGCAGCATGAACCGCTGCAGCTTATTGAAAAAAAATACCATGACGCTCACGACAATGCCGATCACAATCACTCCCACGATGGTTCGTTTGTAATCGCCAAGATCAGAGTAGTTTTTTATATAATAGCCAAGTCCGCTCCGTGCGCCGATCATTTCAGCAGAGGTCAGGAGGATGAAACTGACGCTTAATCCCTGATTACAGCCGATAAAAATCTGGGGCAGGGAAGCGGGCAGGATGATAGAAAAAAGCATGGATAGTTTATTCACACAGAGGGAAGCGGCAGAATCAATGGTTTGCTTTTCAACATTCAGAACGCCGCTCATGGTTCCCGCAAGGGCAGGCCAAAAGGAGGCGAGGAATATCACAAACACCGAAACCGAACGGAAGGTGGGGAGCAGCGCTATACCGTAGGGGATATAGACTACCGGCGGTATGGATCCGAGGAATTTGGAAACATAGATGCCTACATTACCGAGCCTGACGCTCCAGCCTAAAAAGAGGCCCAGGGGAATGGCGATGACAAGGGCAAGCAGATAGCCCTGTATGATGATGCCCAGGGAAGTTCTGATGTTGAGAAAAATTTTCGCCCCATCCCGCAGGGTCTGTTCAAATACCGCACCGGGTGGCGGGAAAAGCGCTTCTTTCAGAATATTGAACTTGGCGGTGAGCAAGGTCCAGACAATCAAAAAAAGATACACAACAGTAATTATGTCGGCACAGAGATTCTTTCTTTCTTCTGTTTTGACCAGCAGAAAAATCAAGATCGAAAACGCTTCAAGAGCGAGGGTAACCATAATCGCGTAAGCAGGATAGGGATTTCCGTTGATCCTGTCTGGTAAGGCCTGGATAGCCAGGAAGATGATAAACAACAGGTGGCTTATCCTGAGTAGTTCTTTATGCAATTTCATATACCCTCTCCATAATCATTAAAAAACAGTGCCAGCAGTTCACTCCGCAGTTCTTGGTATGCATGGGTCAAAACCAGTGCAGCGCGGCACCGCGGCCGGGGTATGGATACGGTAAATTCCTTGAAAATCCTGCCCGGACTGTTGGTGAGCATGATGATCCGGTCGGAGAGCAGGATAGCCTCATCAATGTCATGGGTAACCAGAACAACGGTCTTGCGTTCTTTATGGAGCGGCGATTCCAGGGGGACTACCATACCAGTATCAGTTTCGTCCCCTTCCCAGAGCCGCAGGAGCAGGTCCTGGAGGATAGCCCGGTTTTTCGCGTCCACCGCGCCAAAGGGTTCATCCATGAGCAGGATTTCCGTATCCATTGCCAGCGCACGGGCAATGGCCGCCCGCTGCCGCATTCCCCCGGAGAGGCGTGCAGGCCAGGCATCGGTAAAATGCTCAAGTCCTACCTTTTCCAGAAACACAGCCGCCCGTTTCAGCCGCTCCCCTGGCTTAAGCCCGGGCATGGCTTGTTTAATGCCAAAGGCAACGTTTTTTCTGACCGTCATCCAGGGAAACAGGGAATAATGCTGAAACACAAAGGCCCGGTTTGTACCGGTCCCCGTAACCGGGATACCGTCGATTTCAACGATTCCGGCTTTGGGAAGGATCAGTCCCCCCAGCGTGGCGAGCAGCGTGCTCTTCCCACAGCCAGAGGAACCTATGATAGTGACAAACTGGCCTGCTGCTACGGAAAACGAAACCTTATCCAGCGCGGTAAAACGCTTGTTCCGCTCCCCGTAGCTTACGGTCAGATTCTGTACCTCAATTTTGTTCATGCATAGGATCACTCATACTGATCAAAATGGGCCTGTAATGCTTTATAAATAGCATCATTCGGATTGGCTTTTACAAGGTCGGCAAGGGCGCTTTTGTATATCGACGTGTTGTACAAAGCCTCAATGTCGTAATCATTGGTATAGCCAAAGGCAACGACCCCTTTCTTGAGGGCAATGGTTGCCTGCTTGTCCGGGTCAGGCTTGGACACGCTGTGACCGCCGTAGACTTCGTATTCGATATAGTCCCGGTTTATATCAATGTACTTGGCCACATCGTCGATGGTCTTTGTGTGGTTTTCCTGGGAAAACTTGTAGGCTTTGATCAAGGCCCGTTCAAAGGCTTCGTAAAACCCGGGCTTCTCCCTGAGTGCACTGGTCAGGGCCAACTGCCGGCAGCAGGGCTGATCCGCGAACACATCTTCTTCATTGCAGTAGTAGACCACTTCGTATCCCTGACCCTTGGCGAGGGATGCGTAGGGAGAATACACCGATGCCGCGTCGATTTCCCTGTTCTGGAGGGCGGCAAAGGCGTCCCGCTGGCTGTCGAAGTAGACGATGTTCACGTCGGTATTCCGGTCAAGACCGGCCTTATCAAGGAGCACCAACAGTTCATAGTCCTGGACGCTGTTTTTAACTGAAGCAACGTTGCGACCCTTCAAGATGGTGATGTCCCAGCTTGTAAGTCCCTTGGTAAACTCAGGCTTAATCACAAAT
The DNA here is from genome assembly GCA_031288975.1 of Treponema sp. Classification (GTDB taxonomy): domain Bacteria; phylum Spirochaetota; class Spirochaetia; order Treponematales; family Breznakiellaceae; genus JAITNP01. Next base: position 7,622 of record JAITQK010000022.1, on the reverse strand, counting down.
CCGTGTCCGTTGGTCATGGCGCCGCCGAATATGCTTACATCATGCCCCTGACTCTGGAAGGTAACGGCAGGGACTGAGCCTACAAAGGCGGCATCGAGTTTGCCGGATTCAAGGCCCGCCACCAATTCTCCAGCGCTGGAAAACTGGGTCAACACCGCGTCAAGACCTTCTTCCTGGAAAAAGCCCTCCTCTTTGGCAACAAAGGCCAGAAGATGGGCAGTGGAGTTGAGATGCCCCAGGTTAAAGCCCGTAAGCTGCGGACCGCCGGTTTTTTGTTGTGCGCCAGTGGCCATTAATCCCTGAATCACCAGGGCGCACAGCAGCGCTTCTAAAATAATGCTTTTCTTCATACATATCCTCCTTGTGGATAAACCGGCAAAGCAGGAACCTATCCTGCTTGCCAAAAAAACCTATCGAATTTCTAGGTTATAAATTCAAAAAAATTGATCCTCATTTAAACAGTGAATCTGGCACACCGGGCAAGGCAATAAAAGTATTCTCTACCAGGGCATTAACATCCACACCAGTATCTAAGAGGCCGATCCGCTGAAGGTCACGGGCGTTACGGTTGATGGCGGTATGAGCCTCTGGTACAGATGCGCGGTAGTTAAAGGTCCGCAGTATCTGGGCATTTACCACCGCCTCCCCTGCTACATAGTGGTTATCTGCAAGAATACGCGCCGTTTCTTCGGGGTTCTCCTGCACAAACTTAGCGGCCTTCTGAATTGCCCGCACGAACTTTGCCGAGGATTCCGGGTATTTTTTAACCGCTTCAGAGCGTATCGGAGTTACGCAGCAGAACTCATCTCTAAGATAATCGTCGGTTGCCGAATTGATAATGACCCGTCCCTTACCGGCGTTTTCCGTGATCGTCGCCGTGGGATCTTCTGTACCAATGGCATCCACAAGCCCCCGTTCAAGGGCAAGCGGTAGTTCCGCAGAGGGATACACGACAAATTCGACATCCGCGTTCTCGCCCTCAACCTTAAAGCCCAGTTCCGCCAGGTAGCGCTTGGGGATCACCGCCGTACTCGTGGCAAGCCCTGAAACGCCGATTTTCTTGCCTTTGAGGTCCGCCGGGTTCTGTATTGGGGAGTCGGGGCTAACCATCACCTTGATACAACCGGTATGCAGGCCCAGAGGAATCTTGACATCAAGACCATTGGCAATAGGTTGTATGAGGGTGGCAAGGAGTTGATAGGTCCCGTCGATCTGTCCACTGGTCAAAAGGTTCAACGCGGTTCCCGGTTCAATGTTGAACTTTTCCCATTTAAGCCCCTCAGCCTCATAATAGCCCTTGGCCTCGGCAATATAAAACGGTGCGGCGCAGAGACCGCCGGTTACACCATAACCAATGACAAAGGTATGGTCAGCATCCGACGTGCCTTTGTCTCGTGATCCTGTTGCCATTACCATGGAAAGGGTAAGACAAACCATCAAAAACATGAAAAACCATTTCTTCATTTTTTCTCCTTATGAAGAATTTATTTTTACCTTCCTTATGGAAAGCAAATCACTAAAGCTGATACTCCAGGTCCACGCCGCTGCCGGCGAAGTGTAATATTTGGAGTATCTTGGAACGCAAGGCCAGAAAATCAGGATCATCCCGTTGGCGGGGACGTCCGATTTCCACATCGATAATTTTTTCGATCTTTGCAGGACGGGCCGACATAACTACAATCTTTGTTGCCATATAAATCGCCTCATCCACATCGTGGGTTACCATAACGGTGGTCATTTGCTGCTGGTGCCAAATGCCGAGGATCTCATCCTGCATGTTCATCCGCGTAAAGGCGTCCAACGCACCCAGAGGTTCATCTAAAAGCAGCACTTTCGGCCTATTCACCAAGGCGCGGGCAAGAGCGGCCCGCTGCGCCATACCTCCTGAAAGGTGATGGGGGTAGGATTTCTCAAAACCCTGAAGCCCCACCAGCGTAAAAAAACCAGGGATAGCGCGTTTTTCTTCCCGATACACGCCCCGGGAACGAGGTCCGTAGGCGATGTTCTCATAGATGGTCATCCAGGGGAAAAGCGTCGGGTCCTGAAACACCAGTCCGCGCTCAAAACCTGGTTTGGTAATTTCTTCACCATCCAGAAAGAGCTTGCCTGAATCCGTCTGAGCGAGTCCTGCGATGAGCCGTAACAGTGTGGATTTCCCGCACCCCGAAGGCCCGATAAGGGAGATAAATTCCCCTGGTTCAAAACGGAGTTCCACATCATCCAGAACCACGATGTCCTGCCCTTCATTTTGTGGAAAAGTCTTGCGTACTTTATTAATCTCAATCAAACCTGCCGTGTTTGCTACCATCGTATGGTTCCCTTTTGCCAGCTCAAAACCCGGTTGCGGACTTTGAATTGAAAGCCGATTAAAAACGAAAACGTGAGGGCAATGACGATAAACGCCGCGTATACATTGGCGTATGCCAGGGTTTCCCGCTGCCAGTTGATGTACCAGCCGATGCCGAATTTGCATCCGATCATCTCCGCGGCCATTAAGGTAAGGAAACACGCTGAGGTGCCGTTAAAAAGACCGGCAAAGATACTCGGCGCTGAGGCGGGCAGGGCAATGGAAAGAATATTCCGCAAGGTACTTGCCCCAAGGGTGCTTGCCACTTCAAAATAACTTTTGCGGACATTCATAATGCCTGAACTGGTTAACACGGTGGTGGGAAACCAGACCCCCAGGGCAATGAGAAAGAGACTTGCGCTGGTGGGTTTGAAGAAAATGACCAAGGCAATAGGAATCCACGCGGTTGAGGGAATCGGTCCTACAACGCGGATAAAGGGCATGATCCAGTAGTTACAGCGCGGGCTCCAGCCAATAAGTGTTCCGGTAAAGACCCCTAAAAAGGCGCCAATAAAAAATCCACCCAAAAGGAGACGTAAAGAGTAGACCAGGCAGCGGAGAATAAAAAACCAATCCTCGACAAAGACACTGATTATGCGTTCTGGTGCAGGAAAATAAAGGCTCGGAATCACATTAAATTTTAAGGTAATAAGGTTATAGACACCGAGGAGCAGAAAACTCACTGCAAAAAAGGTTGCTTTATACGTTACTTTTTCCCGCAGTTTCCCATTGAAAATACTCAGCAGTGCTCTGAGCGCAAAAATGCCGATGAGCACATAGAGCAGATAGGTAAAATAAGGGAAAAGCTTTGGCCTGTAGCCTTCATATACTGGCAGGGCAGTATGCAAGAACAGTACAAAAACCAATGAAGCAACCGGAACAAGGGTACGCCAATCAAACACAAGGGCGCCGAGTCTTTGTTCCTGCTCCAGCACCGGTACTGATAGTTTCTTTGTTACCATGAACATATCAACTCCTCTCCGCCGCTTCCCGCACCGCGTCGGTAATATAGTTATAGGTCATAAATACTTCAATGCCCTGTTCAGCAAGCCGAACCCGGGGAATCTCTCCAATCCGCATGGCAATGACACCGGAACACCCTGCTATGGTTTCCAGAATCCGCTCCATGGTGTTTTCCGCACTGCCGCAGCGATTCGATCCGAAACAATACTGAGGAACTTCCCGGCGTTCAATAAAGGTTATCTGCCCATCTTTATACTCATACATATAAAAACCTGTGGCATGACCAAAATGCTGATCCACGAGCATACCGTTTTGAGATGCTACTGCGAACAAGCAGGTCCGTACAATTCCGGCAGACTCAGCGGCAGACTTTTCAAGAGCTGCGCTGGTGAAGGTGTAGGAAATATCCTCATCCAGGGTTCCCGCCGCGTCTGCCCGGCACTGGCGGCAGTGGTACATCTGGGGAAGGATAAGCTCGCAGCTTTTACGCATCTCCGTGATTTCCGCATTACTGGTGAGGGGCAGATGTTCAAAGATGCTCCCCTTTACCGGAATAAGCTGCATGATATTGGTAAGATCCGCTCCCGCTTCCTTCACCTTTTCGACAATGCCGGGGATCTGCGTATCGTTAATGCCCTTGAGCATGACGATATTCACCTTGCAGATAATGCCCAGGGCCTTGAGCCGCTCAATACCAGCGTATTGGTTTTCCAAAAGTATGGCTGCCGCCTCTATGCCGGTATAATGCTTCCCTTCAAAATCAACCCGGCGGTAGATCCGTTTTCCCACTGCCGGATCAAGGGCGTTCACCGTTACGGTAACGTGGGAGACCCCCAGGGCGGCGATTTCATCAGCGTAACGGGGAAGCAGAAGCCCGTTAGTGGACAGGCAGCAGGTGAGTTCTGGGTCGGCCTCGCGGATCAGGGCAAAGGTTTCCCGGGTTTTTTCAAATTCCGCAAGCGCATCCCCCGGACCGGCAATGCCGACCACGTCAAGGTTACCCAGCCGCTGCTTTGCCTCAAGGAATCGCTCCAGGGCTTCCCGGGGGGATAAGACCGTGGCCGTTACCCCAGGGCGGCTCTCGTTGACACATTCGTATTTACGGACGCAGTAGTTACACTGAATAGTGCAGGCTGGAGCAACAGGTAAATGGAGACGGGTGTTCTTTCCGCCGCATCCATTAAAGCAGGGATGATGGAAGGATTTCTCCTGGTTCACCTGCCGTATAGTTTCCGGGGAACCTTCAACATTGGGCTTTGTCGGAATTTCGCTCATTATATACGATCCCCAGGGGAAACGATCTTCCCCTGTTCCAGGGCCAGAAGATTATCCGCCCAAAAAGCCGCCCACTCACGGAGCGCCATGATGTCCAGGGGAGTAGGGGTCTTCGAATCAGTATGAGCCGCGATTTTTCGCGCCAGGGCGCGGTAGACATCAGCCTGAGCCGATGCAGGTGCTGCCTCAATGGTTGTTTTCCCCTGCAGTTCACTCTGGGTAACGGTTATCGAACGGGGGATGTATTCGATTATGTGGGTTTTTGTTTTTTCCGCAAAATCATCGATAATTTCCTTTGAATAGGGCGATCCTATGGAATTGGCAATCACCCCGCCCAGAAGGGCGCCACCGGAAGCAGAATACTTGCTTATGCCCTTAAAAAGGTTATTGGAGGCGTAGATCGACATGAAATCCGAAGATGATACGGTAAAGACGTGTTCCGCGATCCCCTCCCGTATGGGCACCGCAAAGCCACCGCAGACCACATCCCCCAGCACATCGTAGATTACCACGTCAAGGTCCAGGTTCTCAAAAACCTTTTGCTGTTTAAAAATCTCAACTGCGGTGATGATTCCCCGTCCTGCACAGCCAACCCCCGGCGCAGGTCCTCCCGCTTCCACACAGTAGATCCCGTTAAACCCTTCAAAAATGACTTCCTGGGCCTTGACCGCCGACTTTTCCCGAAGCGTATCCAGCACGGTGGGTATAAATTTACCGTCCCGCAAGGTATTGGTGGAATCACTTTTCGGGTCACAGCCGAATTGCATAACCTTTAAGCCCATTTCTGAAAGCGCCGCGCTGAGATTGGAGGTGGTGGTTGATTTACCAATGCCCCCCTTCCCGTATATCGCGATCTGCTTAATTTTTTTGGCCAACACAAAACTCCTTATAAAAACCATGTAATAACTAGGATATAAAGAGACTATACAAGATTTATTATTTTTTTGTCAAGGGAATAACTTATAATCTTTATAGAATTTATATGATATTTCGCTTGACATTTTTTTCCCTGATTGGATATACTATATTAGACTCAAAGCAAAAGGAGGCCAATTTATGGCACGGGTAAACAAGATTACCGATTTAATCGGCAAGACCCCCATCGTGAGGATCAACAAGTTAAATGAGGGGGGGGCAGAGGTTTATGTAAAACTGGAGTATTTCAATCCCCTTCACAGTGTTAAGGACCGTATCGCCCTTGCTCTTATTGAAGCTGGGGAACAAGACGGCACCATCAAAGCGGGGACGGTGCTTATTGAGCCGACCAGCGGTAACACCGGTATCGGTCTAGCCTTTGTAGCGGCGGTTAAAGGGTACCGGCTTGTTCTGACCATGCCGGAAACCATGAGCATTGAACGGCGAAAGCTGCTCAAGGCCCTGGGTGCAGAACTGGTCCTAACCGAAGGGGCCAAAGGCATGAAGGGGGCCATTGCCAAGGCAGAGGAACTTGCCGCTGCTACGCCTAATTCCTTCATTCCCCAGCAATTCAAGAACCCGGCAAACCCGGCAATCCACGAAAAAACCACTGGCCCTGAGATCTGGGAAGATACTAAGGGCAAGGTGGACATTGTTATCGCCGGGGTCGGTACTGGGGGAACCATCACCGGAGCGGGGAAATTCCTCAAATCAAAGAAGCCCTCAATAAAGGCCATTGCGGTGGAACCTTCAGCATCCCCGGTCCTTTCAGGCGGACAGGCAGGTCCCCACAAAATTCAGGGTATTGGCGCTGGCTTTGTACCTGATACCTACGATAAGAACGTCATTGATGAAGTATACCAGACCGACGAGGTAAAGGCCGGGACCATTGCACGGCGGCTGGCTAAGGAAGAAGGCATCCTGGTAGGTATTTCCGCCGGCTCGGTCCTGGAAGCAGCCCTGACCCTATCAAAACGGCCGGAAAACAAGGGCAAGACCATTGTGGCGGTGCTGCCTGATACCGGGGAACGGTATCTTTCCACCTGGCTCTGGGAAACCGACTAAAAGCACCGGCCTGATTGCAAGAAACCCGAAGAATTTACCGCAAAGGGCGCTGAGGTTTTGCAAAGAACGCAAAGGGTTTTGTAGTTCTCCGCTTAACGCTGCGTCCTTTGCGTTTCCTTTAGAATATTTGGGGTTGAAAAACGATCCACCGGTGATACGCGGCTGGTGGAGCGGATAAAGGCCACGGATTAGCCTTTTTTTAGCAACAGATGCAACAATAACACTTGTCTCATATTAAAACTGCCTCACCTTACGCACAAGAAGAAGACAGTCCGCAGATTACGCGGATTAACGCAGATTTCCGCCAATAAATCTTGTCTTATCCGCGAAAATCAGCGTAATTCGCGGACCCTTTTCTTCGTTTTTTGTAGTCATGCGTAACATGAGTTGCACAAATATGGTATATTTACCCTGTGACTCCCCAAGGCACTTGACAAAATCGTAGAGAAGATCAATAATCGTCTTGGTAATACTTATGAAGATACGAAAAAAGCCACACGTCAGAACCTTGCCGTGGCAACTGTTTGATGGCATCTTTAAGCGCCTGATGTATTTGTCAAGCGGTGCCATCGTGCAATTTATCAATGCCCTGTTTGGTACAAACTACCCGACTCCAGTATCGTGCAGTACCCAAACACCGAAACCCTCAACCGTAAAAAGCAGAAACGCATCGCGGATATCTTCATTCGGATCATCGCCCTCGATGGGGAACACGATTATCTCAAGGAAAATTTACCTACAAAGTGCCGATACTATGCTTGTTGAAATACACGATGAAGCCCGTGTATGGTTTACCAAAAGTAATGATATTCCGGGTCTTATACTTGGCTCTAATTCCGTAGAAACGCTTCCCGAACCCAACCAGGATTGACCGGGGATAACCCGCCGCTTCCCCGACGTACATCAAGAAAGACGCTTAATGATTTTTTGGGCTAAGGTTTCTTTTATTTCTCGATGTCTCGGTATGGATTCGCAAACGCCGGTATTGGGATTTTTGTACCAATCATGATTACCTCCATGCCGAATAAATACGGCTCCATTTCCTTTGATGGTTTTA
>JAITQK010000053.1 GCA_031288975.1 Treponema sp. | reverse complement strand
AGCGCTTGTATCGCTGCCTGCCGCATGGACGCTGCTGAATATGCCTTCTTATGGGCCTCTGGACAATGGGGGAAGAACACGGGGAAAGGTAACCGCGTAACCCATTCCCGCAGCGTTACTCCCGGGAATATCTGGAAAGACAAGCCCCATAACCTGTCCACAAAAAAGCCGCCCCCCTTCCGGGAGGCGGCTTGCTCACCTGTGCCCCTACGCGCTTTGGACCAGCTCCTTGCGGATGATGGCGCTAACCACTTGGCCTTGAGTCTTGCCGGTGGTGGCGGCTTGGGCGCGCACATATTCGGCCACGTCGCTGTCCACGTCGCCCAGGATACGGCCGGTCAGGGCCATGCGGGCAACTGGACCCTCGCCGGTGAGGAGACGGTTCTTAGCGGGATCGGGCATGATGGTGTTTTGGGTGTAGTAGTCGTCCCAGTATTCCCCTTCTTCTTCGGTCATTTCTGCCATTCTTTTCTCCTATAAATCAAATTGAGCGATAATGATGAACTTGATGCCATCGTGCATACTGCTAGTCCCCCGCCTGCTTCACTCCCAGCCCCCCGCGCTCCCAGCCACGCGGCTGTCCATGGTGACGCCGGGGCCTGCCGTAGTGTTGCGCTTTTTACTGTCGTTGACATACGCCACGCTTCCCCCATTAGTCGCTGAATTGGTCCCGTCAATGGTTCCGCTTGTTTTGATGAAGACGCCACTGCTGTAGACAGACACGCCGCCGCCGTAGCCGCCGCTGACTGTATTGCCACTGATGGTCCCGCCGCTCATGGTAAACGTACCGCTATTGACATACACGCCGCCGCCGTAGCTGGATGTATTGCCGCTGATGGTCCCGCCGCTCATGGTAAACGTACCGCTGTTGACAAACACGCCGCCGCCGCCGCCGCCGCCGTAGCTGGCTGTATTGCCACTGATGGTCCCTCCGCTCATGGTAAACGTACCGCCGCTGACATACACGCCGCCGCCGTTGCCGCTGCTGGCACCGTTGCTGATGGTTGCGCCGGTCTCCATCCTCAGCGTTCCGCCCTTCGCTATCTCCACCAGCCTACCTGTTTTACCATTACCGTTCAGCCTGATGTTATTGCCCAATACTAGGGTAATGCCGTCAGGGAGGGTAAACAGAGCGGAATCTGCGATATTGGAGATAGTACGGAGCCTCGCGTCTCCCCTGATGGTGATGGTTTTCCGCGCATTAGTGGCAAAGGTAATAGCGCTCGCCACGAAATCCATGTTTACTGTAATGGTATAGTTCTCTGCGGTATCTTCGTTAATATCGGCTATGGCATCCATAAGTGTTTCCGCGTTATTAACATTGTAAACAGCCAAATCGACGCCGGTAAGGTCACTGGCAAGCCTTCTCATAGCCCGTATCCCGTCATCAATACTTTCGTAATTCACCGAAGCGCCCTTCGCCTGTATCCCGCTTGCAAGGTCTATGATAGAGGCGTTGAACATATTCCGGGTGCTTCCCAGTTTCCGGGCCGTGCCGGAAAGCACAAACTGGGGGTTTTCGCCTTTTCCCATGGCTACAATGTTCTTGTCCGCCGTGTTCCCGGCCAGTTGGTTGGCGTACTCGTCCTGAACCTGCTCAAGCGTCGCGGTGCGGGGGTAGACCGCATACGCTCCACTCAACGCGATATTGATTGCCAGTATCTGGGCCAACACATCCGCGTCGCTCTCGTTGGTGCTGTCCCGTAACTGGAACGGCACAATGGCTAGTCCGGGGAGTTTGGAGGTGTCGATTCGGACCGCTCTGGCGATGGTTTCCGCCATTGCCGGTAGTCTGCCCTGGATTTCCTCAATGTTGGTGTAGGTCTGAATGGCCCCGGCCACCTGCTGGAGCTTGTCTATCCTTATGATGGAAATAACCAGGAGCTTGTTGTTCCCCAGACTGGTGATATTCCCCGCCACAACGTACTGCGCCCCAAGCTGTTTCCCAATGGCGATAACCGTATCCGGGTCGGTCATGCCTGTCCCCATCTGGAACTTCTGCTCCCTGCCGATTGCCCGGTTTATGCTGGTCCGGGGCATGGGCGCAAACACCTTGTTCAGGGTGGGGTCAAAGGAAAACAGCTCGGCTATGGTTTCCCCGTCCTCACGCCCCACGCCCGTAAAGGGCAGGATCGCCAGGGTGTACTTGACCGCCAGCTCCTCGATCCCCTCTCCCGCAGGTACGGCTTGCCCTTGCCCCGCTGGTTCGGCTTGCGTTTGCCCTGCTGGTTTGGCTTGCGTTTGCCCTGCTGGTTCGGCTTGCATGTTCGCCACCGCTCGTTCGGCTTGCCCTTGCGCCTCCGCTCCTGACGCAGGCTTTTGCGACGTCTCTGGCGGCTTGGGCGCAGGTGGCGGCGAACCGCAGGACAGAGCGCTTACTGCCAACAGAACACTCAGGGCTGCTCCATGCATAGCCCATACCATTCTAACGTTTCTTTTCATGGTCACATCTTCTCCTCTGGCAACAGTATACAGTATCCCTACGGAATGTGATACCATGTCGCGCTGGGACCCTGTCGGCCTTTCGCAAAAAGCTACCAGATTTCACACGGAGACACGGAGGCACAGAGATTGTATAAGAAAATTCTTCTGGGAATGGCAACGTATCGATGGAAGTATGGTAAAAGTCCCCTTGGCCCAAGACACAAAACCAGGAAAAAAACCGGGGCTGCCCGCTTTTGTGAACAACCCCGGCACCCCCTTGTTTGTGGCATGATTGGCTGCCGATATTTATTCCTCAGTCTCCTGTACCCGGAACGCCTGGGACAACTTGATGACCTCGTCGGCGATTTTACCGGAGATCGGGGAGTAGTGGTCGAACTCTACACTGAATGATCCGGTTCCGCTGGTAATGGAGCGGAGATCAATGGAGTACCGCAGGAGTTCCGCCTGGGGTACCTGGGCACGGATCTCCTCAATGCCACCGCCCACGGAGTTTTGTCCCAGAATCTTGCCCCGCTTGCCTGATAAATCGGACATCACGTCCCCCAGGTATTTGCTTTCCACAAACACGATGATATTCATGATAGGTTCCAGGAGGGTCGGGGCGGCCTGGCGCATGGACTCCCGGAAGGCGTTTCGGGCAGCCAGCTTAAAGGCCAGTTCCGAAGAATCTACCGGGTGTTCCTTGCCGTCCACGATCTTCACTTCCACATCTACCACCGGATACCCTGCCATGACCCCGGCAGCCATGCCTTCGAGTACCCCCTTCTCAACCCCTGGAATATAGCCCTTGGACACAGCGCCGCCAAAGATGGCGTTAATGAACTGGTACCGCTCTCCACGGGGAAGGGGGGCGATTTCCAGAACCACCTTGCCGTACTGGCCGTGACCGCCGGTCTGCTTCTTGTGGGTGTATTCGGCAGAAGCCTTTTTGGTGATGGTTTCCCGGTAGGGCACCCGGGGAATACGGGTTTCTACCTCAATCTTCTGATTCTGCTTGATCTTATCCAGGATGATATTGACATGGAGTTCCCCCATGCCGGAAATAACCGTTTCCTTGGTTTCGGCGTTGAATTCGTACCGGAAGGTCCGGTCCTCTTCCGCGGCGCGGAGCAAAAATTCCCCCAGCTTATCGTCATCTTTCTTCGCCACCGCGTTCACCGCCACAGAATGGACCGGTTCGGGGAGCCGGAGGGGCATGAAGTTGATGGAAGTGTCCCCACCGCTCAGGGTGTTGTTGGTGTTCAGACTTGCCGATTTGGAAACGATCCCCACATCACCGGCGTAGAGTTCCCGGATCTCCTCCAGTTTCTTGCCCTGGCAGGTGTAGAGCTTGCCGATCCGCTCCTTCTTGCTTTCCGAAACATTGAAAGCCTCAGAATCGGCGGAGAGCTTGCCATTGATAACCTTGATCCACGATAGTTTCCCGGAAAATTGATCGTAGGTGGTCTTAATCACCAGCGCGGCTAGGGGCTTACCAGGGTCAATGGAGACCTCCCTGGTGGTTCCATCCGCATTCAGGCAGACATCCTGTGCAGTCTGGGGATCAGGGCTAATATCGGCGAAAAAGTCCAGCAAGGGGATAAGCCCCGAGTTTTTGAGGGCCACCCCGGCAAAGGCGGGAACCACCTTGTGGGCTGCCAGCGCTTCGATCAGCCCCTGGCGTACTTCCGTGGCATCCAGAGAACCCTGGTCGATATAGCGCTCCATCAGGGCATCGTTCCCCTCGGCAGCAGCCTCAATCAGCCCTTCCCGCGCGGCGGCAACAGCATCCTGATACTCCGCTGGAATCGTCCCTTCCTTTTCAACGGCGTCCCCCTGGGCAAAGTAGGCCTTTTCATTCAACACATCAATGACGCCTTGGTACCCAGGACCGTTCCCTATGGGCAAGGTAAGCACCACAGGATTCACCTTGAACTTTTCTTTTATATCCCCCAGGACCCGGTTAAAATCAGCCCGTTCATCATCCATTTTGGTAATGAAAATACCGCGGGGCTTGTTCCGGCCCTCAAGGTTACGCCAGAGCTTAACCGTCTCAATCTGAATCCCCGCCCTGCTGTCCACCGTGAGGAGGACAAATTCCGAAGACCGGAAGGTCAGAATCACATCCCCGATAAAGTCAGAAGACCCAGGGGTATCAAAGAGATTTATCTTCTTGTTGTTCCGCTCTAGGTGGGCTAAGGCAGCATGAATCGAGATTTTCCGCTCGATTTCTTCAGCACTCGAATCGCCCATGGTCTTGCCGGATTCCACCGTTTCGGCCTTGGGGATAACGCCCCCTACAAAAAGCAGGTGTTCAAAGAGGGTTGTTTTGCCGGTTCCACCATGACCGGCGATGGAAACATTTTTGATAAGATCCGTGGTGTAGCTCACAGAAGTTCTCCTTGCAGTAAAGTCTTAATCTTTCAATATGAATATGATGAAGCCCTATGGCCGGATTGTCAAGAAAAATGTCTATTATTATAATAAAAACTATCATGGATGAACGAAAAAAAAATATCAAAACACTGGAAACCCAAAAGCAGGAAGCGGCAGAATCCCTTAACCTGATGCTGGAAAACCTGGGGGAAGCCCGTATGAACAGTATGGAGACTTCCGCTGTAGCTGCTCAGACGGATGATGGTGATGATGTAACGGAATATCAGCGGCTGCATAAGGAGATAGCCGATTCCGAGAGGGCTATCAAGGCCATTGAAGCGAATATCGCCCGGTTACGGGAACTGGAGGAACTCATAAGCGGGAAGGAAGCGGACCGTTCCCAGATGACCCAGGAACTCGCCGGTCTTTATACACGCCTTGGGGAGCTTGTCTTGCAGGACCCGGACTATGAGGCCTTTGCCGCTTCGTATCAGCAGCGGACCGAGGGGCTGCTCCCCAAAATAGCCGCCCTGGAAGACCGTCTGGGTACCTTGGATGATAAGCGGACCGGGGTCTTCAGTTGGATAGGCAAAAATGCCCAAAGTATGGTGATCCGTTCTTTTCTGGGAAAGAGTCAGGATAATTTACAGCGGATCTATGGAATGGCAGGGGAACAATTCCTTCACTCCCCTGCTAGTGAATCCATTGAAAGCCGGGAACTCCGCTCCCTCGTGCAGGATATCCAGGATATACAGAAGGGTATTTCCGGGCTTGAGGAGGAACTGAGCGCCCTTCGAGAGGAGCGCCGGAACATCGTTAAAGCCTTTGACGCCCAGGGTAAACAGACCCAGGTCCTTGAAAAACACATTGCCCAAACCAGGATCGAGTTACGGATCCTCTATCGCAAGGCCGGTAAATCCGCTGCATCCGCTTCTATCATGGAGCAGGATGACCTGCTCCTGGAGGCCGTTGAAAAGCAGCGGGAAAAGATACGAAGCCTTGAGCATGAGATAGATCAGCTCAATGCTGCCCTTGCCATTGATGAAGAAACAGCAAGCATCGAAAAGCTGAACAGCACCATCGTGGAGCATCGCCAGCGTATCGCTGCCAGTGAAAAGGCCATCGCAGACCTTGAAACCCGCATTGATGAAGCGAACCGGCATATTGCCGCATTAACAATACGGCGGGATTCCCCAGAGGTTTAGGCTTGATAAATGAAGTGCTTCCATGCTGAGGGGGTAATACCGGTCTTGTTTTTGAAGACCCGGGAAAAATAGTATTGGTCCTCAAAGCCCAGCTTAAAGGCGACTTCCTTTATCGATAAGTCCTCCTGTTCGAGGATACTTTTGGCTTGATGTATCTTAATGTGCATATAGTATTGATAGGGCGTCATGGAGGTGTAGGTTTTAAAAATTTCGTTAAACCGTGAGGTACTGATGTTCAGTTGTTCGGCAATACCGGATATATTGATATCCCCATAGATATTTGATTCCATGAGGTATTTGGCTTTTTCTACGATCTTTTGGTAATAATTGGGCTGTTCCTTCCGCCGTTTGTAGGCCAGCATTTCGGCGATCAAGGTCAGGATACCGGAACACGCTTTGAGCTGATAGAGGGGTCGCTGGGTGCGCACCTCATCGAAAATCTGATTAAAAATCGTCAGGATACAATCACGAAGCCCGATTTCAAAAAAGATATGCTCCTGGGAGAGTATCCCTTCTTCCAGCAAGCGGGTAAAGAAAGAACCGTTAAATCCGACCCAGTATTCGTGCCAGCCTATTTCATAGACTGGTTTGTAGAAGTGTTTCATCCCCGGCAGGAGCAGGAGCAGCGAACCGGGTATGACCGTATAAGTTTTCCCTTCTGCCGCAAAGATGCCCTCGCCGTTACTGACATAGACCAGCTGAAATTCTGGCAGGGTCCGGCCTTCGGCAACCTGGCGGAATATCATGGGGTGGGCGCTCTTATTCGGAGGATAGACCGTATTCGGGAGCACATCGATATCCCCTGCAGTGGTGCATACCATCCCCAACTTCTCATCTTCCTCGCTGTAGGGGAAATAGTGCAGAAAGGGTTCCCATTTTTTCTTTGCCGTCATAATATGGTATCATACCACGTTTCTTTTACAGCGCCACCCCATACGCTTGATGAAGCTATAATTTTTATCCATCACTTAGATAGAAATATCCATTCACAGGAGTGAAAATCAGGTGGAAACTGAATCAGTAGTTTTGTAAGAAGGAGAGCGGATGAAAGCGGATATCGGTCATCTGAAAATATGTTATATTGGCGGCGGTTCACGGAACTGGGCCTGGGTGTTGTTGCAGGATTTGGGGTTTGAAAACGATATTAAGGGCACGGTTGACTTATACGATCTGAAAAACGAAGCGGCACAGGACAATGCAATAATCGGGAACCGCCTGATGGCGGAACATAATCCGGGACAATGGACCTTTAAGGCAAATCCTTCGCTCCAGGATGCCCTCATGGGCAGCGATTTTGTGTTTATATCGATTCTCCCTGGGGACTTTGAGGAAATGGCGGTGGATGTCCACGCGCCGGAACAATACGGCATCTATCAGTCTGTCGGCGACACCGTTGGCCCTGGGGGGCTTGTTCGGGCCATGCGTACGATCCCCCAGTTTCAGAAAATAGCACAGGCGATTAAAACCTGGGCACCTGATGCGTGGGTGCTCAACTATACCAATCCCATGACGATATGTACCCGCACCTTATACCGGGAATTCCCCGGGATCAAGGCCTTCGGATGCTGTCATGAAGTGTTTCACACCCAGGAACTGCTGCGTACGGTGCTTGAAGAAGCGAAGGTGATCCCTGAAAACACGGTCAAACGGGATGCAATCAAAACACGGGTCCTGGGCATCAATCACTTCACCTGGATGGATAGGGCAACCTACAAAAATATCGATATTTTTCCCTATTACCAAGCCTTTGTCGCCCAATACGGCGAAACAGGCTTTGAAAAACCAGGGCCTCTTACCTGGCGGAACGATTACTTTTCCTGCGCTGAACGGGTCAAAATGGATCTGTTCCGGCGCTACGGATGTATCGCCTGCGCGGGGGACCGGCATCTGGCGGAATTCTGCCCTCATTCATGGTATATGCACAGTCCTGAGCAGGTACAAACCTGGATGTATTCTCTCACCCCCGTATCTTTCCGCATTGAAAAGCGTGAACAGCTTGAGCGGAAGGCCCGTGCCTATCGGGAGGGAACCGAAAAAATGGAGCCGGTGGCTTCAGGCGAAGAAGGTATCAGGATTATGAAAGCCCTCCTTGGTTTAGAGGATATCGTAACCAACGTAAACCTTCCCAACCAGGGGCAGATGCCTGATTTCCCCGGTGGTGCGGTGGTAGAAACCAACGCGCTTTTTTCACGGGACCGCATACAGCCCCTAGTAAGCGACGGGCTACCGGTGGACATACGAAGCCTTGTTATGCCCCATGTGTATAGTCAGGAAGGTATTGTTGAAGCAACGTTTGAGCGAGACCGGGAAAAGGCCTTCCGGGTGTTCTCCCATGATCTTTCTATTCAGACCTTGTCCCTGAAGGACGCCCGGAAACTCTTTGACGATATGACCACCAAGACCCTGCATGGGCAATGGGAAAACTGAGGCGGATTCCATGATAGACCGGAAACGTTTGGTAAGCCGCCATAATCCTCGGTATACAAAAGCAGAAAAAGACGCACCCCTGTCAGTGGGAAACGGAACCTTTTGTTTTACCGCTGATGTTACGGGCCTACAAACCTTTCCAGAACACTATGCGGATTTTCCGCTCTGCACCATGGCCAATTGGGGCTGGCATTCATATTGTACCGCCGACCTGTCAGCATTGCGCCTGACCCCTTACGACACCTTCGGGCGGCAGGTTGGTTACGCCACAGATGACACCGGCCAGGAGGAGCTTTTCAAGGCCCTCAGACAAAATGCCCACAAGTTCCACCTGGGGAGTATCGGTTTTGAGCTGCCGGTTAAGGCTTCCGGTATAATGGCCTGTACCCTGGAAGAACAGCGTCTTTCCCTCTGGGAGGGAATCCTCAGTTCTGTGTTTGTCTGTGCAGGAGCGTTGGTTTCTGTTGAAACCCTGGTGCATCCAACAGAAGATACCCTTTGTATACGCATAGTCTCTCTGCTCTTGAAAACAGGAACCCTGGGGGTACGGCTTTCATTTCCCTACGGGAGTCACAAAAAAACAGGGGCTGATTTTTCAGTGCCCGATCTGCATACAACAGCATTCATTGAAAAGAACGCGGCAGGGATTGTACTGAGGCGTACCCTGGACACAACGGTATACCAGGTACACATCGCCTTGGGGAAAGGCGTATCAGCAGCCTTTGATGAGCCGCATACCCTGCGTTTTACCGGTACCTTTGATGTGATGGAACTTTCAATTCGGTTTGTGCCTGTATCGATCCCCACTGTACCGTCAGAAACACTGCCAGCGCACGCTGGTGTACCTCCGGTGTTTGCAGAAGCCCGTGCTGCCTGCGTTTCCTTTTGGGAGCGCTACTGGAACGAAGGGGCGGCGCTTGATCTGAGCGCTTCCCGTGATGGCCGGGCGCTTGAACTTGAACGGCGCGTTGTGCTTTCCCAGTACCTTACGGCGATTCAAAGCAGGGGGACTATTCCGCCTGCGGAAACAGGACTTACCTGTAATAGCTGGTATGGCAAATTTCATTTGGAAATGCACTACTGGCATGTTGCACACTTTGCGCTCTGGGGACGGGCGCAGGAACTCAGGAAAAGTCTTGATTATTATCGGCGTATCCTTCCTCTGTCCCGGGAACTCGCGGCCTCCCAAGGCTATCGCGGTGTACGGTGGCCCAAGATGTGTGACCCCTCAGGCTATAATTCGCCTTCTTCTATCGCGGTTCTGCTGGTGTGGCAGCAGCCCCACCCCATTTTCCTTGCTGAACTTTGTTACCGTGCCAATCCTGACCCTGCGTTCTTACAGGAGTACCGTGATGTGGTGGTGGAAAGTGCGGAGTTTATACAGAGCTTTGTACACCAGGACGGGAACCGTTTTGTCCTAGGCCCCCCTCTGATGCCTGCACAGGAACGGCACGATCCCCGTATCGTCCTCAATCCCGCCTATGAAGTCGCCTATTTCCGCTGGGCACTGGTACAGGCTACTATATGGCTCAAGCGTCTTGGTGAGGCTCCGCGCCGGGATTTTACCGAAGCTGCAGAACGGCTCGCGCCTCCTGCGGTAAAAGACGGTTGCTACCTTGCCCATGAAAACTGCCCTGACACTTTTACAAGCGCGCCTTTTTACACGGATCATCCCTCGATGCTGGCAATCCTCGGTATGCTTCCCGGTGCGGGTATAAACCCCGCCGTTATGTCGGCCACCCTTGACCAGGTGCTGCAATGCTGGGACCGGGAATCCCTGTGGGGCTGGGATTTCCCCATGATGGCGATGACAGCCTGCCGCCTGGGAAGACGGGAAGATGCAGTACGTCTTTTGCTGCTGGAATCCCCTAAAAATACCTACCGTGGGAACGGACACAACGCGCAGGTCGGAAGCGCGGACTTGCCCCTGTACCTGCCTGGAAATGGCGGTCTCTTGCTTGCGACTGCCATGATGGCGGAGGGCTTTGACGGTGATGACGGCTCAGGTGCGCCGGGTTTCCCTGATGACGGTTCTTTTACGGTCCAGGGAGAAGGTTTTGTACAAAAATATATATGAACAGCGTACCAGGAGGTACCATGCATCTTTGTGAGATACAAATACGCGATCCCTTTATCATACTTGATGGCGGAACCTACTATCTCTACGGTTCAACGGATAAAGATATATGGAAAGCCCCGGCAGTAGGGTTCGATGTATACAAGAGTGTTCATGGTCTGAAGGAGTTTGACGGCCCCTTCCCCGCCTTTCGTCCTCCTGAAAATTTCTGGTCGGAAAAAAACTTCTGGGCCCCTGAAGTGTATGCGTACAAGGACGCCTACTACATGTTTGCGACTTTCAAGCCAAAAACAGGGCGCCGCGGTACGGCAGTGCTGAAAAGTGAAACTGTTGCCGGTCCTTTCACCCCTTATAGCGATGGCCCTGTTACACCACCAGGGTGGGAATGTCTTGACGGTACCCTCTATGTGGAGGGTGACGGAAATCCCTGGATGGTGTTCTGCCATGAATGGCAGCAGGTAGGAGATGGTGAGATCTGCTGTATGCCCATGATGGATACGCTACAAAAAGCAACGGATGAGCCTGTGCTCCTGTTCCGTGCAAGTGAAGCGCCCTGGGCACGGGAACTCAAGGGCCGCGCTCCGGGAACCTATGTAACCGATGGTCCTTTTTTGTATACCACCTCAACCGGAGATCTTACCATGCTCTGGTCTTCTTTTGGCGAAGACGGGAAGTACTGCATTGGGCTTGCCCGGTCAGAAAGCGGAACCATCAAAGGACCGTGGCAACAGGAACACGCGCCTCTCTACGCATCCGATGGCGGTCATGGAATGGTGTTCCGGTCTTTTGAAAACACCCTGTACCTTGCGATACATACCCCGAACACAAGTCCTTATGAACGCCCTGTTTTTCTTGAAATACACGAGAGCGGCGCTATCAATACTGGTATCTTGTCCCTTAGTGGAAAGATTATATCATAGTCAAGGAGTTTGTATGAACACAAAAAGTGTATCTGGTTTTATGCAGCGAAATGCAGTGGCCTATCTCTTCTTGCTGCCCTGGTTACTTGGTTTTTTTATATTGACCTTGTATCCCATGCTCAGTTCGTTGTATCTATCGTTTACCCGGTTTGATATGCTCACCGCCCCAAAGTGGATTGGCTTTCAAAACTATGTAACGATGTTCACCGAAGACGACCGCTACCTGAACTCGCTGCTGGTAACCTTCAAGTTTGTGTTTCTATCGGTACCCCTCAAGTTAGCCTTTGCGCTCTTTGTGGCGGTAATCATGAATCAAAAACTCAAGCTGATCCCCGTCTACCGCACGATTTATTACATTCCGACCCTGCTCGGCGGATCCGTTGCCATTGCAGTACTGTGGCGACGCCTTTTTTCAGGAGACGGTGTGATAAACACGATCCTGCTCACCCTTTTCGGCTATCAGGCCCCCGCGTGGATCGCTAACCCCCAGTACGCCCTGTACACCCTGATGCTCTTGGCGATCTGGCAATTTGGTTCGCCGATGATCATCTTTCTGGCAGGGCTTAAGCAGATTCCCGCTGAATACTACGAAGCGGCAAGCGTTGACGGCGCAAGCAAGATGCGCCAATTCTTCAGCATCACGATTCCAAGCCTGTCGCCGATCATCTTCTTTAACCTGGTGATGCAGATGATAAGCGCGTTCCAGTCTTTCACCCAGGCATTCATCATTTCAGGAGGCCAAGGCGGGCCCCTGGACTCCACCATGTTCTATACCTTGTATCTCTACATCAAAGGCTTCTTCTACTACGAAATGGGATACGCTTCGGCAATGGCGTGGCTGCTCTTGATTATCATTGGAGTGATCACCTTTCTGGTGTTCCGCTTTTCAAACTCCTTTGTGTTTTACGAAGGAGGGGATAAATGAAAAACCAATCCAACCCCATCATTGCAACGGTATTTTCACATCTCCTCATCATCATCTTTGGTATTATGATGCTCTACCCCGTGGTGTGGCTCATTGCCAGTTCTTTTAAAGCGGGAAACATGATATTCAGTGATCCCTCCCTGATTCCCAAAGTCGTAACCGGCAGCCACTACGTCAAAGGTTGGGCAGGGGTCGGGAACATCCATTTCAGCAGGTTCTTCATCAATTCGATTCTGCTCTGTTCAATCTGCGTGATTGCCAACGTGATATTCTGCTCCATGACGGCCTATGCCTTTGCCCGTCTGTCCTTTGCCCTCAAAGGGGTGTGGTTCGGCATTATGATGCTTTCAATCATGCTCCCCACCCATGTTACCACGATTCCGCGGTACGTCATGTTCAATGGATTCCACTGGGTAGACACCTACCTGCCCCTGGTGGTACCGAAACTGCTGGCAACCGACGCGTTCTTTATATTTCTCCTGGTCCAGTTCATCCGTAGTCTTCCCAAAGACATGGACGAAGCGGCAACCATAGATGGCTGCGGCAAGATCGGCATCTTCTTCCGCATCGTCATACCCCTTTCCGTGCCATCTCTGGTAACAACCGCACTCTTCACGTTTCTGTGGACCTGGGATGATTTCTTTAATCAACTGCTCTACCTCAACACCACGCAAAAATATACGATTCCTCTGGGGCTGCGACTCTTCATGGACTCTTCAGGCTCGTCTTCTTGGGGACCGATGTTCGCCATGTCGGTACTGTCGATAGTCCCGTGCTTTCTGCTCTTCTTCTCCCTACAAAAATACTTTGTGCAAGGAATCAGCACAACAGGGATGAAAGGGTAGCATTAAAAGGCCCCTACGTTAATCAGGGGATAGCAACAGTGATGTACTGTGTTGCCTTGAGGCAAGACAGTTATCAATAGTAATATTTTTTTCATGGAGGAAAAAATGAAAAACGCAATGCGGAACATTGCTTTGGTTATTACCGTTCTTCTGGTGGTAAGTCTCGTATCCTGCGGCGGTAAAAAAGCCGCTTCAGCGCCGGCAGCCTCTTCTTCGGAAGCCCGCAGCGCTGCCAGCAAGACCATTCGCGTGGTCTGGTGGGGAAGCGATGATCGGCACAAGCGGACCCTGGAAGTAATCGCCCTGTTTGAAAAGGCCAATCCTGATATCAAGGTAAGCCCCGAATACATGGGAAGCGATAGCTACTGGGACAAGCTTGCCGTTCAGGTCTCTGGTGGAACCGCACCGGATGTGATTCAGTTCGGCGGTAACTACCCCGACTATGTGGCAAAAGACGCCTTACTGGAACTGAACAAGTACAAGGGGAACCTGCTGGACATTACCAATCTGGACCAGGATGCCTTGGAACTTGCCACGATGAACCAAAACCTCTACGGGGTCTGTCTGGGTACCAATATGCTCTGCCTGGTGTACAACAAAACCCTGCTGGAAAACTCAGGGGCGCCGCTTCCCAAAGAAATAATGACCTGGGATGAACTACGGGCCTACTGCCTTTCGATTGCCCCCAACTTGCCCAAAGGCGTGTTCCCCATGACCGACAACTGCAGCAATCAGGCCAACTACTTCGTGTATTTCATGCGCCAGAACAACACCCCCGTGTACCGCAACGGCACCTCCAGCGTGAGTGCCGAAGACGTGACCAAGTGGTTGACCCTCTGGGAAGGCTTCCGGGCGGACAAAATCATCCCCGATGCTGAAACAACCTCGTCGTATGCGGACACCAGCATCGATTCATCCACCCTGATTGCAGGCAAAGCGGCAATAAGCCTGATATGGTCAAATCAGTTCGGTTCCTATCAAAACGCCACGGAGAATGAGCTGGGAATCATCCTGCTCCCCAGCGCGGAAACCTACGCGAACTGGATCATGCCCAGTCAGTATCTGTGCATCAACAAAAAATCCGCCAATCCTGACGCGGCCATGAGCTTCATCAACTTCTTTGTGAACAACCCCGAGGCAGGTAAAATCCTCGGTAATGACCGGGGAATCTCAATTTCATCGGTGGTGCGGGAGGCTATTGGGGTAAACTCAACGCCGGCGGATCAGAAGCTCTACGATTATTATGCGGTGGCTACCAACTATACGACGCCGATGGATCCAAACCTGCCCAATGATCAGGAATTCATCAACACCTTTAAGCTCATTCACCAGCGGGTAACCTTTGGTCAGTTCACGGTGGCCCAGGGGGGAGAAGAGATCTACAAACTGATTCAGCGGCTGCTGGTAAAATAGCGCCTTCCAGCATGACCCGTTTTTATGGTAGGCTACCCTCATGGCAGCAAAAACTGAACAAACCGTAAAAACAAAGCAAAAAGCTGAATCGGCCATACCACCGGCAGGGTCTCCGGTGGTATATGATGAGTCGAAGATCAAGACCCTCTCATCCCTGGAACATATACGGCTGCGGACTGGTATGTACATCGGACGCCTGGGAGACGGTTCCAACCCGGATGACGGGATCTACGTGCTCCTCAAGGAAATTATTGATAATGGTATCGACGAGTTTATCATGGGCAATGGAAAAGTCATTGAAGTCGTGGTCAAAGATGGAACCGTCAAGGTCCGGGACTTTGGCCGGGGCATACCCCTGGGGAAGCTCGTGGAATGTGTCTCGGTGATCAACACCGGGGCCAAATATAACGACGACGTATTTCAGTTTTCCGTGGGCCTCAACGGAGTGGGAACCAAGGCGGTCAACGCCCTGTCTTCCTATTTCCGGGTGGTGGCCGTGCGGGAGGGCGCCTTTGCCGAGGCGATTTTTGAACGGGGCACCCTCAAAAGCAACAAGAAGGGGAAGCTCAAAACCGGGCAGCAGGACGGCACATACGTGGAGTTCATCCCGGACCGGGAGATCTTCGGGGACTATACCTTCAACCTGGAGTTCATCGAGCGGCGCATCCAGAACTACGCATATCTCAACACCGGCCTCACCCTTTCATTAAACGGCAAATCCTACCTATCCCAGCGGGGCCTTTTCGACCTCCTCACCGAAGAGACCGGAGAGGAGCGGCTCTATCCCCTTGGCTATTATAAGGGGGAACGGCTGGAATTCGCCTTTACCCATACCAATAACTATGGGGAAGAGTACTTCTCCTTTGTAAATGGCCAGTTTACCTCTGACGGGGGAACCCACCTCTCCGCCTTCAAAGAGGGCTTTCTCAAGGGGATTCAAACCTACTTCAAGAAGGATTACCGCAGCGAGGACATCCGGGAAGGCACCATTGCCACCGTGGCGATTAAGCTCAAGAACCCCATCTTCGAGAGCCAGACCAAGAACAAGCTGGGGAACTCGGATATCAGGGCCTGGATAGTCCAGGAAACCAAAGCGGCTGTGGAGGACTGGCTTCACAAGAACCAGGAGTCCGGCAAGCAGCTTGAGCAGAAGATAATGGCCAACGAGAACCTGCGGACCGAACTCAACGAGGTTAAGAAAGAGGCTCGGGAAGCGGCCAAGCGCATAGCCCTTAAGATACCCAAACTCAAGGACTGCAAGTACCATCTGGAAGACGGGGAAAAAGGCAAGGCTTCCACCATCTTCATCACCGAGGGGGATTCAGCCACAGGGTCCATGGTTTCATGCCGGGACGTGATGACCCAGGCGATCTTTTCCCTCCGGGGCAAGCCTGAAAACATGTTCAGCAAGAAGCGGGCGGCTATCTACAAGAACGAAGAACTCTACAACATGATGATGGCCCTGGGCATTGAGAACGATATTGCCGGGCTTCGGTACGGCAGGATCGTCATTGCCACAGACGCGGACTTTGACGGTTTCCACATCCGCAATCTCCTCCTCACCTTTTTCCTCTCCTATTTTGAGGAACTCGTAACCGCAGGCCGCATCTTCATCTTGGAAACCCCGTTGTTCCGGGTGCGGACCAAGAAAGAGACGCGGTACTGCTATACTGAGAAGGAACGGGACGAGGCGGTAGCAGCCCTGGGAACCCAGAACGAGGTAACGCGGTTCAAGGGACTCGGGGAGATCAGTCCCAAGGAATTCGGCCAGTTTATCGGGGCCGAGATACGGCTGGTACCGGTTGCCATAAGCGCCCTCAAAGCAGTACCCCAGGTATTGACCTTTTACATGGGAAAAAACACCCCTGAGCGCCGGGATTATATCATGAAGAACCTGGTGAATGACGCCTGAACCGGGCATCGCCTACAGCCCTAACACGATGCCGATTACACCAGCGGCGGCAATATAGATGATGGGGTGTTTCTTGAAATGGTAGATCAGCAGAAACAGCACTACAAAGAGGAGGCACTCACGCCAGCGGAGCAGCTCATACCATACTGAAGCGCCGCTGTTGTAGAGGGAAAGCTTGAGCGCCCCAAAACCAGCAGCGGCGAGCAGCCCTGCTGCAGCAGGACGAAGCCCGGAAAACACCGCAACCACGGTGGTGTTTTCCCGAAACGTCTTGAGCATCCGGGCGATGATAATGATGATAATGATCGAAGGGCTGATCAATCCCAGGGCCGCAACAAAGGCCCCGGGTATGCCCGCGCAGTGATACCCCGCGTAGGCCGCCATGTTTACCCCAATAGCCCCGGGGGATGATTGGGCCACTGCCAGAATATCCGCGACCATCTCGTGGTTCAGCCATTCGTAGTGGTCCGCCATCTGGTAGAGAAAGGGCAGGGTCGCCAGTCCTCCGCCTATGGAGAAAAGCCCGGTCTGGAAAAACAGGGCAAAGAGGAGCACCATGGTCATTGGGAACTTTCCTTCTGTTGAGCGGGCCGGTACAGAAAAAAGCCCACCACACCGGCGGCGGTCACGAGGAGTACCGGGGAGGCGCTCCAGAACGCGGACAGGGCAAAGGCAAGGATACAGATGATGACAGCCTGCACGTTCTTAAACACCCCCTTAAAGAGCTTGATCACCGTATCGAGGATAAGGCCCCCCACCGCCACTCTGATGCCTTTAAACGCGTGCTGAACCGCAGGGATATCCGCGAAATTGGTAAGAAACAAGGCGATCACCGTGATGAGGCAGACTCCGGGAAACACGAAGCCCACTGTGGCCAAAATCCCTCCCAGCAGACCTTTCCGTTTATACCCAATGAAGGTTGAGACATTCACCGCGATGATGCCCGGGGTTATCTGGCCGATGGTGTAATAGTCCATCACCTCTTCCATGGTGATCCAGCCTTTTTTGCGGATAAGCTCCCGGTCGAGCACCGGGACCATAGCATACCCGCCGCCAAAGGTGATGCACCCCAGTTTCATAAAGGTGAGTAATAACTCAAGATACGCTTTCACTCATCACCTCGTCCAATACGGGATAAAGCGCCACTTTATCAACGCACTATAGTTTTTCATAGTATCCTTACTTTAACCCCGTCTGGCATAAAATATTCATTGCAGTTCCCTGGGGAACATCTTTTCCATGCTACAAACGCCTTAAGTATAAAGAAAAATGGGAAAAAACGCAATGGGAAAAATCTGTATCGTGCATAACATAGAGAA
>JAITQK010000038.1 GCA_031288975.1 Treponema sp. | reverse complement strand
GGGTCATTGTCTTTAGACAACGGGTCATTGTCTTTAGACAACGGGTCATTGTCTTTAGACAATGGGTCATTGTCTTTAGACAACGGGTCATTGTCTTTAGACAATGGGTCATTGTCTTTAGACAACGGGTCATTGTCTTTAGACAACGGGTCATTGTCTTTAGACAATGGGTCATTGTCTCCAGACAATAGATCATTGTTCTTCAAAAATACGCCATCCATAGGTGTAAATGGGGCATCCACAGGTGGAAATGGGGCATATTGGCCCAGTATGAGCATAAGAATGTATGGGATAGGAGTATTGTTCGTCGTGTGCAGACTGGCCACATACAGGTCCGCGAATTACGCGAATTAACGCGAATTAACGCCAAGCAATCTTGTCTTATTCGTGAAAATTAGTGTAATTCGTGGTCTCTTTTCTTCGTCTTTTGTCATCATGCGTACCATGCTGAAACGTTGACGGGCAGGTGGCATAGGCTATGATTAGGGTGAACAGAGTCTTTTTATCCTGTGTCTGCCAAAAACAGTAGTCTGCCCACGCGGCATCAGAGAAAAGCGGTCTACTCACCCGCCATACACCTCAACTCTTCCATGGTCTTCACCACATACTGGCCCTGCTTAATTTGCTCTATTGATTCCTTGATGTGCCGTATCATTGCAGGATTGTAAACAGGGTCCTGCTCTGCCTGTGTTGTTACGTCATCATCTATCAGAATACTCAGCTCTGTCATACGAGTTCCTCCATCTCTCATTCCTCACTCCCGCTCCCCTCAAAACACCCCGTCCTCAAAAGACGAAGAAAAGGGTCCGCGGATTTTCGCGGATTTTCGCGGATAAGACAAGATTGCTTGGCGTTAATCCGCGTTAATCCGCGTAATCCGCGGACGGTCTTCGGTCTTCACGATATTCTGAACAATCTTTTAAGCCCCGCTTCAGTCGCTGCGGGAACACGCTCACCGGCATGATGATAGCCTTATCCGGTAGTTCTTCCGTGAATGGCGGGATAGTGGCTTTGGGGAGTGCATCCCCGTCCTGTTCCATAAGGCAAATATGCAAGCCAAGCGCCTCAATCGCCATTTTCCCGGCACGCGGCAAACTCTCTCCCCATGACGTACAGCCTGGCAAGTCTGGCCAGTACACGCAGTAACTGCCATTGGCAGATGGCTCAAACACGGCATAATAGGTCAGTTGAATGTGAGATGTGGGTTTTCCTGGAAGGTCATACCATCCATCCTGATGTAACTTTGATAAGACCTCTTTAACCTTCATCCCGCTTCCTCCCTCGCTCCCCTAAAACACCCTGTCTCCAAAGCGTCTGCGTATGTCTTCCGTGCTGTCGGAGTAGAGTCTGCTGCAACCGAGAAATGCCTCATTCCCGATAGAGGTAACGCTGTTGGGAATGGTGATGAAAATAAGCTTGCTGCAACCGGCAAATGCCCCCTCCCCGATAGAGGTAACGCTGTTGGGAATGGTGATGGAAATAAGCCCGCGGCACTTGGCAAATGCCGCATCCCCGATAGAGGTAACGCTGTTGGGAATGGTGATGGAAGTAAGCCCGCTGCAATTATCAAATGCCGCCCCCCCGATAGAGGTAACGCTGTTGGGAATGGTGATGGAAGTAAGCCCGCTGCAACCGAAAAATGCCGAAGACTCGATAGAGGTAACGCTGTTGGGAATGGTTATGGAAGTAAGCCTGCTGCAATCGGCAAATGCCGAACTCCCGATAGCGGTAACGCTGTTGGGAATGGTGATGGAAGTAAGCCCGCGGCAACCCTCAAATGTCCACCTCTCGATAGAGGTAACGCTGTTGGGAATGGTGATGGAAGTAAGCCCGCTGCAAAAGGCAAATGCCGAATCCCCGATAGAGGTAACGCTGTTGGGAATGGTGATGGAAGTAAGCTCGCTGCAATTGCAAAATGCCGAATTCCCGATAGCGGTAACCGGATTGCCGTCTATCACGGCAGGTATACTCACCGTAGTTGCCTTGCCTTTGTACCTCATAATGGTAATGCCATTCGCCTCAAGCGCTAATGCAAACTCGCTGGCCGGTGTCCAGTTAGACGGCACGGGTTGGACGGGTTGTACGGGTTGGACGGGTTGTACGGGTTGTACGGGTTGGACGGGTTGGACGGGTTGTGCGGGTTGTGCGGGTTGTGCGGGTTGTGCGGGTTGTACGGGTTGTGCGGGTTGTGCGGGTTGTGCGGGTTGTACGGGTTGTACGGGTTGTACGGGTTGTACGGGTTGTGCGGGTTGTGCGGGTTGTGCGGGTTGTGCGGGTTGTGCGGGTTGGACTACCAGCGCGGGAACTACGGGCGCGCTCTGGTTCTGGGACCGTTCGTACAAGGTCTGTATAAACTGCTTCATCGCCGCACGTACCGCCGCAATATCGCTGTCGCTTAAGGACCGGCTGCTGTCCAGCGCTATGTATACCACCGCTGATCGTGTCTCCACTGTGGTTGTGGTCGAATTTTCCGTCTCATATTCGCTGTTTACCTGCCACACCGTGCTCCCGTTCCGTTGGGTCCACTGCTTCACCTGCTTGTCCACTGTAGGATTAAAGCCTTGGAAATTGGTAAAAGTGTAGATAACCTCACCTTCGTTCATAACGCCCTCAATTTCCAACCCTGTGTCAGAACTGGTACCGCTATAAGCGATGTTTGTCAGCTTGAAGGTCCGGTTAGAAGTGGGCGCCACGGTTCCTTCCAGATACCGCATCGAAGTGTCTGCGCTGCTCACGCCGTCAAAGGTCATCCTGATCCTCGTGCCCCTGCTGAAACTCGGGGTTCGCAGCTCAAAGGTTGTGTTCTCAGTGGTTACCGTCAAACCTCTCGCTATCGCGTCAAAACGCTGGTTCAATTGGGAGAAGTTGCTCAGTTCAAAAAAATTACCAGAACTGCTGGCAAGCGCTGAAAGGGAACTCCTGAACAGCGCCGTGTCCTGCACATCATTTCCCCGCACCCATGCGCTGTACGCCGTGATCCCCCGGCCTGCCACCGGACGGTTCATAATCTGCCCCTGCAAATAGGCCTGGTAATCGCTTTCATACTTGTCGCTGAAATCCTGATTCTCCACTGGTGTTAAAAACCCCGTGGAACCAGCGTCCAGTCCATCTGTAAAAGTCACCAGGTACACGCCGTCAAGGTTCAAGGGATACTTCCCCGCGTTGGCGGACAACGAGGCCAAGGCCCGGTGTACGCCGTAAAAGAGTGTGGTTCCCGGTCTGGTGGTGCGTTCGTATTCCTTATCCAGAATAGTGTTGATACGCTCCAAGCCCTTGGCGTCCAGCAATATGGGAGTCCCCCGCGTCAGGTCCTCCGCCTCTGCACCAAAAGACACGATCCCTACATACACCCCCGTGTTGCTGGTAGTAACGGTCCCGCCTCCAGAGCGTGCCGGTTGAGGCGGCGCCCACGCCTGGGCGCTGTAAAAAGCGCTCAGTTCACTCCGGCTTATGTTTTTCGAATACGAAGCAACCTTTTCGCTATTCTCAGTCTTCACGGTTTTCACATAGAACTGTATCTGCGAGCCGTACAGCTTCAAAGATCCGATCACCAAGTACTCAGCCCCCAGAAAGTGTCCTATCTTCTGGGCCGACTCATCGGACACAGCCCCTGAAGCGTCAAAGCCCAGGGAACTCTTTACCACATCCATGTTGATCTTCTGCCGTTCCAGCACCTTGAACCATCTGGTATTGACCAGTCTGAAGCTGAGTTCAGCGATCAGATAATCCGACAACTGCACCGCAGACTCTTCCGCCATCACCTGTCGCGGGATAACAAAATCCGGCACCGCAATCGTGGCGTTCTGAGGCAACTTCTGCCGTATATCCGCCACCGCCTTCTTCAAGGCGCTTTCAAAGGTGTTTTGGGCGAAGCCCGGTACTGTAACTGGGCAGCCTATCAAAAAAAAACCAATGCGTTTCATAGAATCCTTCCTTAAATCAGCATTATACCCCATGTCACCTTTAATGGCAAGCAAAAACGAAAAAGCCAATACCAAACTTTTGTGGATGTAAAATCAATCAGGACCTATCATGCATCATTTTTTCGCCTGTTTTTTCTTGTCGTGCCGGCTGTTCAGAATTGAGTACACCACAGGTGTGACAAAGAGGGTCATGAAGGAACTCACCGTAAGTCCCCCTACAAACGTCTTGCCAATGGGCTGGATGGTGTCCGCCCCTGGGCCGGGGAAGAAGGCGATGGGGAACATCCCCAGGATCGTGGTAAGGCTCGTCATAAGGATGGGCCGCAGGCGGTTCCGGCCCGCTTGGAGGCAGGCGTCCCGGACCAAGAGGCCCCGCGCCCGCAGGGTGTTGGTGTAGTCCACCAGGACAATGCCGTTGTTCACCACCACCCCCACCAGGGCCACGATCCCCACGGCGGAGAACACCGACATGGCCTCGTTGCCGATCTTGTATATCCAGATGACCCCGAT
Organism: Treponema sp.; assembly: GCA_031288975.1. Taxonomy (GTDB): domain Bacteria; phylum Spirochaetota; class Spirochaetia; order Treponematales; family Breznakiellaceae; genus JAITNP01. The sequence goes on along the minus strand of JAITQK010000038.1, from coordinate 10,458 downwards.
GAAGAGCAGGGGAATTGAGAAGAAGATGATCAGCGGGTCCACGAAGGATTCAAACTGGCTTGCCATGAGGCCGAACACGAGAAAGATCGCCGCCCCAATGATGAGGATGAAACGCCGGTTATAGGCTTGAATCTCCTGGGCTTCCCCCAGGTACCGGACCGTTACCCCTTCCCGTGGGACCAGGTACTGCAGCACCGTCTCTTCCAGGCGGCGCTGCATTTCTGTAACTGCGATGCCCCCTGCAAGGTCCCCGGTGATCCGCACCACCCGTTCCCGGTTTTCTCTGCGTATGGAACTGGGCGCGCGGTTCTCGGTGATCCGTGCGACATTGGACAGGGATATCCGCTGCCCGCTCCGGCTCAACACGAAGATAGCATCCAGATTGGGCACTCCCTCCTGATCCGCTTCCCGCAGCATCACATCCACATCCACGAGCCGGTCCCCCAGGGATATGGTGGTTGCAGTGGACCCGTCCATGGCGGTTCTGATTTCCGAGGCAATGGCGGATAGGGAAACCCCCAGGCTGGCGGCACGGTCCCGGTCAATGGTAATCTCAAGCTGAGGCGCCCCTTCAGTCAGGTTTATCTCAGGGTTCTCGATTTCCGGGAGCTGCCTCACCATGATGGTCCGTATCTCCTCCGCCACTTCCATAAGGGCCACTGCATCCCGGGAACTAATGGCAATTTCCACTGCCGAAGTGGTCCCCATGGACCGGCCCGCCCGGAAACTCACCTGAACCCCGGGAATCTGGTTGGTATAGGGGGTGAGTTTGGAGATAATCGTGTTCGGTGTATCGATCTGCTTACTCGGTTCCGGCAGGGTGATCTGCATGGTCCCCTGGGTATTCCCGGTCCGCCGGGCAGTGAGAATGATGTTCGTATACCCCTGGATATGTTCCTGAATGAGTTTTTCCAAATCCCACAAGATCCCCTCAGTGGACTCAATGGTCGAGCCTTGGGGCATGGTCACATTGAGGGTGATCGAATCGTCGGTTCTGGTACGGATGAAGAGGTTCATCCCAATGCCGTTGAACTGCATGAAGGAAAAGACCAGGATGAGGAGCACCAGCAGCAGCACGAGAAAACGGTGATCCAAGCAGTAAGTCATGGCCTTTTGGTAACCATTATCCAGGGAGAGAAAGAAACGTTCCATGCCCTCATCGATCTTCCGCATTATGCGGAACCTGAGAGGCTTCTGCTTCCGGGTATCCAGGCGCATGAGGGGACCGCAGAGACTCGGTACCAGGGTCAGGGCCACCACCAGGGAGCAGATAAGGGAGATCACCACCGTAAAGATGAGGTCGCTAAAGAGCTGGCCCATCATCTCCAGATCGTTTTTGTAGATGATAAGGGGAATGAACACGCAGAGGGTCGTGGTGGTGGAGGTGATAATGGCCCGGGTCATCTCCTGACTCCCCAGGACCGCGGCGATTTCCGCCTTTGCCCCCCGTTCCCGGTAGTTGTGGACGTTTTCCAAGATGACAATGGAGGCGTCCACGGTCATGCCCAGGCCCAGGATAAGGCCGGTCATGGTGAGGAGGTTCAGGGTGAAGCCAAAGACCGCCATGAACATGAGGGTGAGGAAGATGGATATGGGGATGGAGAGGCCGATGATGAGGGTTCCCTTGATGTTCCGCAGGAAGATGAACAGAACCAGCATGGAGAGAAAGGCCCCCTGGAGCGCGTTGGAGTAGACTTGGTTCAGGGTGGCGCTGATGAGGGAGGTATTATCCGACAGTACCTCCAGGGTAAGCCCCTGGGGAAGCGCCGCGTTGATCCCCACCAGGGCCTCTCGCACCCGGCTTGCGACCTGGACCTGGTTACTGTCACTCTCGCTCGTTACCTGGATATAGACCCCGCTCTGGCCATTCACATAGACCCGTGCGGCGTTCTCGTTATACCCCAGATACACCTCGGCGATGTCCTCAAGACGCACAACCTGGAACCGGTTCACCGCTCCCCCCTGGCTGCTGGAGATGTTCACGGTCTTGACCACGATGCGCTTGATCTGATCCACATTGGTCAGTTCCTGTCTGGTGAGGAGCTGGTACTCCCGTTCCCCCCTGGTTAAGCTGCCGCCGCTGGAAAGGATGTTCTGCCCTTTCAAGGCTGTGCTCACATCGCTGAGGGTGAGGTTGAAGGCTGCAAGGCGGTTGAGGGATACCGCCACCTTGACGATCCTGACGGTCCCTCCGGTAACATCCGCAGAGGCCACCCCGTCTATCCGTTCTATTTCAGACTGTATCTCATCCTCTGCAAAGAGCCGGAGCTGATCCGGCGGGTAGTTGCCCCGGACCACCAAACGCATGATGGGCATGGCGGACATATCAAAGCGCCGCACCGTGGGGCTTCCGGCCCCGTCGGGGAGGGAGTTGGCAATCCGGTTGACCAGGGTTTGCGCGTCGGTCATGGCCTGGTCCATGTCTGTACCGTAGCTGAAGTTGAGGTTGATATTACTCGACTCAAAAGAAGAGTTACTGGCCATATCCACCATTCCCTTGGAAGATGCCAGGGCTTTTTCCAAAGGCTCTGTTACATTCCGTTCCACGTCTGCCGGGCCTGCCCCGGGAAAGGACGTATATATAGATAAAACCGGCCGTGCCGTAGAGGGGTAGAGATCCACCGCTATCTTGGGGATCAGGGTTGCGGCTATACCCATAGCCAGTGCGTAAAGCACCACAATCGTTACCGGCCTTTTGACCGAATATCCAGGAATGTTCATTGGACTATTCTGACCGGATCGTTGTCGGAAAGGAAATTCTGTCCTGCAGTAACAACCCGATCCCCCACTGCAAGGCCGCTTATCACCTCAATGAACTGCTCGTTTTCAAGACCCAGGAATATCTCCCGCCGTGCAGCGACATTACGTTCATTGACGATAAAGACGATCCAGGAACCGTAGGTGTTGATCACTGCCCCTCGGGGGATAACCGGTACATCCGTTCGGGTATTGGTCACCAGGCTCACCGTGGCAAACATGCCCGCCCGAATGCGAGGGTCCTGCTGGGTAAAACGGAGACGGATCTTCAGGGTTCGGCTTGCAGGATCAAGGACCGGGCTTACCTCATCAACCACCGTGTTGAACAGCGTTCCTGGCAGGGCCTCAAGGGAAACCTCAGCAGTAAGCCCCTTCCGGGCAGCAGTGGAAAACCGTTCAGGTACAAAGGTTTCCACCAGCAGGCTTGTTATATCCCCTATCACATAAACCGGGGTTTGGACCGTGAGGGTGTCGCCGGAGTTCACCGGCGCATCGAGGATCGTCCCACTTACGGTGGATACCACCGGGCTATGGGAATAGACCTCCCCTGGCTTTGAAGGATCAACCATAGCGACTACATCCCCCTTCCTCACCGTATCTCCCACCTGAAAACGGACTTCAGTCAGTTTTCCCGCCACAGTGGGATAGATAGACACCTGGGTTCGGGCAAGCACATCCCCGTTGATCACCACGCTGTTCTCAATAGTTCCCAGGACCACCGGCGTTACCCGGACTGTGGTGGCGTTCCGGCTTTGCCCCTGGCCGCCAGTACCGGCTCCCGGCATCCGCTGTGCCCCGCTCGTCTGGGTTCCTCCGCCAGTTTGGGAACCAGATCCGCTTCCGCTGGATTGCGCCCCTACTGTCCCTCCACTCGACGCTGGCGGTCCCCCAGCGCCTGCACCAGGACTACGCTTCCACCACGAAAAACCGATAAGAACCACGAAGATCGCAATGATGCTTAAGAGCAGCAGCGTTACCCATTTTGATGCTTTGGTCTTCTTGTTCATGGTATACTCCCCGCCACATCGTTCCAATCAACATTGAGCGCTGCGGCCAAATCCAGCATCATGGTCTTGTAATTCAGTTCATCGCTTAAAAGCTGTTGCCGGGCTTCGGCCATCTTGTTCCGCGTATCTTCCAGGGTGAGAAACTCCACCGTGCCGCTCTGAAAGCCTTGTTCCGTGAGCTGATAGGTCCGCTCCGCTATCGTAACCCTGAGCCGGGATATTTCGATGTTGCTCCAAGAATCCCGGAGATTCGCCGCAAGGGAACGGATCTCGTTCATGGCCCCGGTTTCGGTGTTTTTAAGGTCCAGCCTGGCCTTGTCAACGTTCATCCGTGCGGTGTTGATCGACTGACTTTTACCCGTTCCGGGAATCCAGGGATTAATGGGTATGGACAGCTTCAGCCTCCCGGTGAGGGTATCGGTAAACCCACTGGGTATCCCTCCATTCCCCGAATCGCCCTGCCACTGAGCGGAAAGGGTCAAAGAAGGCGCACGGGCCGTAAGGGCGGTCTGCTTCTGCACATACTCCAGGTGTTCAATGGTCTGCCGCTGACTGAGGATATCCGGACGTTTGACCAGGTGTTCCTTGATAAGCAACTCCGGGTCTGCATCAATCTGGACGATCTCGATAGCCCCTTCCAGGACCGCTTCCGTATCCTGAGTGTACCCCAGCAGTTCGAGGAACTCCCCCAGCTGGGTCGCATAACTGGTCCGGGCTTTGTTCAGGGTGAGTTTGGCTGTTTCAGCACTGAGCTGGCTCTGCAAAAGGGTCAACTCCCCGATAAGGCCGTTTGCAAAGGCGATCCGGTTCTTCTCAACCTGTTTCTCCGCCAAAGTACGCAACTCTTCCAGAAGGGAAAGATTCGCCTTTTCCGCAATCAACCCATAAAAGGTTTTAGCCACCTGGATTTCAAGCTGGCGCCGGCTCGTCTCATAGGTGAGGAGTTGGGTCTGGTAGGCCAGTTTGATGAGCTTCATGGAAGCGGGAAGTCCCGCGTTTAACGAAAGGGTCACCCCCAGGGAAAGACTGTACCCCAAGCCACTCTCCTCAAGCCGGAACCCCTCCCCAGAGAACAAGTTGGAACCGTAACTCACCCCTGCGTCGGCGCTGATATCGGGAAAGAGTTCCGACCAGAGATGCGTTGCGGCAAAAGCAGCACTGGCACTATCAATAGCGCTTTTTTGCAGAGTCAAACTCTGCCCCACCGCCCGTTCCACCGCCCTATCCAGGGTCAGCATGACCGGTACCTCCTGGGGAAACAAGCCAGGGGATACGAAGATCAAGAAACAAAGCTCCAAAACAGAAACACGTCCCATGCACCTTCCTCTATCCACGTACTCCTATGGAGCACGACCAAATACCTTTCTTCACCGTGGGGTTTAATACCCCGCTCCACGGCGGAGATTCTTTATAAAGCAAGAACCGTGCCAAACATCAGAACCTTATTCCTGGGCTTTTGGTTATGAAATCCCGGAATAATTTACACAGCGTTACACCTGGTGGGAACAATTTACACATTTTTTCTCTTTTCTCTTTTTTCCTTTTTTTTCCTAATTGGGAAAAGTATACAGAAAAAGGGAAAAAAGCACAATGGGCAACAAATCCATCATCCCGGATGTACAGAGCTGCCGCTGAACATGGTGCAGACCCCTTCCTTCCACTGACGCCCCCGGTCAAATTCGTTTACAAACATACCGAAAGACGCGCAGCCCGGGGACAGCACCACCACATCTCCTGCAGCAGCAGCTTCGAGGCTTGCCCTGATTGCCCGGTCCAGACGGTCAAAGGGACCTTGATAGGAAAGCCCCGCCTCATCCAGCAGCAGTTTCAGCCTTTCGCTGCCCGTTCCGGCTAAGAGGATACGGGCCTTAGCCCTGGCCGCTCCCCGAACCAGGGGAGTAAAGTCCAGGTTCTTATCGGTTCCACCGGTAACCAGAACCACTGGCGCGTCAAAGGCCGTGAGTGCTGCGGCAGCAGCTTCGGGGATGGTGGCAGAGGTATCGTTGTAGAAACGAATACCCGCTGCCTCATGGAAAAATTCAAGACGGTGTTCAATACCGGGAAAGGCGCCCATACTACCCCTAATGCAGTCCGGGCTTAGACCCAGGTCCAGGAGGGATAGCGCCGCAGCCAGGAGGTTCTTTTTCTGATGGGCCCCTGGCACGAGGACCCCTGGGGGAACTAACTCTACCGGTTCACCCAGGGGAACCCCAACCAACGGCTCCGGGAAATGGTGAGGAACCCGGGCAAGGCCAGGGCCGCCAGGACCATCGAGCCAGCCGCCTGCCACGTCCGCCGGGAGGGGCCTTTCGGCATACACCAGTGACCGGCCCCGGCTCTCCCTCAGAAAGCTCTGTCCCCAGTCATCATCACCAGCGATAGTCAGGTCCTGTGCATCCTGCCCCTGGTACAGGATCCGCTTGTCTGCGATATAGGCATCCATGCTGCCGTAATAGTCAAGGTGATCCGCCATGATGGCCGTGAACACCGCAACACGGGGTTTAAGAAGCGCTTCAGTGTGTCCGGTATCGCTCCTTTTCAGACGGCCTTTAAGGTCCCCAAGCTGCCAGCTTGAAAGTTCCAGAACCACATCATCCTCAGCGGTCAAGGCATCCAGGAAGCTGAGGGGTGAAACCGTGATATTCCCGCCAAGATAGGCCCTTCCTGGGAGCAGTCCTTGGTTCCGCGCCTTCTGCAGCACCCAATGGATGGCCGACGCGGTGCTTGACTTGCCCTTGGAACCGGTAACCGCGATAAGCCTGCTGGGAGCGCAGGCCAAAAACAGAGAAATATCCGTTTCTATGCGCCGGGCCGCTTTGAGCAACGGTGAATCAGGGCGCACCCCTGGATTTTTGATCACCATATCAGCGCGCTTAAAATCCTCAATATCGTGACGCCCCAGAACATAGCGGATAGGAGGAGCTTCACCGATGAGGGCTTCGAGCTGTTCCAGGGATGGGGCCAAGACCCGTTCATCCCGGAGATCAGTAACCGTCAGCTCCGCTCCGTGACGGGCAAGATACCGGACCGACTCAAGGCCGCCGCCGTGAAGGCCCAGGCCCATGACCAGGACCCGCATACCGGCATAGCCGGATGGTAACGCAGGGGTATTTTCCATAATGCAACTCCTGTAGTATAATACCATGAAGATGAAGCCCATGGAAATAAGGTCAGGCGCCCTATGACGCAGGTTGAGATAACAGCGCCCCTCCCAGTTATGGATGAATTAGGCAAGCCCACGCATTTTGGCTGGGCCAAGGTACCCTATCTCCAGTACAACTCCACCCTGATCCGCGTGTCCCGCCGGCGGGTCAACGAATCCGACCGGTACATCATCTTTTCCCCCACTCATTTAGTGATGCTTGAGTTGCTGGACAGCGGGTATCTCGGCTACAGCGGCATATCCGTCATGTCCCTCAAGGATAAGAAACGGTCCACCCAGATCTTCAATATCCCCTTTCCCCTGGGCAGTTTCGAGATGCCCCAGAGTAGTGAAACCGGTTCAGTGCGGATTCAAGTGAAAAAAGCGCATGTTGATTTCATTATGATGAAAGGGGGTTTCAGGATCATCAAGACGGACATCCCCACCTTCGGTCATCACCTGCGGCTCCGCGGGGAAGTGGTCTTATCAGTGCCCAAGGGAGCAGAATCCCTGATTACCCACATGCCCTGGCGGGGAGATAAAAACGCCTTCCGCTACGCCCGGCGTTCCCCCTGGTTTACCGTCGAAGGGGTCATGCAGGTCGGGTCCAGCGAGGTGGTATTTACCAAGGGAAAAGCCTGGGGGATCCTCGACTGGAACCGGGGGGTTAGACCCCGCGGGGATATACGGTACTGGGCGGCGGCCTGTGGCATCTGCGGCGACCGGCTGGCGGGCCTGAGTGTGGGGTACGATTCTGCGGATTCAAGCCAGGGAACGGAAAACGCCTTCTTCCTGGACGGCAAACTGCATAAGCTGGATCAGGTTACCTTTCATATCTCCCCTGCCAACTGGCTTGAACCCTGGCATTTCACCAGCAACGATAACCGCCTGGAAATGCGGTTCATCCCCCATCAGGAATGGGAAGAATACAACCAGATGCTTTTTTATACCCTCAAGAGCAGGCAGGTATGCGGTTTCTTTTCAGGCAAAGTCAGACTTGATGATGGTTCCACGTTTGTATTTCAGAACCTTACCGGTTTTGCAGAACGGCGGAAAACGCGGTTTTAAAAACGCGGCTGCATACAGTTGTCGAAAAGTATTTTATCGGATATTACTCCTCCCCCCGCCTGCACTTGTCTCTGATGATGCTGTTGCGGGAAACCCTAGGTCTGCCAGCGCTGCTGCTGCTTCACCTATCTCATCATACGGTCTGGTTTCATGGGCATAGATGATGGAATTCTCATGGCCTTTTCCCAGGAGCAGCACCAGATCCCCAGGCCGGGCCAGGGAAAAAGCCCTCCGTATTGCCGCAGGCCGGTCAGGGATCAGGAAGAGGTCTTCCCCGCGCCTGCCCTGGGGAATGCCCTGGGCTATTGCTTCCAGGATATCCATAGGCACTTCTCCGCGAGGATCCTCGTCACTCAAAAGGATGATATCCGAGTATTTCGCCGCAATGCGGCCCTGTTCGCTGCGCTTTTTGGTATCCCGTTCACCTGCAGAACCGAAGAGGCTGATGATCCGTCCACCCTGGGCGTTCATTCGTGCCCGGAGAGGCGGGAAAATAGTTTCAAAGGACGACGGGGTATGGGCATAATCCACCAGCACCTCAAAGGGCTGCCCCTGCTGTATTGCCGTCATGCGTCCCCGCACCGGTTTCAGGCTGCGTACCAAAGGGACAAGGTCACGTACCGGTATCTCCAGGAATTTCCAGATGGTAAGCAGGGCAGCAAGGACGTTTCCCGCATTGAAGGCCCCAGGGAGCAGGTCTTCGATTTCCAGAATTTCCCCGGTCTTACGCACCAGCACCTGGTACCGGTTTCCCTGGAAAGCAGCTTCGATACTTTGAAGGGACAGATCAGCATCAGCACCGCAGGTACTGTAGGTATAGGTGTTCTGTGCAGTAACCGTGGAAAAATACACGGCGCTGGGATCATCCGCGTTGATGATGCCGAAGGCAGGAACCTTGTTAAATTTACCGTGATTAAAGCGATCCAGCGCACGGAATAGGTTCGCCTTATCATGGCGGTACTGTTCCCAGGTTTTGTGGAATTCCAGGTGCTCATGGGTTACATTCGTCATAATCCCCACATCAAAAGCCACATCTCCCAGGCGGTTGGTCCGGGGAGATAAGCCGTGGGAACTGGCTTCCAGGACCGCATACGTTGCGCCATTGTCCTTCATAGCGGCGAGGAGCTTATGAACCGCCGTTGCTTCCGGGGTCGTCTGATGTTCAGGGTTATCCTGTTCAGTCTCCCCGTCACTGTACCTCACAGTAGACAAAAACCCTGCCTTCTTCCCCAAGAGGCGCAGCAACTGGTACACCAGGTACACAGTGGTACTTTTCCCTTCAGTACCAGTTACCCCGATGAGGCCCAGGTGCCGCGAGGGAGAACCGTAAAACGCATCAGCCACTGTGGACATGGCAAACCGTGCGTCCTTTACCCTGATATACACAACCCCTTTTTGATACGCCCCCAGGCCGGCCTGATCCTGGTAGACGATGACCGAAGCGCCCTTGTGGATCGCCTCTGGTATGAAGGCGTGGCCATCGGCGTGCAGTCCCGGCAAGGCAAAATAGAGGTTCCCTGGTTTAACATGGCGGGAGTCGTATTCCAACCCGGTAACCAGGGGATTAGACACGCCACCGGTAGCTTCCTCCGGTTCGTGTACCTGAGTATCCACGTATCCCGCCTGCTGGGCGGTTTCGGCAGTAAAGAAATCGAATAAACAGTGTTCCATGAGGAGAGTGTACCGCGTCTGGGTTCTTGCTTCAAGGATAGTGTGCGCCTCTCAGCGTTCAAGCATAGGATAGCGAGGAAAACAAAAGTAGGGACTATCGACGGAACCCGCTGCCGCAGGACCGGTATCCTCGTTTCGGCAAGGGAATTGTTCAGTAAAATTATTCCAAATGCCCGGTATGCCAAAAAAAAGACCCGCCTGATGGTGAATCTTTGTGTTGTAAACGGGATTGCTTTGAAAGCGTTATTGTTGTATTGAACTCCATAGTTCGTAGAGTTTCAACTTAGGCACAAAATCAGATAAACACATTGAGGTCAAATCGGTCATAATACCGCTGTAAAAATCATTGTACCGCCGCCACATCAGATGATACTGTTTTGGTAATTCCGGCCATCCTGCAAGGCCCTTATAGAACCTCTTGACATAACCATTGTCAACGAGATACTCATAAAGTAACCGTTCACGGGGCTATTGGGAAAACATAGATGAATTTACGTCTCATTTGACAACAAGAGCGGATAGGTACCGCCAACAGTATAGGCGGTAATGCATCCTTTGATACAGGACATGACCGGGATATTTTGTAATCTTGAGAGAGGCAAGTTTACCCGCTCTTTTATAGAGGAACCCTTCAGAACGCTGGACATCTAAAACCGCTTTAAACGCAGGAAGCCTAGCCAAATTCGAAGAAAACACCTGAAAACCCTGCGATATAACCTGTTTGGTCACCATAATCGTCGGTTGCTTAGTTCGTACCGTCCGAAGCCATCCCCGAAATCGCCCCCATATATCTCGACTATGCACTAATGCAAC
>JAITQK010000218.1 GCA_031288975.1 Treponema sp. | reverse complement strand
AAACAGTTGATAGGGGAAGCTCGTGCGGAACTTCCGGCTGAACCGGGAACTCCGGCACGGTTTGATACCGAATATGTGCGGAATGGAACCTGCGAATTGTTTATGTTTACCGCACCCCTGGAAGGCTGGCGACGGGTGGAAGTAACGGAACACCGGAAGAGAGCAGATTGGGCACATCAGATAAAACAATTGGTTGACGAAGACTTTCCTGACGCGGAAAAAATAATCTGAATACCCATACCCCTGCCTCATTATATGAGACCTTTGAGCCTGAAGAAGCGAAGCGGATTCGTGACCGGCTGGAAATCCATGCTCTTGGCTTAATATGGCCGAGATAGAATTAAGCGTACTGAATAACCATGGCTTATCGGCTCGCATTCCGACGAAGGCAATACTTTACTCTGAGGTAAATGCCGTTGCCCTGGCAAAGGCATTGTCAATAATGCAGAATGGGAGTATATTTTTATACTAAGGAGTATTAGATGAACAAGGTCCTTGTGGTGATTTTCTTACTCTTCAGCAAGGGGCTGGTGTTTGCCCAAAACACCCCCACAACCCTGGACCGGGCAATTGGCGACTTTGCAACCTATATGGCAGGCCGCCTGCCCGCAGGCTCGGCCACGGCAATCCTCACGGTTGAGACGCCGGTCAGGGGCTTGTCCGAATATGTGATCGAGGAACTGCTGAATCAGCTCTACAACAACGCCAAGGTGAAGGTGATGAGCCGGCAGGATTTTGACCGGGTCAAGGAGGAACAGCAGCTCCAGTTGAATGGGGATGTGAGTGATGAAACTGCGGTGAGGATAGGGCACCTCGTGGGCTGGCAGACCGTCATCTTAGGCTCGGTCATGGTCCTGGACACCAGTTACCGGCTGGCCCTGCGGGGGGTTGATGTGGAATCCGGGGAACTCCGGGGGACCAGAACCTATAGCCTCAAGGAGGACACGGTCCTGGCAAGCATCCTCAATCCCCGGATAAAGCCCCCTAATATCACCTTAAAGGAACTGACGGAACGGCAGGAAATACTCAGGCCCTTTGAGGGGGAGCATAACGCCTTTGGGCTGGAGGTCTGGCCAGAGGCTGGGAAGAACGTTTTCTATGAAGGGGACCGGCTCATTATCAAGCTCCGGGCAAGTACGGACTGCTATTTTGTGGTATACCACGTTGATGTGGATAGTAAGATGCAGGTCATCTACCCCAACCCCACGGACGCGGGGAGCAATGTCCTTCGTGCCGGGGTAATCAAGACCATCCCGGAACGAAGTAGCTTCAGGCTGCAGGCCCCTTACGGGGAAGAGCGGATTCTGATATACGCCTCGAACCGGCCTTTTAACATTCCCTACGAGCAGTACACTCCGCAAACTATTAGCCGGTCCCTGGTACGGGCACTGGAGACACCTTCCGGGGGCGCCACCAACCAGTTCAGCTACACCATCCTCCCCCAGGACTAAGTAAGGCATGAGCTTGCCATGTATGATATAAAAGCACTGTACGAAGCCACTAGTGTGGGCCATGCGCTTGCCCTGCTTCAGGAGCATGAAGATGCGCTGATCCTTGCAGGGGGGAGCGACCTGTTGATCCAAATCCGGGAAGGGCGGCTCGCAGCTTGTGTCCTGGTGAGCATACAGAAACTAGACGAATTGCGGGGCATCTCTATAGACAGCGAGGGGACCATCCGCATCGGGGCGCTCACGAGTTTTTCCCAGATCACCAGGGACCCGCTTATCCAAAAGCACCTTGGGGTACTCGGAGAGGCAGTTGACATGATCGGCGGGCCGCAGATACGGAACATCGGTACCATCGGTGGGAATGTCTGTAATGGCGTAAGCTCCGCGGACAGCGCCTCAACCCTCATGGCCTACGACGCGATCATGGAGTATACAGGGCCTCAGGGGATACGCCTCGTGTCCATAGAGGACCACTATGGGCAGGGAGGAAAAACCGCGCTTACCCACGATGAACTCCTCACGGCGATACTTATACCGCAAGAACGGTATGAACACTGTTACGGTCATTACATAAAGTACGCCATGCGGAACGCAATGGACATTGCGACTCTGAGCTGTTCGGTGAATGTCCGGCTTACCAAAGATAAAAGGCGGATCGAACAGATGCGTATCGCTTATGGGGTAGCCGGTCCTGTGCCCATGCGCTCCCCAAGCGCAGAAGCGGCGGTGAAGGGACAGGAGCTATGCGAGAAAACCATAGACCTGGCAGGCAAGGCCGCCCTTAATGATGTGCATCCCCGTTCAAGCTGGCGGGCGAGCAGGGAGTTCCGCTTGCACCTCATCGAAGAACTTACTAAACGGGCATTAGGGCGTTCCATAGCGCGTGCAGGAGGGAGTCTATGAGTCAGGTTCAACGGGCCTTGGTGCGCTGCATCATCAACGGGAAGCCAACGGAAACCATAGTGGATGTGCGGGCCTCTCTGACCGACCTGCTCCGTAACGAGTACCGGCTTACCAGTGTTAAGAAAGGCTGCGAAGTAGGGGAATGTGGGGCCTGCACGGTGCTCATCAACGGGGAAAGTTTCAATTCCTGCATCTACCTTGCAGTATGGGCAGATGGGAAAGAGATCCTCACCGTTGAAGGACTCACCGGAGCACAGGGGGAACTTTCGGATGTACAGCAGGCCTTTGTTGATGAGGGAGCCATCCAGTGCGGCTTCTGCACTCCTGGTTTTTTATTGACCGCCCATGAGATAGCCCAAAGCGGCAAACCCTATACCGATGATGAACTGCGGAAACTCCTCTCCGGCCACCTCTGCCGCTGCACAGGGTATGAAAACATCCTGCGAGCTGTGAGAAAAGTAGTACGTAATAAGTAGTAAAACTGTTCTCCGTGGTTTTTCTGCTTAATGTTCACTTTTTTCTAAGTCCATTATGCTGCCGCTGGCGAGGCCGAGGCGCAGAAAGAGCCACGGTGCCCCAAGGGATACCCAGCAGCCCGCTAATCCATAGCGCACAAAGCAGCCAAGCTCATAATAGGGTGAGTTTGTTCCCCATCCGGGGATTTCCGCAAACAGAGAGCCTTCACCAGGAAAGATGGCTTTAAGGCCCTGGTACACCAGGACCGCGCCGGTGATTCCCAGGGCATACCGTGCCGACAGCAAGGGCAGCGCCGGTTTCTTGCCCCGCACCAGAGCCTGAGCGGAAAAGGGAACGTGTTGGAGCATCAGACTGTAGCCGATGCCGAACCCCAGCATCAGGCCCCCGAACATCCGGCCTGACCCCAGGGCGTTCATGATCAGGGCGACGAGGGCTACGCTCCAAATACGAACCCGGGTTCCCCCAGCGGCAAGGCGTGTTTCGATGCGCTTCCCAAGCCCATAATAGAGCAGCAGGATGATGCCCCCCAGGAACCAGCCTGCCAGTAGGTCCGTGGGAAAATGAAGACCCAGGTACAGCCGGGTAAAACCGATAACCAGGATGATGAGGATGGCAGCCGGCCACAAGCTCCGGCGCCAAAAGCCGGAGACCCATGCCCAGAACGTGAGGGCCAGTTGGGCATGTCCAGAAGGGATACCGTAACTCGGTTCAAACGCCCGTCCCACCGAAGGGTCCAGGATATAGGGCCGGGGCTGCCGCAGAAGCTCCTTACAGCTCCCGTTTATCCAACTGGACAGCATGATGAGCAATCCCAGCCGCAGCCCCTGCCTTTCATCGATACACCAGAATATAAACAGTACCACAGGAATATAAAAATACTCAGAACCTAAAGCAGTGATACCCTTGATAAGCTCTGTGAGGAACGGGTTCTCAATACGTTGTATCCCCTTAATGCAGTCAATACCCCATTGGTACACCCATGCCACCCACGACCATTTTTCATCTGCCCCGATCCCGATCATCCATTCCCCCTCATTAACACTCCTTAAACCAAAGTCCTGGCTATCCGCACAATATCGGCGAAGATCCCGCCGGCGGTAACCTGAGCGCCTGCGCCAGGGCCTTTGATCACCATGGGAAGCGTGGAATACCGGTCCGTGGTGATTACCACGATATTGTCGGAATCCACGAGGCTGCGGAACGGACTTCCCGCAGGTTCGGCCCTGAGGGAAAGCCGGGCAGACCCTTCTTCAACGATCACCACATACCGCAAGACCTTCCCGTCTGCTGCAGCTTGGACGCGGCGTTTTTCAAAATCACCATCTGCCTTTTCAAGCTCCGTAAAAAAAGCCTCCACATCAGGGGCCTCAAAGCAGGCCGGAGGCAGAATAGGTTCAATGGCCACTGCGGAAAATTCCAGGGAAAGACCACATTCCCGTGCCAGGATCAGGGCCTTCCGGGCCGCGTCCATGGCGTTCAGATCATCTCGGGGATCAGGCTCAGTATAGCCCTTGGCCTTGGCCTCCCGGACCAGGGCGGAAAAGGGCTTGCTCCCGTCATAATTATTAAAAATGAAACTCAAAGTCCCGGAAACAACCGCCTCGATTCGGCGTACCGTATCACCGGCGAGAAACAGATCCCTGAGGCTGGAAATGACTGGAAGCCCGGCGCCGACCGTGGTCTCGTAGAGATAGGGAATCCCCCGATCACGGGAATAAGCGGTCAGGGTTTTGTAGTATTCGTAGGAACCTGAATTGGCCTTTTTATTGGGGGTAACAATAGGTATAGCCGATTGGAGGATCAAGGCATACTGGGCGGCTACTGCTTCACTGGCCGTACAATCGCAGAAGGCCATGTTGGGAAGGTTCATAGCCTTCATCTGTGCGATGAAGCCCGGCAAATCAAAGGGCAGCTCAGTCAAGGAACCCTTTAAGCGGGCCTTCACCGTTTTCGGGTCCAGCCCTTCCTCAGAGAAGATCATGTTCCGGGAATTAGCCACCCCCACCAGATTGATGCGGATTTTGAACTCATTCGCCAGGACCTCCTGTTGCGCCGCGATCTGATCCACCAGGGTACCTCCAATATGCCCTATACCCACCAGGAAGAGGTTGACCGAACGGATGCCAGATAAGAAGAACGCCTCGTGTATCGCATTAAGGGCCTTGGCCTCATCCTGCCGGGATATAACCGCCGAAATATTGAGTTCTGAGGACCCCTGGGCAATGGCAATCACATTCACCCCATTCCGCCCCAGGGCGTGAAACACCTTCCCCGCAATGCCGGAGGTACTTTTCATCCGGGACCCCACCACCGCGATGATCGAGCAGTCCTGCTCCGTTACCGGTGGATCAATAGCAGCAGAACCAATCTCCCGATCAAACTCCTCGCCTATGGCCCGTTCAGCGCTCCCCACATCTTCCGGGAGCACCGCAAAACAGATAGAGTACTCGCTGGAACTCTGGGTAATCAGGATGATGTTGATCCCCTTCCGCGCCAAAGTGCCGAAAAGCCGGGAGGAAAACCCTGCAACCCCCACCATACCGGATCCCTGAATCCTGACCAGAGCCACATGGTGCATAGAACTGATCCCCCTGATAGGGTAGCTGCTGGGAACCGCGTCATTGGAAATCCGGGTACCCCCGCCAGCAGGGTTAAAGGTATTGCGGATCCAGATCGGTATCCCCTTTTCAAAAGCAGGCTTGATAGTAGGGGCATAGAGCACCTTGGCGCCGAAATGGGAAAGCTCCATAGCTTCAATCGACGAGATAGTCTCAATCGTGAAGGCGTTCTTCACCAGCCGGGGGTCCGCCGTCATGATCCCATCCACATCGGTCCATATTTCCACTGCCTCTGCGTCCAAGGCCGCGGCAAAGATGGCTGCAGTCAGGTCCGAGCCGCCCCGTCCCAGGGTCGTGGTATGCCCCTCTGCTGTGGCGCCGATGAAACCCGATGCAATCTGGAGGACCGGTTTTTCCTCCCCCAGAGCAAGGAAGAAGGAACGGATATTTGAAAAGGTTTCCGCTGTAAGAAAACGGGCCTTTCCATAACGGTCATCGGTTTTAACCAGCGACCGGGTATCCAGAAAAGCCGCCGGTATCCCCGATGCAGTACATATCTGAGCCAAGAGAAACGCCGAAAGCCGTTCCCCAAAACTCATCACCACGTCCTGGGTCCGCTTGGAAAGCTCCCCCAAGATGGCAATACCATCCAGGGTACGGATAAGTTCGGCAAAGGTCTTATCAATATGGGAAACCGCCGCTTCCCGGTCCGTACCGCTCAGAAAAGCCACAGCCGTTTCCAGATGCCGCTTCCGCATAGCCTCAACCTGGACGATATATGCGCCATCCCCATCTGCAGCCCTCCGGCTTACCGCAATCAACCCATCGGTCATTCCCGAAAAAGCGGAAGCCACCGCCACCCGTACCCGGCCAGCATGTTCAGGATCCCTGACTATATTGATAAGCTTACCAATTGCCTCGGGAGTTCCTACGGAGGTACCGCCAAATTTCAAAACAAGCATACTATAACTCCATTACATTGATTCACAGGGGAATACCACCCCCGAGTATAATCCTGTCTAGTCTATGCCAATGTATGGTTTATTTCAATGTATACTATATGAAAGAGCCGCATATCAGGGTTTGGAGGTGATCCCACAAAGTATGCTGAGGCATCCGACCTTCATTGATGTAAAAGAATGTCGCATCAAATACTTTCCGATGGATGATTCGCTTTTTTGAAAAACAACAAGTCTTCCTGAAAACACGCCGATTCCGATGCCGCAGTCGGCCCTGCCTTCAATCCCAACGGTGTATTTTTTACCAATATCATGCTCCGTTTCAGTAAAAGTGCTCACAAAACTCTGCCAATCATCATTCGCAATGCGATCATAAGTAATGCCTAAACGTTTGAGCTTTTCTTTTAATTTTTGTGCTGTTTTTAAGATACGCCACAATCTCCCCGGAAGCGCGATGATAGGCATAAATACGCCACATTTTATTCGATTTTTTTCCAAGATATGTCCAAAATTCGTCGATTTCAAGGACATCATAATGGTTTTTCTTTGGTTTTATTTTATATTTAAAAGATTTGAGTATGCTGATACAGAGGATGGCGCTTGGACGCCACACCCACGTACCACCATGCGTTTCACGAAGGTGAGTATATCAGACCGGCAGCCATTATACGTCAGTTCCCGCTCATCGATAAACTGATGTCCCAGTTACCGGATTTTGGCAAC
This sequence comes from Treponema sp., assembly GCA_031288975.1. Taxonomy (GTDB): domain Bacteria; phylum Spirochaetota; class Spirochaetia; order Treponematales; family Breznakiellaceae; genus JAITNP01. The sequence goes on along the minus strand of JAITQK010000218.1, from coordinate 32 downwards.
CGAGGATCAGTACCGCAGAAAGTAAGCTCCCA
>JAITQK010000143.1 GCA_031288975.1 Treponema sp. | reverse complement strand
AGAAGTCAAATTGTTGAGGAAGGGCGAAGGGCTTAACCTGTTGACATTGATATATAGAATAATATCATACTATAGCGCGGATATGTCAAGAATTTTTTTATACAAAAAGAAAGAATTTTGTAAGTATTCATTCGCATCACAATTTATGCGATAAACGGCAATGTTTTCTATCCGATGAATAAGAAGTATAAACGGATAGGCAAGAACGAACAACTGTGGGTCTGCCAAAACATATCAGCACGTGCTGGTAGAAAAGCCCGTATAGCTTTCGGATAAAGACATCTGTCTCATCGATGCGAGTGACGAAGCGGTCTACAGGAACAAACAAGCGGATTACCGGTTGCATTATTGCGTTGAATTGTTCAGCTATTTACACTTTACCCACCCAGAAACGCGATCAACAACGACGAAAGCGTGTCCCACGAACCGCAATACATGGGGATGGACGGAACTTCATTCCCCAGAGGACGCCGGTTGGGGTCAAGATGAAAATGACGCTTCCTGCCTGTTTCCAGACAGAAAAAACGCATTCCAGCCCGTAACGCACCAATGCCGTCAGTTTCTTCACGGTCGCCAATCACGATGGTTTCTTCGGGGTGTACGCCCATGTGTTTTGCTATGGTGAGAAAGGGACGAGGCGCGGGTTTCTGGGCGCCAAAGGATTCAGGGCCGTAGAGTCGGAAGCGCCCGCCCGGCCTTACGCCTAATGCCGCAAGACGTTCTTGTAAAACAGGGTAGTCGGAATATATAGAAACAGATACATTATCGCGGGTTTCAAAACGATTGAACAGCGTCTGTAACCCGGGGCGCGGTTTGTAATGCTTTTTTAACACGCGGATGAGAGCGGGAAGAAAGCGGTTAAAATACCAGGCACGGACAGCAGGTTCTGGTTTGTGGCACTGCGCGGATAACTGGGCAAAATATTCGGCATAGTATCGCTCGGCAGAGCCAAAATCACAGCCGGCGAATTTTTTACGCGTGACACGTTCGCGGTAAATATTTTTTATATCCCAGGGACAGGCAAGAATCAGGTAGAGGGGAAGGCGAAAATAATCAAAGAGCGTGCCGTCAAAATCAAAAATGACTCCGTGTATGTTCTGAAATACTTCAACGGGTAGTTTGGTACCAGAGATGATCTGAAGCGGCAAACTCTCCGAAGGCTCTTCATCCGGGAGTCTGCCGGGAAACATCAAGACCGAAGTATGATATCCGGCAGATGCTTTTTGAATGGAAATGCCTCTCACTTAACCAGCTCTTTGAACATAGCATGGCGCTTTTCATCCTGCATGAGCAGGTTCACCTTGAACTGTCCGTCCCGATACCCCTTGTCAATGCAGGTTGCCTTGAACTTCTCAAAGGATTCTGTCACGAGAACAGCGGTTTCCGGTTCTTTCAGGCGGTTGGAAGCGCGTTTGGACTCGTACTCGATGTTGTACTGCTTCAAATACGTGTCGAGTACTTGCGTAAATTCCTCCGCGCTTTCTTGCGTGATGTTAGGATTGAGGAATTCGTAATAAAAACGATAGGTCGATTTTGACGCATCTGCAAATCCCACGAAAAAAGCAACGCGGTGACCCGTGTCCTTTTCCGTGGCATGTACCGCCTCGATGAACTGCCGCTCGTGCAGCTTCTCACCAGTGAGACTGATCGTACCGTTGCATTTCTGGATGAACTGCACCTTGGGGTACTCGTTGTAAAAACCGGTGATCTCCAGCAGATCGTTCATGTTATACCGGTACAGGCCAGCGGAAGTCGTAACGAGCATACAGTAACGCTCGCCTTTTTTGACCTCATGCATCTGGTAGACCCGGGGATTCTTTCTCTCCAGATCAGACTCATGCACGAACTCAAAGAATATCTTATGGCCAAAGAGTACTGTGTCCAGCTCGTTGCTGTTCAGCACGACCCCAGCTTTGCACTCCGACGAGACGTAGCTGAATTCGTGGAACACCGCATCTTTGGGAAAAGAATCCTTGATCTTTTCCATATAAACTTTGGTGTTGCCGCACATCCAGACGTTGATCACCTGCATATTGGGCCAGTAGTGCTTGGGAAGCACAGTACCGTACCGCTCTTTGAGCGCACGCAGTTCCGCCGCCCGCTTGGGATTCGGCTTGAGCTGCGCTTCAAGGACCGCCCGAATGTTGTCGGGGATGGGAAAAAGCGTACTCAGAGTTCCCTGTTCAATATCTTGAACGTACTCATCGTAGAATTCGTTAGCGTTGGTCTGCATTTCCACAAGGGTACTGGGGTTGGCGGTGACGATGAGTGTACAGTCCCGTTCTATGCCCATGCGCATGATGGCGTAGTAACGCGCCTTGTAGTCCGCGATGTGAAAAATGTCAGCAGGTGCAGGATGCAAGTCTCGCATGAACGATGGAATATCTCTCTGCATAACCCCGGAGATAGAGCCATATACCGTGCCGTCCGGCGCGGCGCCCTCAATGGCCTTGCCGACTATGGAAAGCGTTTTGCCATAGAACGTTTTGGGCCTGCTTTTGACGAGGGTATAAAACCAAATCTGGTTCATCACCTTGTAGACTTCTTGATAGTACTGCTCAGTAACCGGAATCCACTTTGGCTCTTTCGTGGTGCCACTGGTCGTGGCGTACATCTTGGGCTTGCCGGGAAACAGCACGTCTGCTTCGCCGTTTTTGTGGCGTTCCACATAAGGACGCAAATCCTCATAGTCATTAATGGGAACATACTTGCGGTATAAGGCGAACAGCTCTTCTGGGCTTGACGCCTTGAGTATGTCTGCGAACCGGTGTTCCCGGCCGTAAACGGTCTCTTTTGATGTTTCAAGAAAACCTCGCAGGGTTTTTGCCTGCGAATGGAGGGCGTTCTTCGAGGTTCTCGTCAGTTCCCCAAGCCCTTTCTTACCGACAATCGTGAGAGCCGGCCCGATTAACCACCAGCCCTTCACCTTTGTTATACTCATATAGTTCTCCACGACGATTACGCATGTCACCTGCTAATTTGTCGCCAGTTCACATCTGAAGCGCGAATTTGCCTTTGGCAAAGACTTTATTACAGACCCACGGTCCGCGGCGTCTGATAGCTACAGATAGATAGGCAGCATTCTCGCCTTACAAGAATGATTATTGATTTTCGTAATGATTTTGTCAAGTTGCCTTTGAGCGAATATTCCTAAACTCGTGGTGGCTTTATTTATAGTAGTGGCTAGATTATTTATGTCCTTTTAAGGGCGAATTTATCAAAAAAAGTATTACAAACTTTAGAACAAAGAAAGACTGGAGGATGAAAGCGGTACTGCTGGGGAGGAATCTGCGGCAAACCGGCTGCTGTATGCGGCGGCAAGGATGTACTCCTCTCCAAAGGCTAAACTTGACCCACAATTGAGATTATGCTTATGGTTTGTAAACCAAGTTAAGAAAAAAACCGCAAAAGAAGAAAAAAAACACGAAGTATCGCAAAGATTCACAAAGAAAGAATAAGAATAGATACTTTGTGCAACTTCGTGTAACTTAGTGGTTAAATATTTTACAGGTCAAGTTTAGTCCAAAGGGCGCGGTTGAGGTAATCAGTACGCCATCTTTCGTCTGTACACCGAATTGCTGTCCAATAGACAGGGCGGACTCATCGCTTACCTCTCCTGACATCTGATAGTTCATTTCCGCCTGAATCTTTTCGAGGTTCTGCCGGTCAACCATGACAAACGTGCCGGATGTATCAAAGTGATTCCACAGTTCTTCCACCTCCTGGGATACAAAGTTCAACACCGAAACACTCAGGGCAGCTTGATGTCCCTTGGTGCGACGGCGTTGTACCTACCGCTTAAGCCCTGCTTATTTCCGGGGAATCGTCGTATAGGTAAATTCCTTCTGAGCGGCTTTAGGGTCCACATATATATCCCGGATAGTCGGTAATGACCCAATATCGCGGGTTGGCGTATAGTCGAGGTCAATCGGGGTATCCGACGCAAATACCAGGATACGCTCTTCCCCAAAATGAGGTCCCCCAATCCTGAAGATGCTCCTTTCCGGTATCTGCCGCACCTCACCGGCTTTGAGTTTGTTATTCCCTTTTTCCTGATCATAGATGTTTGGATAAAGAACCTGCCGCCGGTTCTCTACATTAACCTGATATACGACAAAATAACAATCCTGATTTGCTACCAGGCTGATAAACATGGTGTCCCCTTCCTGATACACCCGGTTAGACGCATCCGGCCATGCATCAAGGGCAAAGGCGTTGTTTTTTCCCTGATAAGCCTCAAATACTTCTTCCCGTGCCAGGACTTCCCCCTGGGTTTTAATGTTCGCAGGCAGTAGGGCAAGCCCCATCTGCTCAATGTCCGCTACGGGGATAGTAAAACTGTTTGAAGCTAACCGCATATTATTGGTTTCTGATATGAGGTAAATGGTTACTTCAATCAGGTTACCAAGCCGCGTGAAAGTACCTTCAATCTTTCCCCGGGGAGTGTTCGTTCCCGATTGGTTACTATTTCTCGCTTTCAGTATTGTTCTGGTGCCAGGAACAACCTGGTACATCCGGTTATTGGTTGCATGTTGGGCTATTTTGCTGGTCAGATAGCCGGAAAATTCGCTCACCGAACCGGTATTGCTGATGTTCACCGGTTCAATAGATACCTGAAGCTGCACATTGATTCGTGCGGAAACGATCAGGTCATTGACCGCTTTTTTAACCTTGGCATCAATATCCTGGGCAGTAATCAGGGCCGTACAAAACAGCATACAGCCGCACAGTAAACACGTAATCTTCTTCATCGTTCTTATCTCCTTTGGTTTATGTTAGTATGTAACATGCTGTAACAAGCGCCCCTGTTCATTCACCCGGACTAGCATATACGGTGGGGCATATTCACCCTCCGTGACGCCCGCCAGGGATAGCAGGTAGCCATATTCAGGCATGGGGATAATACTGGTAACCAGGGCGGGGTTTCCCGGCATACCGGATAGTTCCTGCAGCCATTCCTGTGCGCCGGTTTCACTGTTGATACCCTGGATAAAGGGGGTTCCCCCTGCCCCGGTTTCATCACGGGCCAGTATGGTACCTGCAAGCACGAGTTGACTGGCAGGTTCATTTGTTTCCCGCAGCAGGGCATCCTGATAAAAGGGCTCTTCCGGCTATCCTATGGGTAAAGGTATAGTCCACCGCAATAGAAAAGTATAGAAGTACGATAGTTTTGGAAATTTCTAAAGCCGCGGGCAGTAGCTTTTATATGCTGGATAACGCTGTTTATACCTTCTGCAAAACTGTTTGATA
>JAITQK010000077.1 GCA_031288975.1 Treponema sp. | reverse complement strand
GGCGCACGACGATCATCACGGTGGAGCTTGGGAAGGTAGAGAAGCTGGCGCAAAAGCCAGTGGACGATATGACCACCGCGGAGAGCTGGGCGGTGTACTTGAGGTACAATGCGGATGAGGCGAAGAGAGGATTGCTGGAAGCGATCTCCGCCAAGGACAAGGGGGTAGCGATGGCACAGGAAGCGTTTTTGACAGTGAGCCGGGATGAACGGGAACGGGCACGACTTTTGAGCGAGTACAAGTTTGCAATGGACTTGCAAGACCGGATGATCACGGCCCGGGAAGAAGGATGGGAAGAAGGTATAGAGCTGGGTACGGCTAAGGGCATAGAGCTGGGTACAACAAGAGGACAGAGCCAGGTTTTAGACTTGCTGAGGCAGGGATTAAGCGCGGATGAAATCGAACGGCGGCTTGCCGGGTCAACTTAATACCGAATAGCATTGAAATGAGTCGCATCCATCCTGTTGATATTGCCAAGCGAGTTTTATTTGGTCCAGAATAGCAAACTCATATAGTAAACTAATTTCTGCCTCAATAGTTCTGTATAAATGCGTTATAGAATAATACATAATCGTAAACTATTATCATGAGTTTTTGGCTTTTGCAGAAAAAATGATCCTATTGGTGGATACATACAATGAATGATATAACAAAAGAACTTCCCAAAGAAATTCCAAGTAATAAAATTAGCTTTATCGATCTGTTTGCAGTGCTGCTCCAGTGGAAGCTGTTGATCATTGGAATCACCCTCGCCGCTATCATTGGTGTGGTAGTAGTTTGTGTTATTTCGCTTATACTCCCTTCTGAAAAATCATTTATGCCCAATGAGTATACACCCCATGCGTATATGCTCATCAATGATGCTTCTTCATCAGGAGGGGGATTGTCTTCCATGCTTAATTCTAGCGGCCTCGGTGGGCTTGCATCTATGGCAGGAGTAAGTCTTCCTTCAGGCTCGACATATAGTAAACTTGCCGTGTATCTTACAGGTATGAATCTGTTTCTGGATGCCGTGGTCGATGAGTTTGATCTGATAACCCGGTATAAGATTAAAAAATTCCCCCGGGCTGAAAGCCGGAAGGTACTTAAGAAAAAACTCATTGCAGAGTTTGACAGTGAAAGCGGGGTTTTTAGTATTGGGTTTACCGATATTGATCCCACCTTTGCCCAATCGGTCGTTAATTTTAGTGTGGAGTATTTGGAAAAGCGTTTTGATGAAATGGGTATTGATAAAAATAAACGGGAAAAGGAAAATTTGGAAGTTAATATAAAAAATACGTTTCAGGAGATTCAGAACCTTGAACAAGAAGCTAGAAAATTGGAACAATCTGTATCACGGGGCGGCTTATCGATAGATATTCCATCGATAACCATAGAAATAAGTCGTATTATCCTTGAACTAGAGGCTCAGAAAGAGGTTTATTCTCAGCTTAAGGTACAGTATGAACTACTCAAGGTATCTATGGCGAGCGAGATGCCTGTTTTTCAGGTATTGGAACTGGCTGAAATTCCTGATCAAAAATCAGGGCCGAGCAGAGGAATGCTTTGTATCATTGTTACTTTTGCTGCAGGCTTTTTTTCCGTGTTCCTGGTCTTTATGATAGATGCGGTATTGAGCATTAGAAACGATCCTGATGCCATGTCCCGATTAAAAGGACGACGGTAATGAAGTGTATACGCAGTGGCATTCTCGTTTTTTTTCTCTTTTGCTCAATGCTGGTCTATCCGCAGATTTCTACGGATACTACTTCTCCATCAAATAACAAAGAAGAAACTACCGATGATTTTGTATCCCAAATGCCATTATTGGTATCGATGGCCCGGTCAGTGTCAAACTATCCGGTAACTGCCGGTGATGTGTATCTTTTGACCTACGCTGTTGGTGCGAGTCCAGTGAGTTATGTAATAACCATAGATGCATCCTATAAGGTGCGTGTTTCTAATTTAGGTATTCTGGATGGGGTGGGAAAAACGTTTTTGCAATTAAAAAGCGAGATCGAAGCATTGGTATCCCGCAATTACACGTTAAGCGGGGTACAGGTAAATCTAACAACTCCGGCTGTATTTACTGTTGTGTTAAAAGGTGAAGTTGTTTCTACCGTGAACTGTAATGCCTGGGCATTGAGTCGTCTTTCTTCAGTCTTAAAAGACTCTTTCCTTACCTCATACGCATCATTTCGGGATGTAACTATTACTTCTGCTGGAGGACGAACAAGAACCTATGATATATTTAAAGCCCAGCGTTTTGGCGATTTAACTCAGGATCCGTATCTGCGTCCCGGTGATACCATTACGGTCAAACGGTATTCCCGTTCGGTAACTATTACCGGAGCAGTCGAGCGTCCTGGAATGTATCAATTACTGAATGGCGAAAATCTGAAAAATTTAATAGAAAACTACGGAAATGGCTTTGTCCCATTAGCAGATACATCCCGGCTTGAACTGGTTCGCTATGTAAACAGTGTATCCATTTCAGGAGATAAAATTTATCTTACTCAAGAAGATATCATACATGATTATCCTTTGGAGGATTATGATGTTGTCGTAGTACCTGAAATCACCATGTTATTGCCGGTCATGTTTATAGAGGGTGCCATAGGAATTAGTGCTGACTCAAATATCAATGTTTCAACCCGGCGTATTATACAATTTAACAAAGGTGAGAATTATGCTTCTTTGATCCGCAAAAATGCCAATTTATTTTCAGCGGTTTCTGATACGATGCATGCATATATTATTCGAGATGAGAAACAGATATCCATCAATCTTAACCCCATGTTGTATGATGCTGAATATCACAGCGAGTATTTTGTTGAAGAAAACGATACCTTAATCATTCCCTTCAGACAGTATTTTGTAACTGTTGCCGGTGCGGTACTTGCCCCTGGACGCTATCCCTATATTCCTGACCGTCAATGGGATTACTATATAGCCTTAGCAGGTGGTTTTGTGGCTGGACAAAATGTAAGAGAAACCATAAAAATTACTGATTTGACTGGGAAAAAAATGAAGAAAACAGATATAATATCGCCTGAAACCATCATTACTGCTCGTACTAATTCTTTCTTGTATTACTTTAACCAGTATGCTCCTATAATAACTACGGTGCTCTCTATTATTGCAACGTCTCTGACGGTTCAAGCAGTGCTTTCCAATTAGACAGAGATGCCTTACCCCCTTGCGGTGATGCTCAAGCTTTCATCCAGATCGGCGATTAAATCATCCGGATCTTCGATGCCCACTGAAAGCCGGATGAGCCGATCATTAACCCCTGCGGCAAGACGCATCTTTTCGGGAATCGCGTTGTGGGTCTGGACTAACGGATAGGTGATCAAGGTTTCAACACCGCCGAGGCTTTCTGCAAAGAGGATGATTTTCACCTTTCGTAAAAGGGGTTCCACATCCCTGGCATCTCGGAGATAAAAGGAGACCATGCCGCTATGTCCACGGGACTGAGAAGCTGATAGATCGTATTGGGGATGATCCTTAAAACCGGTGTAGAAAACCTTTTCCACCTGGGGATGCTCCCGAAGCCAATGGGCAATTTTTTGGGCGTTTGCTTGATGCCGTTCCATCCTCAGCCCCAGGGTCTTGATCCCCCGCAGCACCAGCCACGCATCAAAAGGGCTGAGGCAAGCACCTTCGCTTTTCTGTACATTTCGCAGCAGTTCTTCATATTGATCCTGGGAATGAACGATGAAGCCTGAGAGGGTATCGTTATGGCCTGCCAGATACTTGGTGCCGCTGTGAATCACAAAGTCTGCACCCAGGCTCAGGGGATTCTGAAAATAAGGGGATAGGAAGGTATTATCAACGATCAGGTGAGCGCCTCGATTGTGCATAAGCTCTGCGCACCTTCGGATATCCGTAACTTTCATCATAGGATTTGAAGGGGTCTCGATAAAGATTGCTCTGGTTTCGGTACGGAGCGCCGCTTCTATTGCAGATGCATTACTGGTATCAACCCATGAAAAAGCAAACCCATACTGAGTATAGTATTCGTTAAATAAACGATAGGTGCCGCCGTAGAGGTCTTCTGAAACGATGAGATGATCACCAGGCTTATAGAGTTTTATGAGTGCAGAAATTGCACCCATACCACTGGCAAAAGCAAGTCCGTACTTTCCACCCTCGATAAGCGCAAGGGTACGTTCCAGTTCTGTGCGTGTGGGATTGATACCCCGGGAATAATCAAAACCTGTGGATTCATACAGGGCCGGGTGCCGGAACGTAGAACTTTGATAGATGGGGGTACTGATAGCTCCGGTTTTAGGATCAAAGCAGGTTGCCCCATGCACCAGTGTTGTATCGATCTTCATCATCCCTCCAAAGCTTTTTCAAAATCGGCAATCAGGTCCTCGGTATCTTCAAGACCTGTTGAGATGCGGATGAGGGTATCGGTAATCCCCAGACGCTGCCGTTCTGCCGGAGGTATCGAAGCGTGACTCATTCTGACCGGGTAAGACGCGATGGTTTCTACTCCACCGAGGCTCACTGCTGCCGCGGCTAATTTCACCGTTCCCAAAAAATGCAGCGCCTGTTCCGTGGTCCGAGTGCGGAAAGACAGCACTGCTCCCGCACCTGAAGCCTGAGCCTCGTTTATTGTTCTGCCCGGATGATCCTCCAGGCCCGGATAGAACACATCGGTAACCTGCGGGTGGGACTTGAGCCATAGTGCCAAGTTCCGGGCGGTTTGTTCCTCTGCATCCATGCGGACCTTGAGGGTTTTGATACCTCGCATCACAAGGGTGCAATCCCAGGGACCTGGTACTGCCCCAAAGCCATTCTGTACCGCATAGATCCGCTGACCCAATTCCAGTGTTCGACTAACCGCCAATCCGGAAATCACATCACTGTGTCCTCCTAAAAATTTAGTGGCTGAATGGACCACGATATCCGCCCCCAATTCAATAGGTCGCTGGAGGTAGGGGGTCATGAAGGTATTATCCACTATGGAGATAAGCCCTGCATCCTGGGCTATGGCCAGACAGGTTTTGAGATCGGTTATTTTAAGGAGTGGATTGGATGGCGTTTCCAAAAACAAAGCCTTGGTGTTCTTTTTCAGCGCTTTTTTAATATGATCGGGATTGGAAGTATCCACTACAGTCAGTTCCAGCCCCCACCGTTTATAAAAGGTATTGAGGATACGCCAGCTTCCCCCGTAAATATCCTCTCCCGCAACAACGTGGTCCCCTGCAGCAAGGATACCCAAGACCGATGAGACTGCCGCAATACCGCTGCTGAACGCGTATCCCTTAACCCCTCCTTCAAGAACCGCAATGGTTTCTTCCAGTGCTTTCCGGGTAGGATTCCCAGAACGGGCATAATCAAACTCCAGCTCCTTAGCAGCGCCCTTGTAGGCCAACTTTTGATCAAACGTGGATGTTTGATAGATAGGTATCCCCAAAGCGCCAGTGGAACATCCAGAGGCATAATCCGTTTCATGCCCATTGTGAATAAGCAAAGTACCTCTTTTCATAGCCCTTCTCCGGTTCCCTCAAAGGGTACCGTTTTTATGATGAGTCTCCAAGTCATTGTAACTCCTTAGTCTTTATTATCGGTACATAAGCCAATTACAAAACTAATTTTTTGCAACTGGCTCTTGGGAAAAAACGTTATTTTTTATATACTTCTCCTGTTTCTGCCGAGACGTACTTTATATACGAGAAGGGGTCCTGCTCATACCAGGACTTCTTGAAAGGTAAAGGGGTGTTAAGTGAAAGCTGCCGGTTGAATTCGTAATTACGAATCGTTTTATGCAGCCTGCGGGCGACTTCAAACACCCCTGAATAACCGCAGTAGTTGTAGGATGGACCAAAAAGCGGCAGCAGTGGCAGCCCGTGTTTTGCGGCAATGTTGTTCCCCCCGATATGGGTGATAAGCACATCAGGCTGGAGCCGCTTGATTATATTGGACATCTCAAAAGGCTGATTGGTAGCAACGCTGAAGGGTACCTCATCGATGTTATCCAGGGCGTCAAAGATTGGTTCCACAAACTTGTCATAATGGTGGGCCTTAAACCCGATCACCTCCATGCCCAGATCCTGGATGATTTCCGCAGTTGCCAGAATCCGTACTTCCCCGCCAGCCAAATACACCCGCTTGCCCCGTAACACCGTTCTGAAAGGCTCAAGAGCTTCGTTCAGAATACGGTTTTCCGATTCGATGAGGCGCCGAGCTTCTTCTGCGAGATCAAAGCGTTCGGCGATTTTCAGAAGCCAGATATTCGTGTTTTTCCTGCCGATAGGGATAGTATCCACCATGAAAGGAATGTTGTACTTTTCTTCCAGATGGCCGACAAAATAGTCGTCATGGGTTCCGCAGATACTCACATTAAGACTGGTTTCCAGGGCATACTGGAAATCATCAGGTTCTGCATAACAGGGAATAAACGTAACATTGAGACCAAGGCTTTCTATAAGTCGCTTGAGTTCAACTTCATCGGCACGGCTCATAGAACCAACGTTGAGAATGTTCACGTTCCGGCTCAGTTTATAAGACGCTTTGAATTGGTCCTCATCGGTTTGCCAGAGGGGAAGGTGTCGATCTGGGGGGCGGACATACTTTTTAAGGATGCCGTGGTACACCGCATCATAGGCAGTAGCCATGAGTTTCGTCTTGAACCCTTCGCAGTGAATGGGCATGATGATTGCCGCTGTTTCGCGCTGTAAATCCGTGAGGATCGTGTCGATATCATCGCCGATGAGGGCAGGCACGCAGCTATTACAAACAATTATCGAATCAGGCCGGAATTCTTTATCCGCGTACAGGACCGCTTCCCGCAGTTTTTTTTCACCTCCACCGATCACATCCGCCTCATCGAGGTTGGTACTGAGCCAGATAAGCCCTTCGGCATTGGGATCCCGAAGGCGCTTGAAACTTTTATTAGTACCGATGTTGGCAGTAGAACACATTCCACAGCCGATTGGACCGTGCATGATTATCACCGCTTTTCGTAAGGTATTGAGAATCGCAAGGCTCAGGGTGAATTGGCAGCCCTGGGCCTCTGAAAACAAACGGGAGCTTAAGTTGGTACAGCCATTCGCGTGTGCAAGCGCGCAGGTACGGACTTCGGCGCATTTCCCCCCAAAGGCAATACTCGCGTGGAGCCGGTCTTCACGGCTTGGCGCTGATTTTGCATCAAGATAGTTCATAGATACTCCTTTGTAGCACCCACGCGCTAACGTGCAGCTACCAGATTGCTGATAATATCTTCGGTGAGCGAAAGTCCACCGGAGAATCCCGCATACGCCCGGTTCATCACACAGCGGCCGGTGAGGGGGAAGCTAACCGGTACGAGGGGATACCCGAATTCTTCGGCAATATCCCGTTCAAAGGAACTGCCGACAATGACCGTCGGACTCATGGAATCATAGTACCGGTTGTTTTGATTCCGGGGCCAGATTTCCCGAACATACTTCTTTACCGAAGAAGTATCACTATCAAAATAAACATGGGGTTTCAATCCTGAATTCAGCCCTGAACATTGAGATTGCACGATAGTTTCTTGTGCCTCTTCAAGCACATCCGTTACTACTACCAGTTCCGGCAGCCATCCGAGTTCATCTGAGAGAAACCGGGTAAGCGCTGGAGCGTAACTGGAATCTCCCACCACAATAGCGTAGCGCTGGAGATCCACATCGTTGTAGATATCCGCGATCCGTTCCAGATAATCGTAGTAGATGCTTTTTTCTTCTGCGATAACTCTGGCAATAGTAAGAGGATCAAGATGCAGCGCGTTCCCCACGGTGCTTAGGAACTGCTCTCCTGCTAAGGCGCCAATGGGCAATGGACTGAAGATATAGGGAATCCCGTGGATTTCCTCGAAATATTTGGCACTCTCGATTCCGAAGCTGTTGGAAACCACAATATTGAGGGCCGCTTGTCCTGCATTCCTGATGTTCTCCAGGGTTTCGCCTTCACCAAAAAAAGTATTGACCTTTAATCCCAATTTTTTGAGGATCCGTTTCAATTCCCGCAGATTCCCCTTCCAGAACACATCCTGTGCAGGTACGATACCAAGAACATTCACCGATAGCGGCTCTGGTATGGTTTTCGTGATATACGTGCTGATGAGTCCTTTGAATAACAAATCATAACCATAAAAAGAGTTGCCTTTGAAGCTTGGGGTAGGAACGGCGATGACCGGTTTTTCAGCATTCTTGAATTCAGCCACTACTGCAACGGTATCATCTCCTATCATATCAACCATACAGCCGGTAACCACCACAAAGAGGTCTCCGTCGATGATTTCCAGGCTTGACTGGATCTGCTCTCTGAGACGGGTATCACCGCCAAAGACCACATCCCGTTCCACCACGTTGGAACTGGGTAAAGCGGAACCACCGCAGTAGCCGCCGCCTATATACGCCGCCCCGGCATTGATGGCAGTGGTAAGATTGCCGCCACAACCTGCGGACCCATGGATAATGGGAATTGCCCGGGGAATCGCACGAAGCGTACTAATGGCGCCTCCTAATGCACAGGTGTATCTGGGCCTGTCAACAAATTTACTCATATACACTCCTAAAAACGAGACCGTTCCAGTGAATCATACAATACCGTTGAAAGATACCGTTCTCCAGTATCAGGCAGCAGAACCACCACGATTTTGTTTTCAAATTCCGGTCTCTTGGCGATCTGGGTTGACGCAAAGGCAGCGGCGCCGGAAGAAATACCCACCAGGAGTCCTTCCCGGCTCGCAAGCCCTTGGGCGGTTTCAAAAGCCTCTTCAGCCCGGACCTTAAAGATTTCATCATAAATTTTCGTATTCAGTACCTTGGGTACAAATCCCGCACCGATACCCTGGATCTTGTGAGGCCCTGGAGTGGAACCGGACAGCACCGCAGAATCATAGGGTTCCACGGCAAATACCTTTATGTCCGGGTTTTTCTCCTTCAGAAATTCCCCCACGCCGGTAATCGTACCTCCGGTTCCTATACCAGAGACAAAGGCCGCGACTTCACCGCCGGTATCCCGCCAAATCTCTTCGCCAGTTGTTCTGCGATGCACTTCGGGATTCGCGGGATTGTTAAATTGCTGAGGTATATAGGAATTTGGTATCTGGGCATTGAGTTCTTCGGCTTTTCTGATAGCCCCCTTCATGCCGTCTTTTCCCGCTGTCAGCACCAATTCCGCATTTAATGCCTGGAGGAGTTTTCTCCGTTCAATGCTCATGGTATCGGGCATCACCAAGATGATCCGGTATCCTTTTGCTGCGGCAACAAAGGCAAGCCCAATACCGGTATTCCCGCTGGTAGGTTCAATGATCACACTGTCGGTGTTCAGTAATCCCCGCTGTTCCGCATCCTCTATCATGGCCAAGGCAATGCGATCTTTGACGCTTCCCAGAGGGTTGAAATACTCAAGTTTAGCAACGATACGTCCCCGCAGACCAAGTCCCCTGCCATAACCCGTCAATTCCAAAAGCGGTGTGTTCCCAATCAGTTCCGTCAATTTACTCGCAATTCGTGCCATACCACTCCTCGTATAATACTATACTTATCGTATTTATATCAATACAAATACGATATATTTACTAGGATATTGAATCAAATAAAAAATGTCAAGCGAAAACTGCACAATTTGAAAAAAAGCCAGGACTGGCTGCGGATTGAGCATAATCATTCCCCTTGCTATACTGAAAGCCTCATGAAAAACACCACGTTGCGTGCCCTTTTTTTTGTTTCTGTAGCCAGCATTTCCTACGAACTCTATGTGATGCGTATCTTCTCTATCGGGGGCTGGTCTAATTTTGGTTCCCTGGTCATTTCCACCGCCCTCCTGGGTATCGGGCTTTCGGGCATCATCCTCACCTTCCTGGATGAGTGGGTGCGGAAACGGGCCGGTCCCATCCTGACCGCCTGCGCCGTGAGCCTTCCCCTCTGCATGTCCCTGGCGACCATCGCCGCCCAACTGGTGCCTTTTAACCCGGTCTTCCTGGCCTCTGATCCCCGGCAACTCTGGTTCATCGGGGCCTATTACCTCATTTATGGCCTGCCCTTCTTCATTATCGCCACCTTTACCGGGGTTGCCTTCATCAAGCTCCGAGACCAAATACAGCGGGTCTATTTCTGGAACATGATCGGTTCCGGCGTAGGGGGATTTTTCATCATCCTCTTTATGTTCCTGCTCCCCCCCCAATACCTCATCCTTCCCATTCTGGCCCTCACCATCATCGCAGCGCTGTTTACCTGCGGAGATTCTGACGCAGTAGCCGGAACCCTCCGGTTCTCGAACCGGAAACTCCTCGCCCTGATGGTGGTTATCTTGGTGTCTATCGGGTGTACCCTGTTCTGGGGGGATATTCGGGTCTCCGATTACAAGGCCATCAGTTATGTACGAAAGTACCCCGATTCCAAGCTGGTCCACCATTCTTACGGCCCCGGGGGTGAGTACCATGTCTACGCCTCCCAGTACTTCCATTTTGCCCCGGGCCTGTCGGATAACGCTGCCCTGGTTATTCCGGTCATGCCGGTCCAGCCCTACTGGGGGCTTTTTGTGGACGGTTCTGGCCCTATCGGTATCATGGGGAAGCTCCGGGAAAATGAACAGGCTTACATGGACTACCTCCCCATGGCAGCCCCTTACCTCATGCTTGCAAACCCGGATGTCCTCTTGATCAATCTGAGCGGCGGCATCAATGCCCAGATCGCCCGGTACAAGGGGGCTGTGTCCATTGATATTGTAGAACCTTCCTCGGAGATGATTCACCTGCTCAGGGATGATCCGAATCTGTCCCGGTTTTCAGGGGGCCTCCTCAGTTCCGGGGGTATCCAGGTGATCCAGGGGGAAGGCCGGGCCTTTTGCGTGGACCACGAGGGGGCCTACGACCTCATCGAGATAAGCCTCGTGGATTCCATCGGGCTTTCCGATTCTGGAGGCTATGCGATCCATGAGGACTTTAAGTACACGGTGGAGGCTTTTAAAGAATACTTTGCCAGTCTTAAACCTGATGGGGTGCTCTCGATCACCGTGTGGGACCGGCTCAATCCCCCTCGGAATGTGCTCAAACTCCTCAATACGATCATCACGGCTATGGAGGAATCGGGCATGGAAGCGCCGGAACAGTGCCTCTACGCCTTCGGGCTGTTCATGTCCACCTCCACGATCCTGGTGAAGAATGGCGCCTTCACGCAGGTGGAACTGGCGGGGCTTAACACCTTTGTGAAGACCCGGTCCTTTGAGCTGCTCTACGTGCCAGGGACGGAGCTTCCCCAGCGGGACATCAACACCCTCATGGGCGTGTACCGGCATCATTTTGAAGGTACAGGGGACGTGGTGGCGGAGCATTTTACCAACGCGGATATGTACCGTGCGGCCATCCCCCGGTTCTTTGCGGAAAAACGTAATGCCGCAGATGGGGGCTTACTCGAAGATGGGTATATCTTTGACATCAGGCCCATCCGGGATTCCCGTCCCTATTATTCGGGGTTCCTGAAACTGCGGAACCTCCCCATCTACCTGGATCAAATCGAGGATATCTCCGAAGAATGGGGGTATTTGCTGCTCCTGGGGATGCTGGTCCAGGCCTGTATCTTTGGATGTATCGTGATCATCATCCCCCTGATTGGCCGCCGGAAGGACCTCTTTAAGCATCCCAGGGGAACGGTAGGGGTGATCCTCTATTACGCGGGTCTGGGTCTGGGGTACATGCTGATTGAAATCTACCTCATCCAGCGACTGGGGGTGTTCCTCTCAAATCCGACCTATTCCGCCAGTATTGTCATCACCGTGATGCTGGTCTTCTCAGCCCTGGGCAACCTGGTGAGTGGGATGTTCAGGCAGTATCGAAGCAGGATCGTGCTGGGGGCCTGTGTGCTCACCGGCGGGGGGCTGCTCTGCTACATGCTGGGGCTGGACCCCTTCCTTGCCCGGTTTCTTGGAGCCGGTTTAGCGGTGCGGGTCTGTATATCCGTTGTGGTGATCGCGCCGGTGGCCTTTTTCCTGGGGGTGCCCTATCCCAATGGCCTTGACCGTCTGCAAACAAACAAACCGAACCTTCTGCCCTGGGCCTGGGGCATGAACGGTGGCCTCTCTGTGGCAGGAAGCGCCTTGGCACGGATATTGGCAGTATCCAGCGGGTTCCCGGTGCTGCTGGGGGTGGGCATCGCAGTATACCTCATGGTGGGGTTCCTCTTCCCGGTCAACGGAGGGGAATTGACGCTATGCCGTAAACGTGGTATGGTGTGATTTCAATACTATCGTAGTTCAAGTAAGAGGTATATAATCTCATGGCTTTTAAGACAACAAAGCAGCCCACCCCGGAAAATGATTCCATGGGGGCTGAATTTATCCGCCGGTTCAAGGCGAATCCTTTCATTTTTATCGGAACCATTGTTGTGCTGATAATCGTCATTATCGCCTTCGTATTGGTCCCCGCCATTGTACCCGCCGCAGGAGGGCCTGCGGTGGATTTAAGTTTCGGTTCTTATGCTAAAATTCCCATTACCTATGTGCCGGGCAATTACTTTGCCCAGGCGCGGGAGAGCATCGCCCGATATCAGCAGGCCTCGATTAATGATAGCAACTATTTCAGTGTGAACTATCAAATCTGGCGAGGCGCCTTTGAGGAAGCGGTTATTCATACTGCAGTCATGGAGGAGATGAAAAACGCCGGGTATAGTGCCCCCGCTGATGTGGTGGACCGGGAAGTAGCGCAACTGCCCCAGTTCCAGGAAAATGGACGGTTTTCCTCGACCCGGTACCGGCAGCTTGATAATACCACCCGTATATCCCTGTGGAGGCAGGTCCAGGAAAGCATTGCCATGGACCGTTACAACGCCGATATCATGGAGCTTCGCGTATCCTCAAAGGAGGCGCCTTTTATCAAGGACATGGCGTCCCCGGAACGGACCTTTGATATGGCGGCCTTTCCCCTGAGCGGCTATCCTGATGCGGAACTGGTTGCCTATGCCGCAGCTAACCCCCAGCTTTTCCAGGTTACCCATCTTTCCAAGATCACCATCAATACGAATGAACGGGAAGCCCAGCAGATCCTCAGCACCGTGCAGGAGGGAACCCAGACCTTTGAGGATGCGGCGAAAACCCATTCCCAGGACAGCTATGCTGACCGGGGGGGAGACTTAGGCCTCAAGTTTGCCTACGAGCTTGCCACCGAGGCGCCTGATGCACAGGAGCGGGAAACCCTTATGGGCCTGGCCCAGGGTGCGTACAGCGTCATTGTCAAGGCTTCTTCAGGGTGGGCCTTCTTCAGGGCTGAGGAGGCGCCCCATCCGGCGGATATCGGGGACCCCGCGGTACTGGAAAAGATCCGCTCCTATATCATGGAGTTTGAACGAGGCCGGGTAGAAGATTTCTTTATCACCCAGGCTGAGGATTTGATCCGTGCGGTCAATGAACAGGGTTTTGATGAAGCCCTGCTGGAAAAAGAACTTTCGAAAAAATCCTTTGGCCCCCTTCCCCTCAATTACGGACGGGTTGCCATCTTTACCTCCCTCAGCTCCTTCTCGGTACCTGAACTGAACGATGCGGTATCAAATGAAAACTTCTGGCAGGCCGCGTTCTCCACCCCCCTCAATACCCCGTCGAAGCCCCTGGTTATCGGCACTCATATTGTGGTGTTATATCCCCGTGAAGAGGGTCCTGCTGATGAAACGAACGCCGAGTATATTGAAACTGCCTATGCTTCATATTGGCTGAGTTACATTATGGATCAAAACATCCGTTCTTATTTCATGAACAGTGAAAAACTGAAGGATCAATTTGTCGACACCTTTTTCAAGTATATCTATCCCTTAAATTAACCTATGTCAGATGCTACTCCCCGGCAGCTTGAAACCCGCCGGGGCTGTTCAGTTTCATATCAGGGCAAGACCCTGCTTTCCCGTATCGACCCCATTGGCCAGGCGGAACGGCTGGCCGCTTCCATTCCCTGTCGCAGCCGGACCCTCTATTTCTGCCCTTCCCCCTTATACGGGTACGGGCTTGAGGTGCTGTTGAGCCGTATCGGCGATGATTCAGCAGTGCTCTGTGTGGAGGCTGACGAACAACTCCTGGCTTTGTCCCTTACAGCCCCGGAAGCCCTGTTCAGGCTGGGGAGTTTTTCTAACGATCATCCGAGACTGCGTCTGATACCCGCCGGGGATGCGGCGGGGATCTGTGGGTATATGCGGGAAACCTGGGGGAGCCGTATTTTCCGCCGAGTGGAAACCATCCACCTCACCGGAGGGTGGCAGCTTTTCCCAGAACGCTACGAATCCCTGGCCGAGGCGCTGCAACGGGATATTGCCCTGGATTGGGGTAATGCCCTGACCCTAGTCAAGCTGGGGCGGCTCTATAGTAAGAATGTCCTCTGTAATCTGCCCCTGATTCCCCGTTCCCACGGCATTGGGGATATCTGCTTTGGTGAAAGCCCTGTTTTGGTTCTGGGGGCAGGTCCTTCTCTCGATGGGGTGCTGGAAGGGCTGGATCACTGCTTTGGAGCAGCCTTATACGATCCTGATACACGACCCTTTAAGGTACTCTGCGTAGACACCTGCCTCTCAAGCCTCAAGGCCCGGAACATCAAACCTGACCTCGTAGTCGCCCTGGAAAGCCAGCACTGGAACCTCCGGGACTTCATCGGCCTTGGTTCCTGGGAAGTGCCGCTTGCCATGGACCTTTCCGCCCTGCCCGCCACCGGCGACATGCTGGGGGGACAGGTCTTTCTCTTTGCCACGCCCTGGGCCCCGCTCCGCATCTTTGAGCGCCTTCATGCGGTCCTCCCGGAAACCTTCTGGCCCCTGGGTTCTGTGGGACTGAGCGCCGTGGCCCTGGCCCTGCGGGTTTCTTCCGGTCCTGTTATCACCGGTGGAATCGATTTTTCCTTCACCTTGGATAAGTACCACGCCCGTTCCACCCCAGGCCACTTGGAACGGCTGCGACGGCACACCCGTTTCCAGGGCATCCTCAATGAAGCGGCCGCCTTTCGCCACGGGGTCTTCATCACCCAGTCAAAATCCGGCCTCTCTGTCAGGAGCGATCCGGCCATGAAGACCTACCGTGACCTCTTTGAACGGGAATTTGCCGGTGAACCGCGGCTTTGGGATTACCAGGGGCCTGCAGAAGGAGCGGACACTACCGGACTGCCCTTGGGTATCAAGACCCTTAGCCCGGAAGCTGCTGTGGAACTGCTCAAAGGCGTCCCTGGTCAGCGTCACTACGGTCCGGTTCCTGTGAAGGGGGAATTGCAGCAGGCGGTCAAAGTCTTTATATGTCAGGAACGGGCCACTCTTATCATGCTGAAGGATATATGTACCGGCGCCGTCCCTGGCTCACCAGAACAACGGGAGGCCCTGTTGGACGAATGTGATTACCTATGGGCACATTTCCCCGAATGTGCTGGCGCAGGGGGCAGGCGTCCGCCGGGAACAGATATTTCCTTTCTCAAACGGGTACGCACAGAAATCGATCCCTTTATCGCAATACTTGATCGTGCCGATGCGGAATGTATCCGGGAAGGCACAAGAATTGTTACCCCTGATTATACGGGAGTATAGGGTGGACCGATTCAGCGTTTTCTTCCTTGGCCCCCTGGCGCTCGTGCTGGGTTTTTTCCTGGACCTCCTCCTGGGAGATCCCCAGTGGATGCCCCATCCCGTGCGAGGTATCGGCTTCTTAATACGTGAGGGCGAATCCCTCCTCCGGCGGCTTTTACCCGGTAAGGAACGGCTGGCCGGGACGATCCTGGTGATCCTGGTTACGACATTGACCTTCTCATTATCCGCCGGAACACTGTTGCTTGCCTATCACCTGAACCAATGGGCCGGTTTTGTGGTGTCAGTCATCATGTACTGGCAGGTTCTGGCCCTGCGCTCCCTGCATATCGAAAGCATGAAGGTGTATACCAAAGCGGCGGCGGAAGATCTGGCCGGCGCCCGAAAAGCAGTGTCCATGATTGTGGGCAGGGATACCGCCGATTTATCCCTGGAACAGGTGATCAAGGCTGCGGTGGAAACCGTGGCGGAAAACCTCTCCGACGGCGTCATCGCCCCCCTGTTCTTTCTGGCGCTGGGCGGCCCTCCCCTGGGGATGCTGTACAAGGCGGTCAATACCATGGATTCCATGATCGGGTATAAAAACAGCCGGTATATTGATTTTGGCAGAACCGCCGCTCACCTTGACGATATCCTCAACTGGCTGCCTGCCCGATTAAGCGCCCGGCTGATGATCCTAGGGGCGGCTATCCTTGGGCTTGACGCAAAGCATGCAGCACGGATATACCGGCGGGACCGGAGCAAACATGCCAGCCCCAACAGCGGCCACCCTGAATCGGTATGCGCCGGTTCCCTGGGCATAGCCCTGGGGGGTAACGCCTACTACTTTGGGGTATTACACGAAAAACCCGTACTCGGTGATGCCTTAAGACCAGTCACACCTGGGGATATACCAACGGTTATCCGGCTCATGTACACTGCGACCGTACTGTTCCTGCCAATAGCCTGTCTCATCCGATACATGATAGGTTTTGTCATACCATAAGGGTTCGTACAGGTTCATAGCCCTCCGGGAGGTGATCCAAAGTATGCTGCCGCAGTTCGCAATTCCAGGCAGGTTGCACTAAACACGGGGCAGGTGGGGCGTAACACCGGTCGGGGAGAGCGGTAATCACCATGATTGTCGTGAACAATAAAGTCAAGTTTTATGATGTCAGTACAAAACAAGAGGAGGCATCCGCAGAAATGACGCTTCCAAACAATTAAGGAGATTGAAAAAATGAAAAGTTATGTTTATAGAATTACATACCCAAATGGAAAAATATATATAGGGCAAGATAGAAAAGAACTTTTTACCACATATTTTGGGAGTGGTATAGAAGAATATATAAATAAAGACTTTTCCGAAAAAGAATTATATCGGTTTAATATACTAAAAGAAATTTTATGGGCATCTGATACAGCAACAAAGGATGAAATTGATCAAAAAGAAACAGAAATGATTTTAAAATACGAATCAAACAATCTTGAAAAAGGCTATAACCAACGATTACCTATAATGCCCAAATAATATGATTAGTATTGTAAATGATAATAAAATATGCAAATAGACCATACACCATCCGTGGCGTATGGCTTCGACGCAAGTTTTACATCGTATAACAGGACTGTTTACGCTTCGTCGCTTCGCTCCTCGGGGTTCCGTTCGCCTAGCTCAATCGCTACGCTCATTCGCACGGCTCACTCCACCCACATTTTGCCAGCCCTAAAAATGCTACGCATTTTTTTATTCGGGCTGTCAAAACGTCGTAAACACTCG
>JAITQK010000016.1 GCA_031288975.1 Treponema sp. | reverse complement strand
CTGCGCTTAATAAACTGCCAGGGGCCCTGCCTCCGGCATCCCCGCTGGGAGGCCAAAAGGCCTCCCAGACCCACCATTCTTGCTTCGTGTCTTTTATACTACCCATGCCTCTATAACCTATGTCCATTTTATTTTTTTGCTATTCCTAACCGAATTTTGGAACTGACTTACCCTCCTGAATTTTTTCATCATAAAAGAAAAAGCCTTTGCCCGGCGCTATTTCCGCCTGCACGGAAAAAACACCGGCGAAAAAATCTTCGGTAAACACCTGCTGAGGAGCGCCATCAGCGGCGATAGAACCAGAGGACAGCGCGATAACCCGCCCGGTAAACTGATAGACCAGGCTGAGGTCGTGGTGTATGCCGATGATGGTGATCCTATGCTCCAAGGCAAGAACACCGAGGATCTTCATCATCATAATTCTGGCAGCTATGTCCAGTTCGCTTAAGGCTTCGTCTAAAAGGAGAATACGGCCAGGTGGAATACCCGCAGCATCATGAGTGGGGAGTATTTGGATGATGGCCCGGGCAAGCATAACTCGCTGGAGTTGTCCCCCTGAAAGTTCAGTGACGTTTTTTCCGGCAAATTCCCAGACCCCGGTTTCGCGCATAACCTGCTCTGCACGGGCGAGGGAACGGTCGTCAGGATGGGAGAAACGTCCTTCATGGGGGTGAAGTCCCATCAGCACCGTTTCAAGGCAGGTGTAGGGAAAACTGATGCGCCCCCCCTGCTGCACCAGCGCGATGCGGCGGGCGCGTTCGCGGATTGGATAGGAGCGGATGTTTTGCCCATCCAGCAGGATTTCTCCCGCCCCGGGATTCAAAAAGCCGGCCATGAGGTTAAAGAGCGTGGTTTTACCACTGCCGTTCGGTCCGATGAGGGCTATGTGTTCCCCTGATGCCACATTAAAAGAAATGTCTCGCACTGCCGCGGTATGTTCCTGGAGATATGAAAAAGAAAGGCCCCTGACACTTAAAAGACTCATACTTCGCTTCCCCCGCGCCGCCTGACAAAAATCAAAATGAAAAAGGGACCCCCAAGCATGGTAGTGAGGACGCCGACAGGGATTTCGCCGTTTGATAGGAGCCTCACGCAGCAGTCGGCGGCGGCGAGGAGGAGTCCCCCTAAAAGCGCGGAAAGGGGCAGGAGGAAGCGGCTGTCGCTGGTTACCGAAAGACGGAGGATGTGGGGCACCACAAGTCCGACGAAGCCGATGACACCGCAAACCGATACACAGACAGCGCTTATTGCCGCGCCGAGCATAAGATAAAAGAACCTTGTCTGCTTAACATTCACGCCGAAGGTTTCGGCGCTCCGGGAACCGAGGGCGAGTATGTTAAGTTCACTTGAAAAGACAGAAGCCAGTACCAACGCGGAGGGGATAACCGGTACGAGCAGCATAAGGTCGCGCCAACCTTTTGCAGAAAGACTTCCCATTAACCAAAAAACAATGGCTCCGACATTTTCGCCTGAGAGCATCTTGATAAAACTGATGCCTGCAGAAAGGATCGCGCTCATAATGATTCCCGCCATGATGAGGTTTGAAGTAACCAGGCCGCTTCCCCTTTCGGAAATGAACAGTACAAGAACCAGGGTAAGGGCGGCAAAGACCAGGGCGGAAAGAGAAACAGGCAGGGAGAGGGAAAGCAGCATATTGAGAAGGATTGCAAGAGACGCGCCAAAGGCTGCGCCAGTTGAAACGCCGAGGGTGTAGGGATCTGCCAGCGGATTTTGCAGTATAGCCTGAAAGATCAACCCTGCGACGGAGAGTCCCGCACCGGCGAGTATACCGGTTATTATCCGGGGGAGGCGCAACTCCCAGACTACCGCAACTGCTCCGCTTTGTATACCATCGAGCCATTCGCGGTTTCCGGTTATCTTACCGATGATGATCCGCACTATAGTAAGCGGCGGGATTTTCATCGTCCCAAGTCCCAGGGTACCCAGGGCCAGTACAACCAGGGCGGCTGAAAATACTGCAACCAGGAGGACGCATTTTTTTCGCACCGATTTGTAGGCCCTTATGGGATCGCGTATCGAATACTTCACGATTTTTTATTCCCCGCCAGCGATACGGAGCAGCCCGTTGCAGATTGCGGCTGCCACGGCACTGCCACCTTTTCGTCCAGGCGCAGTAATGGAGAGCAGAGCCGATGAGAGCAATAAGTCTTTGGATTCCACCACATTGACGAAACCTACAGGCATACCGATAACGAGGCGTGGTTTGAATCCTTTTGCAATCCCTCCCGAAGCATCGTCTCCCTCTGCGGCGGACAATTCGCAGAGCCGCGCCAAGGCTGTCGGCGCGTTTCCAATGGCGAATATGAAAGGCGCGTTGCTTGTACGGCAGAGCCTAGCGGCTTTATCCATGGACGCTACCGCACGGGTAGTCCCGTTTTGCTTCGCCTGTTCAGCGACATCGGCGTCCGCCATAAAACAGAGGACTGTACCCCCCCACTGGTGCAGTCGTTTTTTGTCGATACCAGCTTCCGCCATCCTTGTATCAGTAACGATTACCGCACCTTCCCGAAGCGCTTGAACCACGGCGGCAAGGGCGCCGTCACTGGCGCGAAGCGTTTCAACCCAACTGAAATCAGCGGTGGTATGAATCACACGCAGCAAAACCGGAAGCAGGGATTTATCAAAACGCCTGAGAGCCGCTCCGTGTTCCCGCTCCAGTTCCTCCATAATTATCTCAAAACTGCGCTTTTCGATATCCTCGGCTTTTGTATAAGTATGCATCATAGTCCTTTCTCCAAAATGGTATAGATTAACCGCATATCAAGATGTTCTCTGACTGCTGCCGCGAGTTTATCAAACTGTTCCTCTTTGTATTTTTTTAAATCAAAAAAATATTCTTCCAGTGGCGGAATGCCTTTTTGCTGACAAAGCGCAGCGCAGAGTGCGGCCCGGCACGCTGCGCTGTCGAAGATACCGTGGAGATAGGTACCGTAGATGTTGTTTTGCTGAACCACCAGGGATTCTGTGTCAATCCCGCCACTTTTTGCGGGGAAGGTTCTCCCCATGTGTATTTCATAGCCTTCTACAGAACAGCCTCCGAAGGCAGTAATGCTGCCTGAAACCTGTTTACGCTGTTTTTCCGGCAGAAACAGCGTCTCCACCGGAAGGAGTCCCATACCAGCAATGCTGCCGCCGCCAGAAATTTCGACGCCCTCGCCATCGGTAACGCGCTGGCCCAGCATCTGATATCCGCCGCAGATTCCCATGATAAGCGTGCCTTTTGCGGCAAGCCTGAAGATGAGTGGCTCAAGTCCGCTTTGTCGTAGCCAGAGAAGGTCGGCGATGGTGTTTTTCGTGCCCGGAATAACGAGCATATCAGGATTTCCGAGTTCCTGCCTTGAACTGACATAACGCACCGAGATCCCCCGCATAGCTTCCAGGGCGAAAAAATCGGTAAAATTGGATATCTTCGGCAACTTAATCACCGCTATGTCCAGGGCGGCCTCCTGTTTTCTCGTGGAAAACCGGGACGAAAGGCTGTCTTCATCCTCAATATCCACATCAAGATAAGGAAGAACCCCTGCCACTTTCTTGGCACACCGTTTTTCTAGCATCGAAAGCCCTGGGCGGAGTATGTCGATATTCCCCCGGAATTTGTTGATGATCAGCGCTTTCACTAGGGCGCGTTCCTCCCGGTCGAGCAGGGCGAGGGTTCCATAGAGCTGGGCAAAGACACCGCCCCGGTCAATATCTCCGGCAAGCAGCACCGGAGAGCGAACTCTTTTTGCAAGCCCCATATTGACGATGTCATGGTCTTTCAGGTTGATTTCCGCAGGACTGCCCGCTCCCTCAATCACGATGATGTCATATTGGGCTGCCAGCGTTTCGTATGCCGAGAGAACTTCCGGCAAGAGGCTGTTTTTATGGCTAAAGTACTCCGCAGCATCCATGTTGCCGTGCACTTCACCCTTCACAATAACCTGGGAACCCATATTAGTGACCGGTTTTAACAGTATGGGGTTCATCAAAACGTCGGGCCTTATGCCACAGGCTTCGGCTTGAACAACCTGGGCCCGCCCCATTTCCAGTCCGTCATCGGTTATCCAGGAGTTCAACGCCATATTCTGGGATTTAAAGGGCGTCACACGGTACCCGTCCTGCCAAAATACACGGCAAAGACCAGCGGTAAGCAGGCTTTTTCCAGCATTGGACATGGTTCCCTGTATCATGATTACTTTAGCCATTGAGAACCTCCTGGATTGCTTCTATTAGTTTGTTGTTTCTTTCGTGAGTTTTAACACAAACGCGGTAATAACCGTGGTCAAGCTCCTTGAAATTAGCGCAGGAACGGATAAGAATACCCCGGGGAATGAGCTTTTCAACAAGATTGTGCTGATTCTCAGCGCGGAAAAGCAAAAAATTCGCGTCACTGTCAAACACTTTGAGCCCTAGAGCACGTAATTGTTCTGTTAAAAAAACGCGCTCTCTTTTGACGATTGATTTGCTCTGCTCAAACCAGGATGAACATTGCAGGGCCGCAAGCGCGGCAATTTGAGCCGGCGCCGAGACGCTCCAGAAAGAACCGGCAGCAGCGTATGCAGCGCCTAATTCCTTATTTGAGCTTATCATATAACCTATACGCAGTCCTGCTAAAGAAAAGGTTTTGGTGAATGCCTTGATTATAACAAGATTGGGGGAAATTTCTTTGGTCATGGAAGGAGCATCGGTAAAGGGTAAAAAACATTCGTCCAGCACCAGGGTCGTTCCTTTTTCGCGGCATCTCCGGGCAATTTCCCCCAGCAAATCAGGGTCTATAAGGGCGCCTGAAGGGTTGTTAGGGTTGCAGAGGAATATCATATCGGTTTGTGCATCGATGCAGCGTAAGAAGCGTTCTGTAAGCTTAAAGCACTCATTCTCACATAAAGGATAGTGAATGACCCTTGCCCCTGCGAAGCTTGCCGCTTTCTCATACTCAGAAAAAGTCGGGGCGCAGACCAGCGCCTGACGCGGCTTTTTCGTGAGGCAGAGCCGGAAGATGATATCCGACGCGCCGTTGCCACAACGTATAGACCCTTCGGGCACACCTTCAGATACGGCGATAGCGGCGCAGAGGGCCCGGCAGTAAGGGTCGGGGTAACGCTCAAAATCGCCTTGATTCGCTATAAGCGCATCCTTCACCGCATCGGGCATACCAAGGGGGTTGGTATTCACCGAAAAATCCAGGAAAAGACCCGCCCTGGTCTTGTGCACTAAGTCCACGCTGCCGTAAATATCGCCGCCATGCATGTTCATTGTTTCAATCCACGCGCTCGCATGGAACACGACCCAGCGCCTTTCTTCACGGTTTCCAACTTACCCTTTTTTTTAGCCTTGATTGCCACCTTTTCCGAATAGCTTACTATCGTTTCTTGCAGCATGGTGTCTGCCTCCTTCATTTCAGTATAGCACCGATACAGCTCCTGATACAACTCCTTGGTGAGGCACTATTTGGTGGCCATTCGCAAGCCTTTTTAAGCGGCTTCCCTCACAAAGGACGCGGGGGGTGTTCCTAATATGCCGCAGATGCGACTTCTTTCTGCACCATATCGCTAATGATTTCCGCAGGGGTTTTCAGGAAGACGTGCTGTTTTTCAAAAAAGCGACTCATCCATCGGAACGTATGTGATGCGACATTCTTTTACATCAATGAAGGTCGGATGCCTCAGCATACTTTGTGGATCACCACCTATTATTTCTTTGGTATTCCATTTTCACATGATACATTTACTTGGCATTTTCCACATCCATACCAAGGTTTATGTTTTTCCCTTATTAAATCTAAAAATTCATTACACAATGAATGTATTTTTCCATGTTCTAATGTGATTGCATGAACCGGACAATTTTTAACACATTTACCACATACATTGCAATATTCATATATTTCAGTATAATTCCTTTTATCTGGTTCAAAATATCCATTGGTAATTAAACTACCGAAACGTCCTGCTATTCCTTTTGACGTTATGAGACCTTTTGAAAGTCCAAAAGTGCCTAGACCACAAATATAAGCTACATGCCTTTCAGACCAATTGCTGGTATAATATTTCTCGTTCTTCTTATCGATAGTTACCGAACTCTTTAATGAGAATCTATTATCTACACAAGGAGCAACTGTCTTATAGCCGTTATTTTCCAAAAATGTTTTTATATAATTACATGTCTCATGGATAAATGATTGCCCCTCAATTCTACCATGAAGCCATTCCAGGGAAGGCCAATCCATATTATCTTTATTTGCATTTTTAATTCTTTTGGTAAAAGGGAAAAACATTGAAATAATAGTTTTTGCATCATTATTCCATTCTTTAGGTAGCATAAAATTATTACCTATTATAGTATCCTCTTTTAATTTATCAAAAAATGTATCATCTGCATTTGCAAAACCAATAAGAGGCTCATCAAATATTTTCAATCCTGCCAGTTCAGGTTTTAATGCAATTTGCTTTTTTATATAATTATTTTCTGAGGTATTTGTATAATTTGTAATTTCGTCAATTACGATATTTTTATTCATTATTATAACTTTCCCTTTAATTATTTTCCCTAATATATGATCAATGGTCAATAGTTTTAGAAAAAATAGCGCCTAACTTCTTTATATACGCCCATTCCCCGCATATAACATGCGGAAAGTTTCATATTATATCCATCATCGGTATATAACACGAAAAACTTTATATCACATATCCTCAATATTGAGGCTGTTTCCATCTTGGTGAAGGGGACCTGACCAAACAACTTACTATTAAGACCAAGGATGAAATGGGAGACTTTGCCTATTCCTTTAATGAGACCATGGAAAAGATAAAAAACCTGATTATCCTCATCAAACAGGAATCAACGACCCTCGCGGATATCGGTAATCAGTTGGTTTCCAATATGACTGCCACTGCCACTGCAATGGAAATCCATGTAATCACCGCCAATATCCAAAACATTACCGGACAGGTCATCGATCAGTCTACGGGAGTTACCGAGACCAACGCAACTATGGAGCGGATTACGGTTACTATTGATAAGCTGGGCGGTCATATCGAAACCCAGATCAACAGCGTCGATCAATCTTCTGCGGCCATTGAAGAAATGCTGGCTAATATCCAGTCCATTACCCAAACCCTGGCCAAGAATGCCAGTAACGTAGCGGAGCTGGCGAATGCTTCCGAGGCGGGCAGATCGGGGCTTCAGGAAGTGGCTGCGGACATTCAGGGAATCGCATGGGAATCCGAGGGGCTGCTGGAAATCAACGCCATTATGGAAAACATCGCGAGCCAGACGAATCTTCTGTCCATGAACGCCGCCATTGAGGCCGCCCATGCCGGGGAGACAGGTAAGGGTTTTGCGGTAGTAGCCGATGAAATCAGAAAGCTGGCGGAATCTTCTGGGGAGCAGTCCAAGACCATTTCAACGGTACTCAAAAAAATCAAGGATTCCATAGACAAGATCATCAAATCTACCGATGTGGTTCTCAACAAGTTTGAAACCATTGATACGAGGGTCAAGACGGTATCTGCACAGGAAGGGCAGATCAGGAACGCCATAGAAGAGCAGAATACCGGCGGCAGGCAGATTCTGGATACCATCGCCCAGTTGAATGAAATTACCCGTTTGGTCAAAGGCGAATCCGCGGAAATGCGGGTAGGGAGCCGGGAAGTCATTAAGGAAAGCAAGAATCTGGAACAGGTAACGCAGGAGATCACGCAGGGAATGAACGAAATGGCTACCGGCGCGGAACAAATTACCGGCGCGGTGAACCGAGTCAATAGTCTGAGCGGAGAGAATAAAGACAATATTGAGGTTCTGGTCAAGGAAGTTTCTAAATTTAAAGTAGAATAGTTAGGCTCTTCCGGCTATCCTATGGGTAAAGGTCTAGTCCACCGCAATAGAAAAGTATAGAAGTACGATAGTTTTGGAAATTTCTAAAGCTGCGGGCAGTAGCTTTTATATGCTGGATAACG
>JAITQK010000008.1 GCA_031288975.1 Treponema sp. | reverse complement strand
TTGCTGGTTGCTGGTTGCTGGTTGCTGGTTGCTGGTTGCTGGTTGCTGGTTGCTGGTTGCTGGTTGCTGGTTGCTGGTTGCTGGTTGCTGGTTGCTGGTTGCTGGTTGCTTGAATTATGCATAAAATTCTCCTTTTGTCAAGTACCTTTGATTAAAATACCAGTTATTGGAAAATATGTCAAGACTTTTTTGTTTTTTTTACATATTTTTTTATATTTACGGTTAGGGCATTGTGCATAACGTTCCGGCTGTTGCGACGTTTTGACCGCCCGAATGAGCAAATGCGGAGCATTTGTAGGGCAGGCAATAAGTAACGATACGGTGCCGTTTCTTGAAAAAAACGCTCCTTATCCTAAGACGAGAAGCGTGTCTTTTACAACAGGTCATTGAACGCCGGGGAATCCGAAGCGTACTTTAGAACGTTTTCAACTTGTACCCTACACCAAGGGATACATTAAAGCCCGGGGCCATTCCCCTTATGCGCTGAGTTTTTTCGCCAGTACTGCGGCGCTGGCTGCGTCTGTGGTATACCCGTCGGCGCCTATCTGGTCCGCGAATTCCTGGGTGATCGGTGCACCACCGACCATGAGCTTAAACCCGCCTAAGCCGCTGATCTTCAGGGCTGCTGCAGTTTCCTTCATGGCAGGCATGGTGGTGGTTAAAAGGCAGGACAAGGCCACTATCTTGGCATCCGGGTTGTCCTTGAGGGTGTTGATGAAGGTGTCCACTGGCACATCCACCCCCAGATCCATGACCTCAAAACCGGCGCTTTCAATCATCAGGGACACCAAGTTCTTGCCAATATCGTGGAGGTCCCCATGAACCGTACCGATGATACACTTGCCTAGGCTGATATTCGCAACTCCGGCCAGCCGGGGCTTCAACACCTCCACACCCTTCTTCATGGTCCGGGCAGCCACCAGCATCTCGGGAACAAAGATTTCCGATTTCTGGAACTTTTCGCCCACCACACTCATGGCATTGATCATCCCTTCATTTAAAATGATAAGCGGATCAAGGCCCTCGGCTAAGGCGGCTTCCACCAGGCCGCCGACCAGCTTAGATTTTCCAGTTTCTACTGCCTGGGCAATCTCCTGAATTTTAGACATCTTGTATCTCCTTCAAAATAAGTCGTTCCCCTGAGGGATTCAATTTCCAAATATCCCCGCCCTGAACGCATTAATATACTCAATGCACAGTTCGTCTTGACCTAGTAAGGCTTCGGTAGCGTAGATCAGGCCCATCATATCCTTGTTGAGGGGATCCAGAATCGCGCTGTCCATCCCCGCGTTCATGGCCAAGATGATGAAACCCCGGTTGATATACTTGCGGGCAGGGAGCTGAAAGGATATGTTACTGGCCCCACCGGTGAGATGGATATCAGGGTACTGCTGCTTTATCTTCTGCATAGTAGCGGTAATCTTGGCAATGCCATCTTCGGATGTACAGAGCATCTCGATCAGGGGATCGATATGCAGCCGATTCGGGGCGATTTTGTAGGCCCCAGCCTTCTTCATAAGGGCCTCAAACACCTGCAGCCGTTTCTCCGAGGTTTTGGGAATCCCCGTATCGTCGCTCAAAAGGGCCACACATTCCCACGTGGTATTGGCAATTATCGGAAATACCATGTCCACCTTGTTCCCTTCCATGGACACAGAATTGATAAGCCCTGGCTTCTTGCACAAAGGAATCGCCTGGACGCAGATCGCTGCACTGGGGCTATCGATGGCAATAGGGGTGTCTGTTACCTCCTGAACCGAGTCAATGAGCCACTTCAGGGTTTCAAGCTCCACATCCTCCGGGACCGAGGCACAGACATCAATAAAAGCCGCCCCGGCCTCCGCCTGTTTCCTGGCAATATTACGGATGTAATCCGCGTCTTTCTCCGCTATCGCCTTTGCTATAGCAGGAATCGATCCGTTGATCTTTTCCCCGATAATAATCATGATAAGCTCCTCAGGTACGGTATAACGCTAAACATACTGGTCTTCCTATGCCGGATAGTTGAGGTTTTCCTGCCCTGGATTCCGCAACACCTGGGCGTACCGTTTGGCTTCCCATTTTGCCATATTCAGGTTCTGCTCCTGCCAGTTCCCACATTCCGCCGGGGCAGCCCCGGGTATGGGGCCATCAAAGGCCAGAATCCAATCCAGCAATTCCCGCAACAGAGGCAGCACTTCCGGGGAAGCATGTTCTCCTTCCAGGATGAGGTAAAAACCGGTGCGGCAACCCATAGGACCGAAGTACACCACTCGATTGCCCCAGTCCTTGTGGGAACGGAGAAAGGTAGCCGCTAAGTGTTCAATGGTATGCAGGGCAGGCATATCAATAACCGGCTCTTGGT
Organism: Treponema sp.; assembly: GCA_031288975.1. Lineage (GTDB taxonomy): Bacteria > Spirochaetota > Spirochaetia > Treponematales > Breznakiellaceae > JAITNP01. The sequence continues at coordinate 9,694 of JAITQK010000008.1, read as the reverse complement.
TCGGCTCCTTGAAACGGAGGTCAAAGGTGGTGAGTATCGTCGTTCCGAAACGATCCATCCGGGAAACAAAAACCCCCGGCTTTAAGCGCAGATGATCAATCTGAAAACTAGCTATCTTTTCCATATATGCTCCTTACTTAATAAGTACCGACTAATCGACGTACAATCTCCCCTGAATGACGGGAAGCGATGGGAAGGAATTCACTGAAGGTAACCGGCGATTCAGTTCCGGCGATATCCGAAAGGGAACGGATAATCAGGGCCGGCACTTTGAAGAGGAAGCAGGTATGGGCAATGGCAGCCCCTTCCATCTCCACAGCCTTCAGGTCCGGGAATACACGACGTACCGCCGCGATACGCTCCGGCTCATGCATGAACACATCCCCGGAACCAATAAGCCCCCGGCGGTGGTTGAAGGTGGCGGGAAGCACCTGTTCCTGTTTCAGGGCGTCTACCACCTGTTCCGCACGGATGATAAGCTCTTCGGGAACCGGAAAGACCTGGGGCATACCGGGAATCTGACCAGGGGCGTAGTGAAAGGCCGTAACATCCACATCATGATACACCAGCCCATCGGAAATGACCACATCCCCACACTGTAAAGCCGGATCAATACCCCCGGCGGATCCAGTATTGATGACCAGTTTCGGCCGGTACGTCCCAATGAGCAATGCGCAGCCAACAGCGGCGTTTACCTTACCGATACCTGAGCGCAATAAAACCACCGGTTTCCCCTTCAGGTCTCCGGTATAAAAATCAAAGCCCCCGGATGTTTCAATTCTGGGGTTTTCCAGGGCCAAGCGGAGCATGGTAATTTCATCCTCCATAGCTCCAATAATTCCAATCATACAATACATACTCCATCGTTTAGTTAATATGCTCCATTTGAAAACCGAAACCCCGGTTCCCACGCACTTGTGCAGTTTCTGCCCCGATCTTTGGACGTATACAAGGCCATATCCGCCCGCTTAACAATTTCAGTTGCTGTAATATCGATGTGTCCATCAAAGGTGAAAATCCCAAGACTAATGGTAACTGAGGGCAGAGGCACTTCCCAGGGCACTTTCAAGTTGGCGATAGAAATACGGATCCGTTCCGCTACCGTCCACACCGTCTCCTTGTCGATATTCGATAAGAGGATGGTGAATTCCTCACCGCCAAAACGGGAAGACACATCATCAACCCTGACCCCCTGTTTAATTATGAAGGCGATATTTTCAAGCACCCGGTCCCCTGCCACATGCCCATAATTATCGTTAAAGTGCTTAAAAAAATCTACATCTATCACAATCACCGAAGAGGTATAGTTATTACGCTTGACCCGGGCTATTTCTTCGGTTAAACGGGTCATAAAGAACCCGTAATTGTAGAGTCCGGTTTTAACATCCCGCAAGGAATATTCATAATGGAGATTATGCTGTATGGCCAGGGAGACAAAGGACATAAGCTCCTGAATAAAGGTCAGTTCCACCGGCTTGTAGTCGCCCCCCAGGATTTTACGGCCCACCAATATCATCCCGTAAAACCCGGAAGGACCTAAAATAGGGATTATCAAGGCTGGAGATATAGCCTGTAACGCCTGAGTAGCGCTATTGTTGCCCATTTGAGCTACCAGCTCATCATAACTGATAGGTTGCCCATACTGTTGAAAAAACAACTCAAAAGGGGTAACGCTTTCGAGGTGCAGGCCCAGATCCGCTATTTTATAATTTTTATACCCCTTGATCGTAACATCTTCCTTGTTTTGATAGGGCCTCCAGAGGAAGCCGATAAAAGAAGGGAGAAAGCAGTCAGAGATCTGCTGCACCGTAAAATCCAATATAGCATCTATTGAGGTGCGGTTAAAAATATTTAAAGCGCTGGATAAAAGATTTTTGTAGTTGCGTATTTCCATATTGAGATGATCAATATACTGGAATACACCAGTATCCATGAGGACGGCGTAATGTTCTACAACACTGGGATTCGATAAAAAATCAGACGGCATGTTGAAGTTATCGATAACACTCATGTCCCTCATGTTATGGAATAATGATCGCTAATGGATTTTCGCCATTCCGCCCGGTTTTCCTTATCCTCCCATTCCAGGATTTTTTTTATTTTAAAGCCCCGGGTATGCTGAGGACCATTGAAATGTACTATCCCGAACCGCCCGCCCCCGATATAGGTAACAGTATCCCCCTTTTCCAGGACTTCCCCTTCCCCGATGCGGCTAATGACGCAATCAAAATGAACCGCCTGTCCCAAAATGTGGTCATCCAATGCCACCGCTATATCCCTAATCGGTTTACCGCAATAGGGACAATCCGGCACGGGAAACGGTTCTTTGGAGAGCGCCGGAGGGGTCCATTTTAGCCGTTCATACATGAACCCCCGGTTTTTATCGTACCGCCCATAATCCCTGTTTTTCTTGCCCTGTTTAGGATTATCCTGCCAGGTATCATTATTCCGCTCCCGCGTTCTCAAGGGTTTCCGGCGATTATTTCCTCCCTTTCCGTTCATTGTGTTTTCCTTTTCCTCCCGGGGGCATCTCAAAAATCTCATTACTCAACACCAAGGCAATACGCTGTATTGCCTCATAAAGATACTCATTATCATTGATCTTAGTTCGTAAATTTTCTAATTCAGAAGGTCCTAGACGCTTCTGTGGATGTACCATCATCATACACCTTCCATGAACGCTGATGCAAGATGGGTAATAGCGTGGGGTCCAACAAATACAACATCAAAACGAACAGCCATACTATTATATTCTCGATGGGAAGCAAGAAAATACTTAGCCGTTTCTATAATACGACGCTGCTTTCGCCGGTCAATGCTGTATTCCAGGGCCTCAAATTGATAGACAGACCAGGCTTTTACCTCCACAAATACAATAACTTCCCCCTCCAGGGCGACGATATCAATTTCTCCGGTCCGAGAACGGATATTCCGGGCTATGATCCGCATCCCCGCCGCCTCCAATGCCGCAGCAGCCCGGTTTTCACCCTCCCGTCCAAGGCCGGATGTATGCATCCTCGGGGCCATCCTTCAGGGAGAACTCAACCCTGGGGAGTTTCCACAGATTCTGGCAGGACCTTTTTTGCCTGGGGATTTTTCTTAACAATAAGTTCCTTGATTTTGGCGGCTTTACCGATTTTATCCCGGATATAGTACAGTTTAGCCCGCCTGACCTTGCCAGGGCGCAGGACCTCAACCTTGGCAATGCGGGGAGAATGAATCGGGAACACCCGCTCAACCCCCACGCCGTAAGAATTCTTTCTGACCGTAAAGGTCTTACCTACCTGGGAATTCTTTATGGCAATAACCAACCCTTCATACATCTGAATCCGCTCATTCTTGCCTTCAACGATCTTAAAATGGACCTTGACGGTATCACCGACCTTGAATTTATCCACCTCCGCTTTCATTTGAGAGGCTTCTATGGCCCTTATTTCGTTCATGTTTCCCCCTCGGAACCCCCGGTTCCTCGTAATACTTCTATAATATGACGGGTTTCCTCATCAAAGAGGCCCGTTTCCTCCCCCCACCGGATAAGATCCGGTCGCAGGGCCAGGGTCTTTTCAACCCTTTTGTACAGGCGCCATCGCCGTATATTTTCATGGTGCCCTGAAAGCAGTATTTCAGGGACTTTCAATATACCATACATTTCAGGCCGTGTATACTGGGGATACTCCAGCAAGCCGCCAGCAAAGCTCTCCTCTTCCAGGGACGCCGAGGTAATCACCGTGTCCACCAGCCGATAGGTTGCATCGATCAGCACCAGGGCCGCCGCTTCCCCGGAGGAAAGCACATAATCCCCAATGGAAATCTCATCATCCACAAAAGCGTCGATGATACGCTGATCAATACCCTCATACCGTCCGCAGAGGAGGATGAGTTCCGCTTCCCCAGCCAGCTCCTTTGCCAGGTTCTGGGTAAAGGGCCGTCCCGAGGGAGACAGATAAATGACCCGCGGCGCAATACCGGTCCACCCCCCGTCTTCAGGGTCTAGCCGGTTCCGGGCGCCCACAGATTCCAAAGCCTTTCCCAGCGGCTCAGGGATCATCAGCATACCTGGACCGCCGCCGTAAGGGGCGTCATCACAGGTCCGGTGCTTATCAACGGCAAAATCCCGGATATTGACGGAACGGTAGGTAACAATACCCCGGCTTATGGCCTTGGCGATAATGGAATGTGCAAAAAAAGCATCAGTAATCTCCGGGAAAAGGGAGAGCACCGTATACTTCATGCCAAGACCCAGGGTTCCCGCAGAACCGCCCTGCCCCGTTCAAGGCTTATATCACCGAAAAATTCGTTTCTAAAAGGAACCAGTTTCAATTCCCCTGAAGGAAGCCTGATCTCAACGAGACTGCCGCCGCCCCCTTCTATCACATTATTGATACAACCAAGAACCACTTCCCCCTCTTCGGCAAAAAGGCCAACCACCTCAAGGCCCCGGAGGTCTTCAACATAGAATTCATCTGATTGGAGGGGAGCCGCATGTGCCCGGTCGCTTACCAGCTCGGCGCCAGTCAGGGTCTTTGCCCCTTCCGGGGTGTCGATACCCTTGAACTTCATCACCAGGGCCTCATGGACCAGGGCAGAGGCTTCCACCTCCCAGGTTTTTTCCTCATCCCCTTGCCGGAGGACCACCTGCGTAAGCCTTTGCAGATGCTCATACTCCCCGGAAAGGGAGCGCACCTTGACAAAGCCCTGAAGCCCGAAGGGAGCGCCCACCAAACCCACCACAAACCGTTCGGTCATTCCACCGTCCCCGGTCCCCGGTCAGTCCAGTATTTCCAGGACCGTATGTTTCCCGCTTTTTGCCGTAGCTGCCAGGAGAACGGTTCTGATAGCCTTCGCGATACGGCCATGTTTACCAATAACCTTACCAATATCGTCAGAAGCCACCTTTAGTTCCAAAATGGTAGACTTTTCCCCTTCCACCACATTGACCACCACTGCCCCTGGATCATCAACCAGGGACTTGACAATATATTCAACCAGATCCTTTTCCATCTGTTCACGACCCGGTTGATTTGGAAAGACTGCCCAGGGAGAAATCCTTCTTGTTCAGTATATTACGGACCGTATCGCTTACAGTCGCCCCTTTCTGGAGCCACGCCCGTACCTTTTCCTGGTCGAACCGGATCTGCTGATCTTCCGCCTCAATAGGATGATAATACCCCAGTTCCTCAATGGTTTTCCCATCTCGCGGAGCACGGTTATCCATCACCACAATACGGTAATAAGGGCGCTTTTTGGTTCCGAATTTCTTGAGCCTGATTCTGGCACTCATGGAGATCCTCCTTATGTTTTCCCATGCCGCCTACCAACCAGGTACACGGCAGGAGTCCGATTAGTTGAAATTAACCCGGGCATCGGCTCGGACGAACCGCTTTACCCATGGACCACACACAAATCGAGTGTATACATTAGAATTATATAGAACAGGATGCTATTAGTCAATAAGGCCGAATAACGGTTAATGCAGCGGATTGATTTTTTTGTAAGATGCTATGGGATATACTTAATCACACATTAGGTCTTGAAACGTTCTTCGGGATCGTTACGCTCGTTAATTGTGTGTTAGTAAACGCCTTCTCCCCGATACCTATTACCGGACGTCCCCATAATAATTTTAATGCATTCTGGGCTTGCTAAAAGAAAAAAAGGACTATAAAATAATACCTTGTGTGTATCATCTCTGATAAGGAGTGCCATGATGAATGGATTAGTACTGCTCGGTATTTCAGTAGCCATATTGGTAATAGCCTATCTCCTGTACGGGCGTTATCTGGTGCGCACCTGGAACATCGACCCCACGAGAAAAACTCCAGCCCAGGAATTTGAAGATGGGGAAGAGTACGTTCCCACCTCCCCCACCGTGGTGTTCGGCCATCAATTCGCCTCCATTGCCGGTGCGGGACCGATTAACGGGCCGATTATTGCCGCCATGTTCGGATGGCTGCCGACCATCATCTGGCTCCTGGCAGGGACGGTATTCTTCGGAGGGGTCCATGATTTTGTGGCCCTCTACGCTTCGGTCAAAAATCAGGGGAAATCCATAGGCCATGTCATTGAAATCTATATCGGCAAGACCGGCAAGCGCCTGTTCCTGCTCTTTGTCTGGCTCTTTTCAATTCTCATAGCCGCCGCGTTCGCCGATATTGTGGCGGGTACCTTCGTCGGATTCGATGCCCAAGGGGATCCCATCGAGGCCAACGCTTCGGTGGCCTCTACCTCCCTGCTGTTTATCGCCGTAGCTGCGCTTTTGGGCTTCCTGATTAGGAAAAAACGGCTTTCCGACATGGCCAGCGGGATCATCTCTGTGGATATGCTGGTCTTCTGTATCGTGATGGGCATCTTCTTCCCTTTGTATCTGTCCAAAACCCTGTGGATGTACCTGATATTTGGGTACATCTTCGTGGGGTCCATTGTTCCGATATGGTCTTTGGGACAGGCCCGGAATTATCTGAACTCCTTTCTCCTGGTTGCCATGATGATAGCGGCCTTTATTGGGGTGATCTTCACCGCGCCGGAGATCTCCATCCCCGCATTTACCGGGTTTGAAGTCAACGGCAACTACCTCTTTCCCTCCCTCTTTGTTACCATTGCCTGCGGGGCGATTTCGGGCTTTCACAGCCTGGTCGCCACGGGAACTGCCTCAAAGGAAATCTCCAATGAGCGGTATATGCTGCCCATTTCCTATGGGGCCATGCTCCTGGAAACCCTCCTGGCTGTGCTTGCCCTGATTTCCGTAGGCTCACTGGCGGTGGGAGGCAAGCTGCCCTCGGGGACGCCCCCTCAGATCTTCGCCACCGCGGTTTCCGGGTTTCTCCATAAGATCGGGCTTTCGGAACGGATATCTTTTACCCTGATCTCCCTGGCGATCTCTTCCTTTGTGTTTACCACCCTTGATACGGTTGCCCGGCTGGGCCGGCTTACCTTCCAGGAGTTTTTTGCCGGATCGGAGCATACCAAACCGTCTCGCCTCATCTGGCTGCTTACCCGAAAACCAGTTGCCTCTGCCTGTACCCTTATCTTTGCCTATCTTCTGGCGATTCTGGGGTATCAGAATATCTGGCCCCTGTTCGGCGCGGCAAATCAGCTCCTTGCCGCGCTGACCCTGATTGCCTGTGCGGTGTTCCTCAAAAAGACCCGCCGCCGGGGGTTCATGCTCTTCGCCCCTACCTGCATCATGCTGGGGGTGACGTTTACCTCCCTGATCTTCACCATCAGGGACAAGGGGGCCAAATACTTTAACGGTACCTTATCCCTTGCCGCTGATGGGGTACAACTGCTCTTCGGGGTGCTCCTCCTCGTCCTTGGGGTCATCGTGGTGGTCGCCTGTGTGGTGAAACTGGGAAAAAAGACCCAGGACCTTGATGTGGTTACAATCAAGGGAGTGTAATCATGGTATCCCTCAAGGACCAGTTCTTTCTATTTATTACCAGCGGAAAATTCACCGGCAGTCCTGATGAAGCGGTGAATGACGACATGATCCGCATCATCATTTTGAATATCACCTACATCGCAGGGTCGATCCTGATTTTCGGGATGGGTATCGGCTTTATGCAGGCAGGGGCTGTTGACCATGGACTGCTCTACGTGATCCTCGGTTCTTTGATATTCACCAACCTGCTCCTCCTACGCACCGAATTGCCCCTCATCGTGGGCGGGCTTATCGTGATAATCCTCTTCGGCGGGTTTTGTGGGATCCTGGTTTTCAGGGAGGGGGACTTGCAGGGCTTTGCCGGTCTGTGGATATATTCCTTCCCCCTTATGTCCATCTTTACCCTGGGGATGCCCCTGGGTCTCGTTCCCGCACTCCTGCTCCTGGGGGCCACGGTGGTAGGTACCTTTGTACCGGGCCTGGCGGAGTTTCACTATACCCTTCCCCAGGCCATCCGCATCTGCGCCGTGTATGTATTTGTGTTAGGCCTGACCATTGCCTACGAGCAGGTCCGCCGGGTCAAGGACCGGTGGGGATCCCAACTCACCCGGAACCTCAAGATCGAGCGGGATCAGATTACCGTGATGCAGGACAATCTCGAACTGGGGCTTTTCCTCATGAACCGGGACTGCCGCATTCAGGGGCAGTATTCCAAGGCACTGGAACAGATTCTTGCCGCCAAGAACCTGGAGGGAACCGATTTCTTTACCCTCCTGGCCTCCTCCCAGCGGGAGCGGGAACAGGGACTTTTAAAAGATTACTTTGACATGATCTTTGATCAGCTCTTCGATCAAGAAACCCTAAAGGAGATTAATCCTATCCGGGAGTTGTCTTACACAAGCGCTGAGACCGGGGAACAGAAGATACTGAAGTGTGAGTTTACCTCGGTGGACCGGGGGAGCGATGGGGTATTCATCCTGGGGAACATTCAGGATATTACCGCGGAAAAGGAACTGCAGCAAAAGCTGGCGGAAGAAAAGAGTCTCCATCAGGAGGAGAGGCAGTCCCTCTTTGAATTGATTCAGGTTGACCTTCAGGCATTTGATGACTTCATTGAGGACGCGGAGCATGAGTTCAAGCAGATTGAGGCAGAGCTGACTGAGGGGAAACACTCGACCCAGGAGATTTTGGTTAATGTGTACCAGTCGATCCATGCCATAAAATCAAACGCAGTTATTCTGGGGCTACAGACCTTCGGCGACAAGGTACACGCCCTGGAATCGAAGGTCCGGGATCTCCGTGATGATGAAGCGGAGGTTTCCCCTGAGGGTATGGAGGCTCTGCGGGAGGGTATCGAGCATCTCAAGGGGGAAAAGAATAAGTTCTGGCTCACCCTGGCGAAGATCAACGCCTTTAAGGCGAGCGGTGACGGCAAGAAGAAGAAGGAGGATGTGTTCATTGAATCCCTGGCCAAAACCAGTGAAAAGGCCTCGGCAGCTCTGGATAAGCTGGTAGAATTTAAGGTGGATGCCCTTGATGCGAAGGTCATAGAACTGGGTCCCCGTCGGATTATGAAGGAGGTACTCATGCAGTTGATCCGCAATTCGGTGTACCACGGAATTGAAATTCCTGAAGAACGAATCACCCAGGGGAAGGACCCCACCGGGAAGGTACGGCTATCCATAAAACAGCGGAATGACCTGATACAGATAGTGTTGCAGGACGACGGCAGGGGACTTGATTTTGAGCATATCCGCCAGAAAGCTGAAGCAATGGGGGCTATCCGCACTGAAGCGGAGGGGCAGGATCAGAAACTGCTGCTGAAGATTCTATTTTCACCGGGTTTCAGTACCGCTCAAAGTGAGAACCTCTATGCAGGCCGGGGGGTTGGGTTGAGTCTGGTTCGTGACCGGCTTCGGGATGTCAAAGGCTCGATAAAGGTACAAAGCGAGATGGGAAAGGGTACGACCTTTATCATAAATATTCCCCTGCGGTAGGATCAAAAGACTGCTCCTTTTCCATGCTGAATGAGCAAAGACATAACTCATGGGATTGGCTCCCACCGGAGTAAGCGCTTGTCATTCTGAAGGGGAGCATCTATCCCGCCGCATACTTCACACTTTTCATATTTCTCTATGTCAAACAGAATAGCCTTCTTTCCTTTTAAAAAGAACATGGCCTTTACGGTCAATATGCACCTTGAGCGCCTCGTTTGTGATCGTGGGATAGGCAACAAAATCAAAAAAGAACGGCAAGTATGTGTCTTCCTCAATGTCAAACTTGAGCGCGGCGGCAAGACCCGCCGTTACATTTTCG
>JAITQK010000004.1 GCA_031288975.1 Treponema sp. | reverse complement strand
GGCCTCTTTCCCCCTCGGAGCTTGGGAAAAGCCCGGTCGATTTATACCCCGCCGTTCCCGTTGGCGGCTATTCACTCCCACAGACCATGAGTCCTCTCACGTTCCCGTATGACCTTCCGTACATGTGCCCTGTTCTCGGACCCCGGCTGAGGTGTTCCGCTCGCTTTGCGCGGTTCACGGTTGCTCCCGTTACCACGACAACGAAAGTCTCTCGCATCGTGAATTCTTTCGAGGCTCTATCACACGGCTTTTGTACTCGCTGTCTACGCTTCACAAACCTTGTCACCAAGGCCCATGCAAGACTCGCTTCCAGTGATTTGCTCTATCTTTCTGGATGAGGTGCGCTGTTTCCAGCGGTCTCATAAGGTCAATTCGAAAGGTTTCTCCTAGTTCCTCCTTTCACGAGCTTTCGTGACGCAACGGGGTTAAATTCTAGGTTTTTCTCATAAAATCATAGATTTCTTCCCTGTAAAAAAATAAATGCCGGTACCCCTATTCCCCCAAAAAATTCCTTGACAAACTAATTATATTAGCGATATAATACCGCTATGAGTAAACCACAGGCAACAGGCAACAGGCAACAGGCAACAGGCAACAGGCAACAGATTTTATAGCCACAATTGGTTTTGTCAAGCCCTTTGAGGGGTTTTCCCCCCTTTTTTTACAAAAATTATTTTTTATTTGTCTCAGTCTACGTTCTATATTCTCTGGCAAATAACTTATTTGCTCAAACCACGGCAAGCGGGTGTACTACGCCGCGGGCTGGGAAAATGCCAAGGGTGTCCGTGGCCGGATTAGCGCGATAATCCCGCAAGGGTATCGGCACCTGCCGGATCAGCGGCAGGTGTTCAATGTTTTTTTTACATTAGGAGGGTAACGATGCAAAAGACAGGGGTGTTTCTGGTGTGTTTTGTATTTTCGGCTTTCGCGCTGTTTGGGCAGGACGCGAATAATTTCAGGACAGGGATTAAAGACGGGGTAGTAACCATTATCGGTTACAGGGGAAGTGTGAAGGATGTCCGTATCCCGGACAATATAAATGGGCTTCCCGTTACCACCATCGGAACTTATGCGTTTAGGGGCAATCAACTGACGAGCGTAACGATTCCAAACAGTGTTACCTCCATCGGCGGGAGGGCGTTTGAGGGCAATCAACTGACGAGTGTAACGATTCCGAATAGTGTTACCTCCATCGGAGAATATGCGTTTTATAAGAATCAACTGACAAGCGTAACGATTCCAAACGGTGTTACCTCTATCGGAAGTTATGCGTTTGAGCGCAATCAACTGATGAGCGTAACGATTCCAAATAGTGTTACCTCCATCGGATCAGAGGCGTTTGCGTATAACCAACTGACGAGTGTAACGATTGGAAACCGTGTTACCTCCATCGGAAGATATGCGTTTTATGAGAATCAACTGACGAGCGTAACGATTCCAAATAGTGTTACCGCCATCGACGATGAGGCGTTTGATAGCAGCGTCAAGGTTATCCGAACGGGACGATAACCTTGACCGTTGATACAGAAAACGCGAAAGAAGGCAACAGGCACCGTCTTCCAGGGGGATGGCATCGAACAGGATGCTATCCGCATTGGGGGCTTGACTGCCCGGTATGGGCATACCCGGTCTTACCAGTGGATGTCTACCGGTTCTGTTACCTGATAGACCGCGCTTGCGCCGTCCGCGAGAGTCCCCTTGCCTTCCCCGTCTCTTCTCTAGTATAATAAACGGGTATGGAGTTAACTCAAGAATTTATCGATGGCCTTCAGGTCAACGAAGTTAGTCTGATGAAGCGTATCGCCGAAGCCCTCAGCATCAATCTCGGGCAGGTTTCGGTGGTTATTAGTTTGTTGGGTGAGGGGAGTACGGTTCCCTTTATCGCCCGGTACCGGAAGGAAAAGACCGGGAGCCTGGATGAGGTACAGGTCAGGGATGTGGACCACCTTTTTTCCAGTAGAAAGAACGTGGAAACCCGGCGGATTGAGATTATCCGGGGGATCTTTGAACAGGGGAAGCTCACGGAGCCGCTTTACGATAACATCGCTAAGGCCGCCACCCTCGCGGAGCTTGAGGATATCTACGCCCCCTATAAGCGGAAGAAGAAAACCAGAGGCATGATCGCCTGCGAAAAGGGCCTTGAACCCCTGGCAGATGCTATGCTGGCATTGGAGGCTCCGGCCCTCCTCCTTAAAGCCGCTGAATTCATTACTGAAAATCTGGAACATCCTGAGCTATCCGTGGCCTCTGTGGAAGATGCCCTCCAGGGAGCCATGGATATTATCGCCGAGTGGGTCTCCCAGGACCCGGAAAACCGGGGGAAGATCAAATCCTTTTACCTTGCTGATGGGCGTATCATCGTTAAGGGTGTTGGAGATGATGAGGCCAAGAAGACCTCCACCTATCTCATGTACTGGGACTATACTGAGCCGCTTTCTCAGATAAAATCCCACCGGATCATGGCAATAAACCGCGGTGAACGGGAACATATCCTCCAGGCAACCATTGATGTGGATGAAAACGCCGCAGTAGAACGGCTGCAGGAACGGTATGTTATGCATAATGAGTACCATCGTACTGCTATCGAAGAGGGCCTGAAGCGGCTCTTGTCCCCAGCGGTGATCCGGGAGATCCGGGGGGACCAGAGTGACGCGGCAGACGATCACGGCATTTCGGTGTTCAGCCAGAACCTCAAGAACCTCCTCATGCAGCAGCCCATCAAGGGGACCCGGGTCCTGGGGGTTGACCCCGGCATCAGGACCGGGACCAAGTGCGCTTTCCTGGATGATACGGGGAAGTACCTGAATCACTTTGTCATCTATAACCATAAGGTTGAGGAGGCCAAACGGCTTATCCTTGAAGGGGTTAAGCACTACGATATCCAGCTCATTGCCGTGGGGAATGGTACGGGCACGCGGGAGGTTCAAGAGATCATCACCCAGGTGATCGCCGAGAACAGTCTGGAGGTCCTCTATACCGTGGTGGATGAGGACGGCGCCTCGGTCTATTCTGCCAGTGATATTGCGCGGGAGGAATTCCCTGACCTGGACCTGACCATCCGGGGGGCCATTTCCATAGGCCGCCGCCTCCAGGACCCCCTAGCGGAGCTGGTCAAGATAGACCCCAAATCCATTGGCGTAGGGCTTTATCAGCATGATGTGAATCAGAAGAAACTTTCCGAATCCTTGGATGAGGTGGTTTCCTCGGTGGTAAACAACGTGGGGGTCAACCTCAACACTGCCAGCGCCTCTCTGCTGCGGTATGTGTCAGGGATCAACAGTTCCCTGGCCCGGAAAATCGTGAAGTACCGGGAAGGAAAGGGCAAGATCGCCAGCCGCGAGGAGCTGACCGCTGTTCCGGGGATGGGGCCTAAGAGCTTTGAACAATGCGCGGGGTTCCTCAAGATCCCTGAAAGCGTGGATCCCCTGGACAACACCTGGGTTCACCCGGAGAACTACGAGATTGCACGGGTCATTCGTAACACGATGGGGGCGCTTACGAATACGACCACCGGAAACCTGAGTTCTGAAGAGCGAAGTGTTCTCAAGGAAAAGTACGGCGTTGGGGACACCACGATCAACGACATTGTGGATGAGTTGAAGAAGCCGAACCGGGACCCGCGTGATGGATATCCCAAGCCGATCTTGCAGAAGGGGGTGGTGACCTTTGAGGACCTCAAGGTAGGGATGATGATCACCGGGAAGATCAAGAACGTGGTTGACTTTGGCGCCTTTGTTGATCTGGGTATCAAGGAAACTGCCCTGGTCCACATTTCGGAGTTGAGCGACCACTTTGTGAAGGACCCCATGGACGCGGTGAAGGTGGGGGATGTGCTGGAGTTCCGGGTCATCACCCTGGATCAAGACCGGCGCCGTATTGGGCTTTCCCGGAAGACCGAGTCTGCTCCAGAGCATACCCGTGCTTCCACCAGGACTGCCGGTTCCGCTGAGGCTGTCCCCCAGGGCAGTGAAAAACCGCAACCAAAGAAACGGGTGCTGGTTAAAAAGCCGGGGGCTGAATCTAAGGTCACCGCAACCAGCGCCCCCCGGCCTGCGCAGGGGCATCAACAGAACCGGAATATCCTAGAAAAAAGCGATCCCCAGGATGACGGCACCATGTACAACCCCTTTGCAGAAGCGTTCAAGAAAATGCGGGAACCGAAGCCCGGGAAAAAGTAAGGGGTTCCGGTTCCCTTGTGTTACAAGCGGTTCAGCTTACCAGGGTTTTCCGTAATTCGTTTTTAAGGGTATTGGCCATGGGCAGGAAGGTTACGATAGTTGCTCCAGCGGATATGGCACCGCCAACTATGGGGATGATTTTCCCGATTCCCTTGGCAAGCCCCTGTTTTGCCAGGTTCGCCCCCAGGATCTTGGCAACCTGTTTCGCCACCTGGGGCAGCCCGACCTTTGCCAAGGCCACCATGGGAAGCCGTTTTGATGATTCTTCCTGTGCCAAAATCGACGTTATGGAGCTAAGGGCCCCGGTCGCTTCTGTGGCCCCGCTCATAACCCCGATTAAAATGGTGAGCGCCGCGAGAAAATCCTCATTGGAGTCCCCTTCCAGGTTCGGCCATCCGTAAATGTAGGCCAGTTTTTGAGCTACGATGATAACGTGATAGTAATATTGAGCCAGGTCCGCAGGTATGGTTCCTGCCATTGCGATACCCCCTGGAAGTCCTGCGGCAAAGGAGGTTGCTGTTACCGTGGTGGTATGAAACCCGATTGACCCATCGGCCACCTTATCCAGGACATCGAGGGGAATCCCCGCCTTGCCGATTCCAGCTTCCACGAGTTGTTTAATCAGGCCCTCGTTGGCATATTTGGCAAATTCCTTTTTCAGGAAGCTGTCCCGTTCCACCTTGGCCCCAGGAAGTTTCAGTGCTGTGTCTAAAATTCCGTACCACAGGCCAATTTCTTTGTCTTGTTCAGCCATAACATAACTCCTTAAAAAAAAATAATAAATTGACGCACAGGCTAATACCCCGCGTTTTTATTCACCAGATTGTGCAAAGCCTCCCCTCGGAGGTACCGGCCCAGGTTATCCAGGGTGATTTCCAGGGCGATAGAACTATAATCCGGACGTACCCCCGCATAATGCCCGGTTATGATGACATTATCCATGTCCCACAAGGGTGAACCCGGGGGTAATGGCTCGGTTTCGGTTACATCCAGCAGGGCGCCGGCAATACGTTTTGCCTTCAGCGCTTCAATCAGGGCCTTTTCGTCCGTAGTAGGACCCCGGCCCACGTTTATATACAGGGCAGAATCTTTCATAGCCCCCAATTCGGCGGTACTTATGATATGTTTGGTATCCTGGGTGAGGGGCAGAATATTCACCACTACATCTGCCTGGGGAAGCAGTTCCTTCAGTTTTGCTATGGATTCAATCCGCAGCCCCTCGGCTTGCCCGGAATCAGGAACATGACGGCGCAGCGCAATAACCTGCATACCAAAGGCCAGGGCCACCTGGGCGACTTGCATCCCTATGGAGCCATACCCCAGGATGAGCATGGTTTTTCCCCCTAAGAGGGAGATTGCTTCCCCGGGAATCTCGATCCAGGCATGTTGTTTCTGGGCGGCAAAGACCGGGGGAAAGCGCCGGTTCCACGCCAGGAGCAGGCCAAAAATATGCTCCGTGAGCTGCTGGCCATGCATCCCTGATGTTGAGGTGAGCATGAAAGGCCGGTCTTTTAACTCAGGGTAATACTGCAATCCATCGGCGCCAGCAGTCCACAACTGTACCCACCGCAGGTGGGGCATCTGGGAAATCAGGTGCCAAGGCACAAAGCCGATAAGGATTTCAACCTGTTGTAAAACAGGGGCCTTTTCCAGTCCCCCAGGGTCCGATGTAATCACCAGCTCCCGGCCGCCTCCGGCTTGGCGAAGCCGCTCTTCCAGGCCGGGGAACATCCGATTCTGCGGTAAAGTAACCAGAATAATACCGTTATCTTGATCCATAGGTTTAGTCTAACAAATCAAGGGGGTGCATAGCAATAACCCCTTATGCTTTCCGGTTGTGATTGCCCTGATAGGTTACCGTATTATTGACGGCTATCATCTCGACAATACCTGCCATTGCCTCGTCAAAGAAGCCCAAGGTTTCTATCTCCTTGAGTAGCGCATCCTGCATCGTCTGGGGTATAATGAGATCGCAGGTTTCCTTGGCATGGGAAGCCGAATGGTCCTCTTTCCCCGTTATATAGGAGCGAAATTCAAAGGGGATCAGGGTCGCCCCGCCGGCTCCGGTATCCATAGCCGCCTTACCAAAAATATCTGCGCTACCCTCATCGGTAATGAGGGAAAGACAGGAGAGGGTATCGGCGTTCTTTTTCTCAGAGGACTGACTCTGACGGCTTGCGTCCAGGCGCCTCCAATCGCTGGAGCCTCGCAGTTGGTCCAGGGCGGCGATAACCTGTTCCATGGTGGCCGCATCCCGCCGCTTGCCCCGCCTGACCCGGATGTTTACGGTCAAGGCTCGGACATAGCGGCGGTACAGAAAGCCCTGCCCCGGCAGGTCAAGCCGGGCTTTATGCACGATTACCCCTTCGATGAGTTCCGCGTCAAACCGGGGGACCACCAAATAGAGAACTTCCTTTTCAACCGGAATGGTAACCCGTAGCAGCCCCAGCCGGTCCCGAAGCCCCAGCCCCCGGCCAAAGGAGATGAGGGGTACGCAAAGTCCCATTTCCAGCACTGTGGCGGCCAATGACGAGGCCATACCGCGCTGAACAATGCAGCACAGTACCGCATAATTATCCATGGAAAGCGAAGGTTTCTCCTGAGCCTCGGTGGTACAGAGGCGACTCAGTTTTTCCTCGTCGAATTCCAGGGGCGCCCCCCGGAGCATGGTAATCGTTTCCGCGTATATGGAGCCCCGGCCTGGCAAGAACAGGTCCACGGCTTCGGCAATCCGGCGCATGACCCCTGCCTCATACTGGAGGGGTACCCGAAACCGGTAGATACAGGCCCTGGTTTCTTCCGGGGTGGTGGCAGGACGCAGCCCAAACCAGGCGAAACGGTCAATCAGGCACACCTGTTTGGCCCGCTGAATAAGCACCTCTGGAAGCCCTAAGTCCTTGAGGGCCTCATCCATGAGGGGAATGACGTTGACATCCACGGCACAACTTATCTTTGAAACTTCAGTCTGAACCATAACTACGCTCCTGCTCCACGACCTATTGATTTTCTGGCCTTGGCCCGGTTCAATATGCCTGACATCAGCACCCCCAGGATAGGAAACACGCTGGCAGTAGCCACCACGCCAAAGGCGCTGGTTACGCCGGCCTCCTTCCCAATGCCAAGCCCTGCTGCAATGACCAGGGGGACCGTAATCGGCCCGGTGGTTACCCCTGCGGCATCCCAGGCTATGGACGCAAATTCTTCAGAACAGCCAAAGGTCAAGACCAGGGCCAGGGCATAAGGTATCCCAAGCATCCAGGCCAGGGACAACTTGAAGAGGATGCAGGCAAACCCTGCGGCCATGCCAAGTCCTACACCAAGGGCCACATTGGTAACCAGTGTTGATTTCCGGTATGTTCCGGTGGTGAGTTCTTCCACGGTCATTCCCAGGGCTGCGAGCGACGGCTCGGCAAAGGTGGCTCCAAATCCCAGGACAAACACGAAGATGAGAACCACCAGCATCCCGGCGGTCCGTCCCCACTTGGAAAAGACCGCGCTCTCAATGGGAATATGACGGTAGGTCTTGGTGTTCGAGTCAAACTGACCGTTCACAAAGGGTACTGGCTCAGGCCCTGAATCTGCAGGGAGCCAGATATAGGACGCGCCCCCTTGCGGGCCTGGAACCGTAAAGATCGACGAGTCATCCACCCCGTGAACCACCACATCAGCCTGCACGGTTTCCGCGTAAGCTCTCGGGAGGGCTGTACCAGCCTGGGAACCCAGGGACGAGATGCCCCGCTCCATGCCGATACCGAAGAGGGACATCCCCACAACGGTAAAGACCAGTCCCAGGATCACCTCATCAAGCTTCCGGATGCGCTCCCGAATCAGGATGAGGATGGTGATGATGAGCACCCCCGCCAGGGGGAGCACGGCGTTTAATGCTTCTCTGATATAGGGCCACACGCTTGTTACCGGATGTCGCCAGAACTTCGGGCTGTCCGTAGGCTCAGTTTGAACCACTGGCTCAGACGTGGTACTCGCAAGGGGGGCATCGGGGAAGAACTGGTGAAACGCCTGCTCTTTCAAGGCGCCTCGCTTCACGGCGTTTTGGGCCATACCGATGAGGGTCTCTGTGTCTCCTGCCACATATTCGGCACGGCTGCGTACCAGGGGATCATCGGAGAAGAACTCCACTGCAGAAGACGGGGCAGGCACGTTCCCCGAGAGGAGGAAGGCGAGGAGAAAGACCGCGCCCACTGGCAGGGCCGAGGCGAGGGTTACCACTCCAAGCCCTGAAGCGCCCCCTCCCTTATTGCCTCCTGCAATCTTTGACACCCCCACGCCCAAGGCGATGACCAGCGGTACGGTTACCGGGCCGGTGGTTACCCCGCCTGTATCCCAGGCAAGGCCCGCCACAGGCTTGAGAATGGGGTTCCGCTCAAAGAGGAAGCCGATGACCACCAGCACCGGCATTATCAGGAACACCGCAGGCTTGAAAGGCCAGCCATACAGAAAGCGAAACACCCCGATCAGCACCGAAAGCCCTACTCCAATGGCCACGGCCATGACGAGCCAGTTGCTTCCCCGGTTCAACATGAGGTACAGCAGGGGCGCCTCCCAGGGTGATGTTGCGCTCCCCTGGATTTTCAGAAAACCGATAGCCGGTTCTGCCAGGGTTGCCGTTACGCCGATGATGAGCGCAAAAATGGCGACCCCTAAAGGACCTGCCTTGGGGGGGAGCCGGAGACCGCACTGTTCACCCAGGGGCATGATGCCCAGGAGGAGGCCCTCAAGGAAGAAGGCCAGTCCCACAACCGTAGCCCCCACACCGAAGGCGACCAACACAGCTTGTTGTACCGGCGATTTGAGGATGAAGGTCTGGGCAAGCACAAGGTAGATAACTACGAAGGCAACGGACCGCAATTGCGTACCAAGCCTTGAAGACGCATAAGAACTGATCAGGGAAATGGTCTGCTTAAAGGAAATTCGTACCTTCTTGCCCGGCGGTTCTTTCATACCTTTTGCCGGAGTTGATGCAACTTCTTGAGCCATAACAACAATATCCTTTTTTATTAAAATA
Organism: Treponema sp.; assembly: GCA_031288975.1. Classification (GTDB taxonomy): domain Bacteria; phylum Spirochaetota; class Spirochaetia; order Treponematales; family Breznakiellaceae; genus JAITNP01. The sequence goes on along the minus strand of JAITQK010000004.1, from coordinate 4,555 downwards.
AATCATCATGGTTATTATAGTATCGCCACTGATAAAAAACTAGGATATATCTTGAAAATTGAATGCTTTTTAGTGTATGTTGTAATAGTTGTAATAATGGAGACGTAAATGGGACGGATAAAAAGTGCATTGGAAATTGCCCTGGAACGGACCGAATCGGTACCAAGCGATAAGGCCGGCATCGGGCAATTTGAGGCAAAACAGCGGGGAAAACGGCTGGCTAATGAATTCCTGGAGGATCCTCAGCGCTCCTTGGAAGAGGCAATTAAAAAGGCCCCCAAGGACGAGCGGTCTGCCATCAAACAGGGGATCTTCGATGTGCTGATCTCCCAGCTCAACCTCCCCGTTTCAAAGGATGATGAAAAACGTATTGAAATAGTGGGAAAGGGGCTTCAAACGGTTATCGGGAATCCCCAGTTTGCCACCCGCTTCAAGCAGTTTGTCCAGATCATCAACCGGTATCTTGACGAGAGCGCCCGGTATGTGGAGGCGATCAAACACCAGTATGCCCCCAAACTGCGGCAAAAGGAAGAGGAAGTGGCCCGTCGTCTGGGACGTCAGATCCAGCTTGACCCCTTTCAGGACCCGGAATTCGTAACCTTCTACAATCAGAGTATGAACGCCCTCAAGGAAAACTACCAGCCTGCAGTGGAACAGGTCCGGCAGCAGGCGATCCAACTGTTTACGAAGTGAGCGATGGTGTCCCGTTGTGCACCCCTGGCGGTGCTTTGCTCCTTGTTGGTGCTTTTCTCCTGTTCCGAGTCAGAGCCGCGTATTCCCTATGGGATCATAAGGCTGGTGTATTACCAGGGAAGCGCCCAGCCGGAAGAGCGGTTTTCCTTCTTTATAATAGCCGAGGATGATGATGGGATTGAAAATCTTGACGAATTATACCTATACCATGACCGGGAAGGGTTGCGCTGGCTTTTGAGCGCCGAGGATTGGGTGAGCTTTGAGGAGGAGGGGACCACCTGGATCGGGAGTCGCAGTATTGCCATGATCGAGAATGAGCGCCTTCCCCGGGGACAATACCGGGCGGTTCTGGTGAATAAGGGGGGGGAACGGACCGAACGGACCTTTAGTTTTGACGCCCCTGAAAATCCCCGGTATGCCTTCCCCACCTTCACCATCAGTGAGGGGCACTATACGATTGGGTCAAAGTACCCTGCGCACTTTCTGATCTGCTATGACGGGGAGGGCAATTTTCTTAAAACCATTGCGGTCACCACCTTGGAGGGTACCTTCTCGAAGCTGGGGCTTCCTTCGGGGGCCAAGACCGTCGCCCTCTGGGCGGAGGATGATGAATATTATACTGCCGCGTTCACCAATGGTATCCCGATACGGTAAACTATGATTGAAGATACCGATTCCCTGCTGCAGGTTCCCCAAAACCGGCGGATAAAGAGTTATGTCCTCCGGGCAGGGCGTATGAGTGATGCCCAGCGGCGTTCATATACCACAGGCTTTTCCCAATACGGGGTTCCCTTTGTACCTTGTCCCCTGGATTATCAGGGCCTTTTTGGTAATAATAACCCGGTCATTATCGAGATCGGATTTGGTATGGGCATTGCCACGGCCATGATTGCCCAGGACCATCCTGCACTAAACTACCTTGGCATTGAGGTCCATCGGCCAGGTATCGGGCGGCTCCTCTGGGAAATTGAAAAACGGGGGCTTGGCAATATCCGTATCATCGAACATGATGCGGTGGAGGTCCTGGAAGGGATGATCCCCGACCGGTCGGTCCAGGGCTTTCATATCTTTTTCCCCGACCCCTGGCCCAAGAAACGGCACCATAAGCGGCGGCTCATAACCCGGCCTTTCACCAGCCTCTTGGGTACAAAGCTCATGCCTGGCGGGTACCTCTATATGGTTACCGACTGGGCGGAGTACGGTACCTGGGCCTTGGCGGAACTCACTGCCACCACGGGCTTGACCAATGCCTGGGACGACTTTGCCCCGCCCCAGCCCTGGCGGCCTTCGACTCGATTCGAACAAAAAGGGCTTGATAAACACCATGAGGTGTATGAATTATATTTTGAGGTTCAACCATGAAAAGCGCTGGAAAAGCAAAATCCCAGTCTGTAACGCAAGACGCGCCAGCAGCAGGGACCGGGGAACGTACTTCAGACACCCGTGCCACAACCCTGGAACGGCTCATCACCGCATACCAGGCTTCCTATTACAATGGAGAGGCGGAAATCGCTGATGGGGAATTCGACCTCCTCTGGGATGAATTACGGCGCCTCAAGCCCGATAGCCCGGTACTTACCAGGGTCGGCGCGGATAACACCGACGGCTTCCCCAAGGCCCGGCACCTCATCCCCATGGGGAGCCAGGAAAAGGCCGCAAACCCCGATGATTTCCGCGCCTGGGCCGCGAAGATTGCCCCTGAGACCTTTGTGGTGCAGTATAAACTTGACGGGGCAAGCCTGGAACTGCAATACGAAGGGGGCAAGCTTATCCGGGCCATCACCAGAGGAGACGGTACCATCGGGGACGAGATCACCCGGAACGCCCGGCGCATGATCGGGGTCGTGCCGGAACTGGACATACCCTTTACCGGCGGGATTCGCGGTGAGGTGGTGATGGCCCACGAGGTCTGGAAGGAAAAGTACGCTACTAAGGCCAACTGCCGGAATGCCGCTAACGGTATCATGCGCCGGAAGGACGGCACGGGCTGCGAAGATTTGACCCTCATCACCTACGATGCCGCTGCAAGCGGGGAGGACCACTATTTTCAGGATGAAATCGAAAAAATAGCCTGGCTACAGAATCGGGGGTTTTCAACGCCTGAGACCACGACGTTTACCGACCCCGAGGCGCTTATTGCCTACCGTGAAGCGGTGGCGGAGAAACGGGCTTCCCTTTCCATAGACATCGACGGTCTGGTGGTCAAGGATCGGGTAACTGACATGACGGACCTCCGGCGTACCCGTCCTGAGCGGCAGATCGCCTTCAAGTTCGACCTTGAAGTGGCCTATAGCATACTCAGGACCGTGGAATGGAGCGAATCCGGCGCTACCTACACCCCCATCGGGGTGGTGGACCCGGTGCGTCTGGCAGGAACCACGGTCCAGCGGGCCAACCTCAATAATCCCGGCATGATCCGCGCCCTGGGGCTTAAGATAGGTTCCGTAGTTTCCGTGGTGAAGCGGGGGGAGATCATCCCCAAGATCGAGGGCCTTGCTCCAGAAGGGGTACTGCCCAGTGTAGACACGGCGGTGAAGAACCGCAGGATTGCGCGCCGGAGGCACACGCTCGTAGGGAAGAAGTACAGGGTTGCGCGCCGGAGGCACACGCGCACGATGAAGATCCGTATGCCCCGAACCTGTGGGAGCTGCGGCGCTTCCCTGGAAGATGGGGGAACCAGGCTGTATTGCCCCAATCCCAAATGTCCCAAGCGGCTCCTGCATCGCCTGGAAAAGTGGGTTGCGGTCCTGGATATCCGTGAACTCGGGGAGAAGCTGCTCCGGCAGCTCTATGACAAGGAACGGGTCAGGCGGATACCGGAACTCTATACCCTGGAACCGGAGGAATTGGCCGAATTCGAGCGGATGGGGGAACTTTCCGCAGCCAAGGTGGTACGCCACATCCGTACCAAGCGAGAACTGTCCCTGGCTGCCTTTGTAGCAGGCTTTGATTTTGAGGGCGTCGGGGAGACCATCATGGAAAAGGTTGTCTCCGCCGGATTCAACACCCTGGAAACACTGCGCGCCGCTTCTATCGAGGACCTCGCCGGAGTATACGGCCTGGGGGAAATCACCGCTCAGACCATCATGGAGGGGCTTACGGAAACATCTGGGGAGATGGATGAGGTTCTGGCCTTTGGGATCATCACCATTGCCCCGCCCCCCAAAGCAGAAGACGAGCCACTCAAGGGTCTCTCCTTCTGTTTCACCGGTGAACTGAAGGCCATAAAACGGAACGCGGCGGAGGAACGGGTGAAGGCCCTGGGAGCTTCCGCCAAGTCCTCTGTGGTGAAGGATCTATCGTTTCTCGTTACCAACGATCCCGAATCAGGGTCTGCGAAAAACAAGAAGGCCCGGAAGTTGGGGGTTGTTATTATCGACGAGGAAACCTTTCTTGCAATGCTCAATGACCCTGCAAGAGCACAGAACTGGACAGCTGCGGGAAGCGCGGAAGGAGTACCGCAAAGTCCCGGGGAAGGGCCAGAGCCTATCCAGGAGGAACTTTTTAAAGTCTTTCTATAAAGTCCAGCGTTTTCCCAATGCTCTATAATGGACATAAAGATTAGACAATAAGTCATTGTCTTTAGACAAAAGGAAGATTAACCACTAAGTTACACGAAGTTGCACAAAGTATTCCTTTCTCTAGCTTACTTTGTGATACTTTGCGATACTTAGTGGTTGATATTCTTCTTAACCTGGTGACCTTGTTTAGACAACGGGTCATTGTCCTTCAACAATGACCTCGTTCTCATCAAAAACCAGGCATCCGTAGGTACCAGAGGCGCGATGGGAAGCGCCTAACCTGTGAACGGCACCAACACGTTCGCCGCAAACCACACGCCTCATTGTTACCATGCCTTGGG
>JAITQK010000167.1 GCA_031288975.1 Treponema sp. | reverse complement strand
AAAGCAGCGCAGATAGGGGCGTATCTGGACGCTATAGCCCGGGCTAACTCGGGAATATTACAGGAGGTATTAAAAATGAGTAACAACGCATTAACCCTTGAGCAGGTGTTTGAAGAAGCTGGCTTGATTGCCAAATGGGAGGCCAGGGGGGAAGCCCGTGGGGAGGCTAGGGGGGAAGTCCGTGGGAAGAAAAAGAATGCCCTTGAGATAGCCATAAAACTTCTTAACAAGAGCTGGAGCCCTGAAGAAGTGGCGGAAACCACTGAGCTGGACGTTGAAACTGTAAAATCCCTTTATCCGCAACAATAAGCGGTTTATATGGTACTATTCCTTCTAGGGCTTTATTCGGGGAGTAAATGCCGTCGCCCTGTCAGGCAGCTCCGTTTATCACCGCTCACGCTTCACAGTACAGTTCACCACTCCCTCATACCCGTTGTGCGTCAAGAAAAGCCTCCTCAATTCCGGCTTATAGGCGGCTTCAACCGCTTGAGTTCCTTCCGGCGGCTCGAGGCGTATCGTGATCCCCGGTTCTGGCCCAAACCATTCCTGGGGGATAAACAGTTCCGTGGGGGCCCTAAGCCGGGGGTCTGTTCTGAACCGGTAGCTCAAGATTCCCGTCTTCCGATCCCAGTGTATCCTGAGCGGTGTTCCCGCTGTGGCCATGGGGTAGGGACGGAGCCAGCCCTTGAGTGCCCGGCCTGCGCCGCCTGAAACAATGGACAGGTCCTCATCGTTCCAGCCGTCTCCTTCCTCATGGGTATTATCCGCTGTGTAGTTCCAGATGGTCGAGTGGAGCAGGTTGGCGTCCACCGCGTCGTAATACAGAGATAGGGCCTCTTCGTGGAGGCGGTAGTCCCCGGTTTTAAAGGCCCGGCCTCGGTTCAGGTCAAAGGGAAGCCCGAATTCCCCCAGGAGGCAGGGCATGTCCCCCATGTGCTCTTCAGTCCAGGTAAGCACTTCGGTCAGGCTGCGGGTAAAATAGGCAGCCACATTCTTCCGCCCCAGGATGAGCTTCCCACGGGAGGCTTGCTTCGGATCAGGACTCAGGGTAATCCAGGAACGGAAGGACTTGGTAAAAAGGGTAGGCCCGTCATACCAATGAAAGGCATTCACCGTCTTTGGGGCATCCTGAGATGACCAGGTGGGGTGCATCCCGTTGGGGATTCCCTCAATAAAAAGGAAGGCCCGGTTGTTGAGTTCCCGGATCCGTTCGGCAAAGCGGTTCATGAAGGGCTTGAGGAAATCCTCAGTGAAACGCGCTGGTTTACCCTGATAGAGGGCAAAATGATCCGGCCGCAGGAGCCGGGGAACACCTCCCTCATCGGTCCAGACCCCCGCCTGTTTCCAGGGACAGGTAAACCCCGGTTTAAAAAGGGACACAGCCCCTGGATTCAAGGTTTGCTGTCCCACGATCCTCCGGCCCCAGATATCCGTGGTATACTCAGGGGCCGTAACCGGGTGCCCCGAAGCAGCGCTCATGGCCTGAAAGGGACTGGGCATGGGACCCAAGGCGGCGGAGTAATTTTCCAGCATGGTAAGATCATGGTAGCCGATAAAGCCTGGATGCGGTTCGTTCATGGCTCCCCAGCCGACAATGGCAGTGCAATCTTTGAGCCGCCTGAAACAGTGGCGCATACAGGCGAGATACCGTTCCTGGAGCCAGTCCTGGACGTGTTCCCCGTCGATGGTAAGCTCCGGGGCGTAGGTATTGCCTGCGAAGAACAGGGTGAACAGAGTGGCTGTGGCATAGCGATTGTAATTGGTGGACCATATCATCCGGGGAAAGGGGGCGCCTCCATGCAGGGCGCCGTAATGCTGCTGGGTCAGGGCCGCACCGCTTGGGTCCAACTGGTCCCGGTCCATGCCGAGGGTATCCAAGGTCCAGGCAGGGGCGCCGTCCCCGCCGGTCCACCGGCTCCATACATCCTGATGGGGATCGATAACCACGGAGAATCCCTTATCCCCGGCGATGCGGAGGATTTTCCTGAGATATGCAAGGTACGCCTCATCATAGGAGCCTGGCCCGGCATGTTCCAGGGCCTCCCAGGTGATGAGAAAGCGGATAAAGGTGAAGCCCCATCGGGAGAGCTGGTCGAAATGGGCCGCTGCTTCTTCCAGAGGAAAGGGACGGCCTACAAAGGAGACGGTCTGTGGGTCTTTGAGGGAATCCGGATGCCGGTTGGTACCTCCTGGCCGAAGGGGGTACTTGGAACTCCCCCCCAGGTTACAACCCCTGAGTATAAGGGTCCTGCCCTGCTCGTCAATAATATATCTACCCTTAATATCCATGCTGCACTCCCAATATTTTCTCAAAACTTTACAAAATTCAGTTGAAAATATTATCAAATATAGCATACTATAAAGAATATGAAACGCTATATTTTAGTCATTTTTTTGAGTTTTATCGCCTTGACCGTATTTGCCCAGTCTGAGGAATTGGATTTTTATACCAATTTATATGACAACGCTACCACGGTCACCGATCAGTTGGGTATCGCGAGGACGGTGGTGGACGCCGAAATTGACGATTCTGCTTCTTTTTATGCCCACGCCCTCAAGCGTATCTTGGTGGAATACCCGAATGTTACGAATCAACGGGAAAAGAATTCCACCGAGGATCTGGTCCGCCTGCTTGCAGGGGCTTTAGGGGCTGCCGAGTACACGGACGCGGGACAGGATTTATGGAAGGCCGTGCAGGTTTTCTCCAACCCCCTGGTAAAGGCAGATTGTATCATGGCTTTGGGTAAAGTCGGAGCCACGGACCTCTTGCCCCAAGTGGTTCAGACCCTGAAGGACATGAACACCAGCAAGCCGCAGGACAGGCAAACCCAAATCGGGAATGAACGGATCGCTTACGCGGCTATTGTTGCCCTGGAGCAGTATCAGGATCCTTCCGGTTATCTGCCGGTATTCTTCGCCGCTAACGCATGGTACAAGCTCCGGGTACGGAACCAGGCGGCGGAGTCGTATCCCAAGATTCTGGAAGACCCTGCGGAGCCTTTGACCGCTGTTATCCAGGACCCTGAGTATCCCTACGATATGAAGTATCTGGCCCTCAGAACCATTGATGGGTCAGAGATCGAGGATGCTTCAAAGGCCGCAGTAGCGGTAAGCGCCCTGGCTGAAGGCTGGCGGGGTTCGACCAATGATTCTCTCTTGCACATGGAACTGGTGAAGATACGGAAGCTGGCCATTGATATGATTCGCCGCTATGGTACGGAAGACGAGGCGGTATACCCGCTTTTGGAACGTTCCTACCGTGAAGGGGTGGATGAAGAGGAGCAGCTCGGAGTGGTTGCCGCCTTATCGAAGATCAGCACCGAAGATGCAGCCAAGATACTTGCGTCTTTCCTGAACAACATCAACACCCGGCTCCAGAGGGGAACCTTAACCAAGCGGGATGAACGGCTTGTACGGGCAATAATCCCCGCCCTTGGTGCGACCCAGCAAGAAGTCGGCCAGCCGGCTCTGCGTTCGGTTCTCTCTTTTGATTGGACTAATCAGGTTATAACCCTCGCCAACCAGACGTTAAAGGGAGGAGAAGGAGAATAAAGCCCCCCTCTACCCGTCGAATTACCCCCGGAAAAGGGATTCCCCTTTTTCCTGGGGTGGTTCACCCCTCCCCCTTTTTACGTAGTGAGGATATGTAATACCGTTTCCGGGGATGAGGCATGCAGAATTTCTTCCCGCTTTTCCGAACTTTTAAAAAGCAGGCTTATTTCCGCGAGAAACTGAAGGTGGGGTCCTGTTTTTTCAACTGGTGAAAGGGTCATGATAAAAATACGACAGGGCTGATGATCCAGAGCGTCAAAATCAACAGGCACATCGGAAACACCGATACAAGCCACCAAATCCTGAATGGTCGCGCTTTTCCCATGGGGAATGGCGATACCGTGTTTCATACCAGTGGACATTTTCTCTTCCCGGTCCATAATGGCGGCAAAGGCGGCGTCCCGATCTGGTATTTTATGGGCGGCAACGAGTATATCAAGCAACTCATTAATAATGTCTTTTTTGGTGGTCCCCTTCACATGAAGGCTGATCGTTTCTTTTGAAAGTACTGTCTTAAGGTTCATATTATTTATTTTAATCTCCCCCTGTTGGAAAAGTCAAGGAATTCTTCGATCTATCATGGTGAGGGCATCTTTGATAGGGGAAAACAGCGAGGGATAGTATAAGAAACGGTATGTCCTGTACTATACTAAATATCATGGAAATTATTACCCTTGGAAACGAACTCCTCCGACAAAAGGCGGAACGGATCAAAGATATTAATGCTAATATGGTGAGGATTGTGGAGGACCTGATCGAAACCTTGCATCAGGGGAAGGGCATAGGACTTGCAGGCCCGCAAGTGGGGCTTATGAAACGGATCTTCGTGATCCATGTTGAAGGTGATGTGCCGCGGGTCTTTATCAACCCCTCAATACTAGAAACATCCCAGGAAACTATAAAATATGAAGAGGGCTGTCTTTCCATCCCCAATATATGGGCCGATGTGATCCGGTCCCGGAACGTGCGGGTCCAGGCGTGGAACGAAAAGGGCCGGCCCTTTTCCCTGGAAGTGGAGGGTATCATGGCCCGGGTGATTCAGCATGAATACGATCATCTTGAGGGGATCCTGTTTATTGACCGCCTTTCCGAGCCGAAACGGAACAAGATCCTGGCCAAAATCGAAAAGAAGCAGCGGGCTTAGGTTTATGCGGATTGTATTTGCCGGTAGCCCCGGTATCGCGGTTCCTTCATTAGAAACCCTGGTTGAAGCGGAACTTCAGGGGGAAGCTTATGAAATTGTTGGTATCCTGACCAACCCGGACAGTCCCCGTGCCCGGCAGCGGACCCCTGAACCTACTGCAGTGGGAGCCGCCGCGACAGTGCTTTCGGAAAAACTGCAAGAACAGGGCCGACCCCCTATCCTTCAGCTTAAACCTGTAACCCTTGATTCCCCGGTACAAGAGGCAATAGCCGCGTTACATCCAGACCTGCTGGTGTCCTTTGCCTACGGACGTATCTTCAAGCCGCAAGTGCTGGCCCTTTTCCCCGGGGGAGGCATTAACATCCATCCGAGCCTCTTACCTAAGTACCGGGGCGCAACCCCCATTCCCGCAGCCATCCTGGGCGGTGACCAGGAAACCGGGATCACCATCCAGCGCCTGGCCCGGGAAATGGATGCCGGCGATATCCTCGTGCAGGAGCGGTTTCCCCTGGATGGCCGGGAAACCACCGCCAGTCTGGGCGAGTTAGTGGCCCGGAAAGGTGCAGCCCTCCTCATCAGGGCGCTCCAGGGGCTTGCCCAGGGGACCCTTACCGGAAGCCCCCAGTTAGGGGAGGCGACGTATTGTTCCCGCATCGCCAGGGAAGATGGCCGCATCGATTGGTCCTGGCCGGCGGTGGATATTGACGCCCGGATCCGGGCTTTTACCCCCTGGCCCCGTGCCTGGACCATCCATAGGGAACAGGAGCTGTACCTACTCGAAGGCCGGCCCTTTCATGGATCAGTGGTGGGGGAGCGGGCCGAAGCGGGCATGGTGCTGGGCCTAGACAAAAAACAGGGTATCCTGGTACAAACAGGGGACGGGATTTTAGGGATCACCCGGCTGCAATACCGTGCTAAAAAAGCCCTGGAATGGCGGGCTTTTTTAAATGGGGTGCGGGATTTTATCCATACTCCCCTTGGCGCGGCCAGTCTGGTTCCCAGTCTCGAAAGGGATAATTGGTATGCTTCCTGAAAGAACAACAGAACGAATAAATAAAGAAGGCAAGGGATCCCATCAGGTACAGCGCTTCGTCTTTATGGCCATGGGGATCATGGTGTTTGTCGGCATTATCGCCGTCGCGGTCTTTTTCATAGCCCTCCAGGGGGAGGAGCAAATCATGGTTCCCGAAGTCCGAGGTAAGGATTTAATCGCCGCGCTCTTGGAATTGCAGGAAAAAGAACTAAATTCCCGGATTCAGCTGCGACCTTCTCAGTCTATCGCTGAGAAAGGCCTCATATTGGAACAGGACCCCCCTCCAGGTACCATCGTGAGGGCAGGCCGCCTCATACAGCTCGTGGTAAGTCAGGGGATGCTGATCAATACGGTGGAAAATTATATAGGCCGTACCATTGATGAGGTGAGACTAGACCTCCAGACCCTGTTTGCCTCTGCTCCTCAGGCGCTTTTGTCTTTAAAAGAACCCTTTATGTATGAATATTCCACCGACTCCCCAGGGATCATACTCCAGCAGTCCCCTAAACCAGGGACCCCGGTATCCGGGCCTATAGCCCTGGAATTGGTGGTCAGCCGAGGTCCGGAAGATACCATGATCCGGGTACCTGACCTGATAGGTTTATCCATAAGCGATGCGCTGGAACAGATAAGCCAATCAGGTATCAATTTTGAGTTTTCCCTGCGGCAGGCCCGGGGAGCGGAAATACCGGAAACCGTGGTATCCCAGAATCCCCCAGGTCAGTCCCGGATACCTGGCACTACCCGTGTTGCCATTACCGTTGCCTCCCCTCCCACTCCCATCGTGGAAAAGGATGAGGTTTTTGCCCTGTTCCGGTATCCCATGCCGCGGAATCCCTATCCCTTGACGGTATGGCTGGAAGTGCAGCTTCCCTCCGGGGAACGGTATAGGCTTATCACCGTGGAGTACCCCGGCGGGGAATTCACGGTTCCCTATCGGCTTCCGATTGGTTCCACCCTCATCCTGTCTATGCTTAACCGGGAACTATACCGGGAAACGGTGAAGGTTCCTCCCCTGGACGAATTATATTGGAACTAGTTATAATGGCATGAGGAGTTACCATGCAGTATTTAGGCTTCGAGGCTTACGAGAAATCCATAAACGCTATTGGCTCATCGACCATATTTATGGCCAAAGAGGGGAATGAACCCGTTATTATCATTGCCTTGGGTGATGCGGCAGCCCAGGAAACCCTGGGATTTACGGGCACAAAGGGTGAGGATGGGAAAATCCGGGTCCCCCTGAGCCACGAAAACGCGGAGGCCCTGCGGAAACACTTCCCCTTTACCGCACCGGTACAGGGCTTGCGGAAGGACCGGAGCTTCGGAGTAGGGGATCGCCTGGGAATTGCAACCCCAGGGCATATCAAGGTTTTTGAACAGTACGATGTATTTCCCATTTTTGCCCAGCAGTCGATCCGGGAACTGAACCTGACCAACCGGACCTATGAGAATGTGCTGGACGCGGTGAGTTTTGCGGTGTTCCGTGAGGGGTTCAAACGGGGCTTCGGCGCCGATGGGGATCATCTCAAGACCGTTAAAGATGTGGAGTACGCCCTTTCCCTGGGTTTTTCTATGATCACCCTGGACTGTTCGGATCATATCAAGACCGGTGAACAGGCCGCACCGGTACCCAAGCACTTTCTGGATACATACCTGAACCAGGACTTCGCCATTGGAGAGGGGATTACCCTGAGCTTCACTGAAGAAGAACTGAAACGAGACCTCGCCATCTACGGTGAAGCAATACAGTTCGCCGCAGATATGTATACCCGTTTCTTTAAAAACGGCGCATACCAAGGGGACTTTGAAATCTCGATAGATGAAACCACCGCCCCTACCACCCCCTTACAGCACTTCTTTGTCGCCCGGGAACTCATCAACGCAGGGGTGTCCTTTGCGACCCTGGCCCCCCGTTTCTGCGGGGAGTTTCAGAAGGGCATTGATTACCGGGGGGACCTCGCCCAGTTTGAGCAGGAAATCAAGGTCCACGCAGTCATTGCCCGGCACTTTGGGTACAAACTCAGCATCCATTCAGGTTCCGATAAACTCAGCGTATTTCCCGCCATAGGCAGGGAAACCAGGGGGGTCTTCCATGTCAAAACCGCAGGTACCAACTGGCTTGAAGCTATGCGGGTGGTTGCGCTGGTGGATCCTGCCCTCTACCGGGAAACTCACCAATACGCCCTTTCCGTCTTTGAGGAAGCTACCAAATACTACCACGTTACCACTGACTTGGCACGGATCCCCGATGTCAAGACCCTCAAGGACCAGGACCTGCCCAGGCTCTTTGAAAACAACGATTCTCGGCAGCTCATCCATATCACCTACGGCCTCATCCTGAGCAAAAAAAATCCCGATGGTTCATATACGTTTAAAGACCGGCTGTACCGGCTCTGGCAGGACCATGAAGCACTATATACCGAAGCCCTGGTACAGCATATCGGGAAACATATCGACCTTTTGGGGGTTAAGAAAGGAACCACCTAATTTGGCTTTCATAGATATTTTCAATAAAAAATCCCCGCCGCAGAGCAGTGGGGTATTAAACCCCATTGTAAGGGTGCTGTCGCGCTCCATGCGAGCGCGTGGATTGAAATAAAAAAAACAACCAAATTGTTGACAAATGGTTTAATGTGGGCTATATTAAATAGCATTAAGTTCTTGTATGAGAGCTTTAAATTTTTAAAGGAGTTTTTATGAAAAAGAACTACTTGGTTTTCGTTCCGGTTCTTGCCGCATTGGTAATTGGCTGCTCATCCGGGCCTACTGTTACCGATACACCGGCTGGTGTCCCTGATTGGTTTTTTAACCCGCCTATGCAAGAAGACGTGATCTTTGGAGCAGGCAGCGCTAAAATGTCGGATCTGAATATGTCGATGACCATGGCTGAGTCCCGTGCCCGGCAGTCCATTGCGTTTACCTTAAACGCCAATGTCCAGGCCATGATCACGGATTACACCAGAAACGCAGGCAATACGGAAAGCCAGTCAAATCTGAGTTTTGCTGAAACCGTTGGCCGGCAGTTGACCTCGGCAAAGTTGACCGGAGCCACGGTGTACAAACGGGGGCAAGGTTCGGACGGGACGGTGTTCGTGCTGGTGGCCTTGAAAAAGGCCGATGCAGCCAAGTCAGCCGCGGGCATTATTGAGACTGAGGCCGCCCGGTACGCTGAATTCAAGGCCATGGACGCCCTCAAGATGATGGATGCCCAATTGGAGAAAACTGATATTAAACCGGAACCGGTAACGCAGTAGGATAAGGCCGGGTATAAAGAAGGTGGTCTTTATACCCGTTTTTACAGGAGGGGTAAAATGGTAAAGTATGGTATTGGGGTAGTGGTAGTGCTGTTGATGGTATGCGGGTGCGTCGATTCTCCGGCGAAAGGGCCTTCAAGGGAATTTGAGCAAGCTGCCCTGAGGGAAATGAGTTTTTTTAATACCCCTTCTTTTAGGAATGAATTGATCTTTGTTGGTGTCGCAAGTATCCGTTTTAATACCCAGGAATCAGTCCAGGCTGCCCTTGAGGATGCAGCCAAAAAAGTGGCGTTTTTTTATGCAATAGAAGGGATGCTTGAATATAGTGAAGAAAAAGGCTTGGGGTTTCTGGATTATAATTCTCAACGCAAAACCTCGTTGAAGTTTGTCGAGGATTATCACCAGTACCTTGAAGCATTAGAATACGACCCTGAAACCGATGTTTTGGTAGACAATCTGGCGGTTTTTGTCCGTGCCCGGCATAGGGTTCAGAGGCTGGTGAGTCACAATCATGTGTTCTCTTCAAAAACCGGTAAGCCCCAATGGGTTGAAAATCCTCCCACGAACATCGCCGGTTTACATGCAGGGGTAGGCCATGCCAATCCGCGGCAGTATCATAAAGATACGATAATCGCCTCGTATGAAAACGCGGTTCATACGATAATCAGCAATATTTCCAGTGATGTGCGCTCAGGGGTTGAAATGAGTAAAGACTCACAGGATACGTTAGATTCCACTGGTGCCAGAAGATCCGGTACGGTCTTTGCACAGGGTAAATTGACTGGTTTTTATGTTCTGGAAATCTGGGTTGATCCTGCAAACCGTGGGGTATGGACCTTGGCTATTGCCGAAGAGGGCACGGCCGTCTTGGCCGTTATAGAAGTGCAGGAAAATTCCGGCGCTGAAGCTGAGTTATAATCATAGTATGTTTAACAGTATCCAAGGAACCATTACGGAAAAATTGAGTGACACTTTGCGAATTGTAAACGGGGGTATTGAATGGGATATTGCCGTACCTGCCACGGATCTTACCCGCCTGCCTCCGGTGGGAACAACCGGGCGGGTGTTTACCTGGCTCTACCACAAGGAAGACCAGATGCGGCTTTTCGGCTTTGTGGATGATAGCCGGCGTACTACCTTTCTGGAACTCCTCAAAGTTGAGGGTATTGGTCCCCGGGGCGCTCTTAAAATCATGGGGGGTATAGGCCAGGAGGAATTGGAACGGGCGCTGGAAAACGAGGATATAAACCGGCTTGAGGCGGTGCCGGGACTGGGAAAAAAGACCGCTCAGAAGATGATTCTGGCGTTAAAGGGGAAGCTTGCCCAGGTTTCGGCGGCTGCGCCGGCCTCGTCTCCCTATGGGGATCTGGTGGATGCCCTGGGGGAGATGGGCTATGACAAGCGGGCGGCTGCAGAGGCCCTTGCCAAAGCGGATGCGGTTTTGGATACCGGCATAAGTGGAATGGAACGGGAAAACCTGCTCTTTAAACAAGCTATTAGGCATTTAAGTTCCCCTGTATGAAAACCTTGGAATTACTTGCCCCCGCAGGCTCCCCCGAAGCCTTGGACGCCGCTGTGGGTGAAGGGGCAGACGCGGTATACCTGGGTCTGAAAAACTTCAACGCCCGGCTACGGAGCGCCAATTTCGCCTATTCCCAGTTTGAGGGCGCCCTCCGCAGTCTGCACCGGATGGGGCGTAAGCTGTACGTTACGGTAAACACGGTTTTTGAACAGCGGGAGGCGGATCGGCTCTACCAGCTCCTCAAGTATGTGGCGGCCCTTGGTCCAGATGGCCTCATTGTACAGGATTTCGGTATTATCCCCATGGTGCGGGACAACTTCCCCGCCCTCAAGCTCCATGCCTCCACCCAGATGAATATCGCCTCTGCAAGGGGGGCGAATGTCCTTTCCAAATACGGTGTTTCCCGGGTCGTCCTGGCACGGGAGTTGAGCCTGGAGGAACTCAGGGATATTCGGGTCAATACCAACATGGAACTGGAGATCTTTGTCCACGGCGCCCTCTGTATAAGCGCATCAGGGCTTTGTTTGTTTTCCAGTTTCTTGGGGGGGAAGTCCGCCAATCGGGGGATGTGTACCCAGGCGTGCAGGCGGTACTACCGCCGGGACGACCGGGGCGCTTCCCCAGACCGTGAAGCGGGAGGGTACTATTTCAGCCCTTCGGATCTGCAGCTCCTTGAACAGGTTCCAGACTTGGTCCGGGTGGGAGTTAATGCCTTTAAGATTGAAGGCAGGATGAAGAGCGCCGAATACGTGGGGACCGTGGTTTCCGCGTATCGCCTGGTTCTGGATGCCCTACAGGAAGAGTCCACCGGGGATGGTGAAGCGGTCCGAGAAGCGGTTGCAAAGGGCCTGAGCATCCTCCGTAATGACTTTGCCCGGACTAAGACGGCTTTTTATTACGATCCCGGCTATTCCGAGGGGACCATTGACTGGCTTAAGCCGGATCAGAGCGGTGGAACTGGCATCCCCCTGGGCATTATTCATAAGGTGAAGGGTTCTGATGATGCACGGCGGGGACTTATCGTTTCCAGCGCCATGATGCCTGTTCCCGGGGATTCGGCACGGTTCCACCGTGCTGATGATTCGGACCGCAAATCCCACAAGCTGATTGCCGTGGAACCGGATGGTTCAGGCGGTCATAACCATAAGAACGGCGCTGATGCTTCACGGTTTTGGATCTCAATTCCCGAAGGCTTTGATGTGGGGGATGCGGTGTATCTCATCCAGACCAGGACCATGTCAAAGCGGTATGCCCCAGTGATTCCCCATGCTGTTGAATCCTTCCGGCGCACACCAGGCAGGGACCAGGCGCCCCTGGTGCACCTGCCCCCGGTACACAAGACCGTGTTCAATGGGTTTCCCGAGGGCCTCTACGTTGGGACTTCCCGTATTGAAGATCTGTACATCCTCCAGTCAGTCCGGCCTGTGAAGGTGATGCTGGCCTATAACTGCACAATCGCCGCCTTGCTACTGAGGGAACGGAAGCCACTCATTCCCTTTACACCGGAGGAAATCATACTGGTGCTGGACCCTTATTTCCCCCAAGACCAGAACACGGCACTGACCGAAGAAATACCCGTGCTTATCAGCCGGGGGTACCGGCGCTTTGTGATAAACAACCCGGGACAGGTTTCCTATTTCCGTCATACCAACGCGGTTCTGATTGCAGGCCCCTATCTCTATGTGTTTAACCGCTGGGCCGCATCCTTTGTTTCCGCCCTAGGAATGGACCTTTTCATTTCCCCTCTGGAGAATAACCGGCAGAACCTGGAACGGACCGTTGATCCTGGCAGGCGTGCCTTCACCTTCATCACTGTTTTTGCCTACCCGGCGCTGTTCAGAATCCGGGCGGACCTGGGCGGGGCCTACGATTTTCAGCATTTCCGGGACAGCCGGGAAGAAGGGTTCACCCTGGTGACTAAGCCCGGCAGCGGCTCCCAGGTCATCCCGGAGAAACCCTGCTCCCTGGTCGATAAAATACCCTTCCTCAGAGAAGCGGGGTTTCGCCGCTTTATCCTGGATGTTTCAGGCCCTCCCCTGAAAAAAGTCGATTATAAAGACCTCATGCGGGCAGCACAGAACGCCCTCCCCTTGCCTGGCACCGGCCGTTTCAACTGGAAGGACGGTTTTTACCAAGGAACATCCCCTTAAAAGGGGACCGTCTCATAGGTTTCAACCCCAGGGTATTCTGCCAAGGCATTTTCGGCCAAGGCAGCAGCCGGCTGGGGCGCCTGCCCCTCATTTTTGAGGTCCGGACGGAATTCCACATGTTCCGCCACGATGGTAATCCTAGAATGGACCTTTCCGTCAGCCCCATTCCACCGTGCCTGCCGTAAGCGTCCCACAACCCGCACTCCCCTGCCCTTATGCCCAAGGGTATGGCACTGTTCAGCCAGCTTTGCCCAGGTTTCCACATCAAAAAAACCCACTTCATGTTCCAGCCCAGTATCCTGTTTGTAGTAACGGTTTGAGGCAAGACTAAAGGTACAGACCTGCGTCCCTTTAGGGGTAGAACGGAGCAGCGGATCCCGAACCAGATTGCCTTCAATTAAAATAGAGTTGAGGTTGTTCATAAATGTCTCCACACAAAATTGAATGATCCGGCGTTTTACATCTTCGCCGGTCATGGTGTGAGGCATACCCTAATCCAACGAATCACCGTATGCCCGGCCACCCATGATACCTATATAAGGCCCGGTTCCTGGATTTTGCTTTAACCTGCAGGCACGTTTTTTATTTTTTCTGCAAGAGTTTCAGAATATCCAGTTTTATATACAGTTGCAGCGCGTTTTTTTCGTTCAAACGATTCAGATCCGCGATTTGTAACATAAGCTCTGAAGCCATCTCGTCAAGCCGCTCGGCGGTTATACTGGTTGGTTTCAGACTCCGGTTGGCAAGACGCACCCGGTTGCGGATAAGGGAATTAATATCCTCCGCCAGATTTTCTCTGGACTGCTTATTAAGCAATTGGTTCCAGCGATCCTCAAGTGCGGTAAGATAGGTATCCAGGGTATATCCATCAGGTACCAAATCAGCTTCTAAGGCATAGATCGGATCCTGCGACTCCGCTGATATCCTGGTTGTGCCAGGGCCAGAATCTTTATGCTGAGGCTGTATGATAAAAGGCTGGTATTTTTTACCACGATGCTTGAAAAAAGCATTGATCTTGACCAATAGGGGAATTGAGTACCAGAAGGGGAGGGTAATACGAATAGCCGCTAAAATCTCTTCCCGATTAATAAGCAGCACCTCCTTCATGGGACTTACCATGCCCTTGTTAAATAAGCGAAGAGACTCAGGAACCGTTTCCCGGCCAGCCGCTTCAGTATACAGGAGCGACAACTTCTTGTACCGCATGATAGCGGCAAGGGGGGGCATTAACTCCTTGATATAGGAGGTCAATAAACCTTCAAGCTCCTCGTCATCGTTCATGGCTGGTTCACTATTGTAGTCCTTCAATATGGTGAGCCAGCGTTCTGTAAGGGCCTGCTTAACCACAGGACGGATCTCAATAATAAGGCGCGCACTCAGGGCGCAGAACCGGTTCTTCTGCACAAGCCATTGTTCATTGTTGGTTCCCCAGAAGGTGAGTAATTCAGGTAGTTTCTTGTCCTCCCTGACCGAGGTTTTTGCCTCAAGGTAGGCTTGTAAATCCTCCTTGGAATATTGCTCCAGTAGGGTTATTCCGCTTCTATTGGTAAATTTGATAACCTCATCAATGGTATATAAATAAGGCGCTTTGTCGAAATGCCGTCTGAGGTCCTCAATAGCCGCCGCCTTAGCGCTTTCTTTATCCATCTTGCCCCGATAGTAGTTATTACATTGCTCAATAAGGTAGGCAGCTTGGATTATGGCGATATCCTGGGTCAAAGGTTCATATTTCTCGATAACATCATGTTTTATCAAGGTACAGAAATGGAGCCAGAAAAGATAGGAAGACTCTCCTGCCTCCTCAATGGAATCGAGAAACTCAATCGGCTCAGTGGAAAGCTGATTCAGGACATTCCCCAGATAATTCTCCTTGCCCCTGAGTTTCGGCGACAGTCTATACCGGACATAATCCACATTATCCTGATGTTGGAGATACCCCTTCACCTTGAACAATGCCGCCTCCAGGAGACCGCGGGGGATCATAGGCGCCAGTATCAGGCATGAACCGAACTTAGGTTCTGCAAAGGCCAACTTGATGATGGGAAGCAGGGATTCCTGAGGATCTTCAAAATATACCGATAAAAGCTCATTATCCACGTTCAGAATTCTCACATCCCCCGCCTGGAGGCTTATGCCCAGGGATTCTTCACTGGGAAAGGGATGGGTCATGGTATCAGAGGATTGATACGCATCCCGGATCCTGTCCGTGTAATACTGGGATATATAAATACGGCGTTCCGGCGTATCGGTAAGCAGTTTACAGGTACCTGTTTCAGTCAGTTTTGACAGTTCATCCCAAAATTTAGTCAAATTATTCCAGTCACTTTGTTTCCCGGCATGATGTTTGATGTATGTTTTCAGGTAGTCCAAAAAGACAGGAACTTGTATATAGGGAGTATGCGTTTTATCTGCATATAATTTCAATAGCATATATAGATCTATTTCTTGAGTCATATCTTTATCATAATACTATATATCATAAAAATCACAATCTAATAAAAAAATATTAACATATAAGAGCATATTTTCCGCCAAACCAGGCTTAAGGTCCCCTGAGTTCCCGTTTAGAAAGACCCTAACCCTCATACCTCTGTTTTTGGCTATCCCCAAAGCTGGGCACCGGCAAAGAAGAGGATGAAGGCCAGGAGTAAGTGGCCAGAATTTCCGCCTCCGGTTGACGAATAACCTGAGTCCGAGAGCTATGAAGGCATCGGCATTACGCCGGACGAAGAGATAGAATTCGACTGGGACGAGTTCCGTAACAATAGAATTTTAGGGTAAAGACCTAGACAAAATAGTGACAAAGACTAAACAGCAAAAAGAAATTGATTGAGGAGATACTGTTGGAAGAGAAACATGGTAAAACAGGGTGATATAATGTGGCTGGATTTTGATCCTCAAACCGGACATGAGCAGCGGGGAAGCCTGTGAGCCTCTGGTCCAGCGGCTTCAATAAAGAATCCCCGCTGCAGAAAGGCGCAGAAGGGAATTGTTCAGTAGAATTATTCCCAATGCCCGGTACGCCAAAAAAAAAACCCGCCTGATGGCGAGTCTTTGCATTGTAAACGGTATTGCTTTGAAAACGTTATTGCTGTATTGAACTCCATAGTTCATAGAGTTTCAGCTTAGGCACAAAATCAGATAAACACACCGAGGTCAAACCAGTCATAATACCACTGTAAAAATCATTGTACCGTCGCCACATCAGATGATACTGTTTTGGTAATTCCGGCCGTCCTGCAAGGCCCTTATAGAACCTTTTGACATAACCATTATCAACCAGATACTCATAGAAACCCGTGATTTCCTCGATCTTTGGCTTTCGTTTCGCACATTCATTGAAAAACGCAGTATGACTGCTCCGTGCATGAGGCTTCGTCATATCCCGCACATACATGATCGGTTTGCGTTCATCGAAGAAATAAAACGTGAAGGGCATGTCCGGGGAAAATTTACCGGTAAAAGCCTGCAAATACTGGTAAATGCGTAGCAGCGGCGGTCGTATGCCTTCGTTTTTCGCAATGAGATAATTGACAATCTCTTTTTCTGTTTTTGTTAAGTCTTTCATATAAAACGC
>JAITQK010000152.1 GCA_031288975.1 Treponema sp. | reverse complement strand
ATAACGCCGAAAATCATATTCGGTATCCACAAGACCACTTGAGGTATGAAGACCAGAATCGCCAACTCAAGCAAAACCGCACCCAAGAAGGGGAGTGACGCTTTTGTGTACTCTTCTGGTGGACAATCTATTATACCACACACCGTGTACAGCGCCGAACCTATCGGCGGGGTCATCACGCCAAGGGTAACGATGGTGGCCATTAATACGCCAAAGTGAACAGGGTCAACGCCAGCCGATTTGACCATCGGGAGAAAAATCGGCGTCAACAACAGGAAGTTGACGTTGCTATCCACAAACATACCGGTGACGAAGAGAAAGCCCAGCATAATCAGCATCATCGCCTGGGGGTTCGTAGTGATCCCCTGGATTAAGTTGCTCATCGCTATGGGGAGTTGGACCCAGGTTATTGCATAACTGAACGGGCCGGACATGGCAATAATCAGCATGATCGCGCCGTTATCCTTGAGCGTGGTGATCAGAGCCTCTTTAAACTTCTTCCAGGTAAGTTCCTTGTAGACAAACTTGCCGACTATCAGGGCATAGACCACGGCAAAGGCCCCTGATTCCGACGGTGTGAATATACCAAAGCGTATCCCCACTATCAGGATGACGGGGAAAAGCAAGGCCCATATCGAATCCTTGAGGTTCTCGATGATTTCGTTCACCGAGAGCGGCGGTGCGTCTTTTTTGGGCGGGTCGTAGTGGTGGTACCGACTGGTAATGCTCGTAGTGGCCATGAGAAAGCCCATCATCAGGATGCCAGGGATTAAACCGGCGGCAAAAAGCCGTCCAATGGACACCTCACCGACAAAGCCAAATATGATGAGGCCGAGGCTCGGCGGTATCGTTGCCGTAATCAGCGCCGTAACGCAGTTTACCGCGCAGATATAGCCTTTTTTATAGCCTATACGCATCATCTCAGGCCCCAGTATGCGAGTCTCCATGGCAGCGTCAGCGGTTGCTGAACCGGACACCCCACCCATCAGGGTACTCATCACCACAGAAATCTGGGCCGTACCGCCGTACATGCGCCGTGTAAGGAGGCGCGCCAGGCTCAGGAGGCGGTCGGTGATCCCCGATACGTTCATCAGGTTGCCGGCAAATATGAAGAAAGGCACGGCGAGGAACGCGAATGATTGGCTTTGCAGCACTATCATCTGGACAGCGGCCTCGAAGGGGAGCATTGCCTGGCTCATAAAGTACGCAAAACCAGCAAACCCTATGACAAACGCAATCGGCATCCCTATTACCAAAAAGGCAATAAAGCAAAGTAATAACATGCTCATTACTTACTCCTTATTCCAGTTGATGATAGCCCGCTTGATCTTGAGTATCGTAGAGACAACCATCGAGCTGGCAGTTACGACAAGGCTCAAAGTAACGAGGGAGTAAGGGATGGGCATCGACTGGTAAGTGCGAATCCGCTCAGTCCACGCAAGCCTGATGCCGAAAACGAGGATGACAATCATTGCTAAGGTGACGAGGATGTATATCACAATAGTGAACAATTTTTGCACGACACGGGGGAACTGCCGCGTTACAATGTCGATGCCGACAAGCTGGCCAGCGCGCCAGGCAATGTCCGCACCTAGAAACGCGGTCCAGGCGAGAAGCAACATGGCAAGGTCTATGTTCCATGACATTGATATCCTGAAAAACCGTAGTATCGCCGCCATAAACACGAAGATGACAAGAAAGACAAAACCCACCCCACAAACGGCCACCTCTGCCTTACAAAGGGTATGATAGAGTTTACGCATATTTTCATCCACACGCCCGTATTGAGCGCTGCACACGACTACCTAATTGGTAGGCGTTCATGGCGCTATAAGTCCATATTAACATCTTATAACGCCGATGACTGTCTTACAATCCAAGTTCCTTGAATAGCCTGTCTTTCAATCCTGCGGTGAAGCCGAGATCGTTGTTGGTGTACAGCGGAGCAATGGCGTCCTGCCATTCCTGAATATTGACTTCGGTGATGGTAACACCGTTAGCACGCATATTCTGGTAGAAGGGTTCCTCGTCCTGCGCAACGACATTGCCATATTCGATAGCAGTCTCGCGTACTGTTTTAAGGAAGAAATCACGCGCCTCGGCGGGCATTTTCTGGAGGAGGGCGGTGGAGCAGACGAACGATGACTGGAGCAGGTAGTGCTTACTAAGGGCAAGGTATTTTGTTACCTCAAAGATGGCTGAACCATTGGCTGTGGCAACCTGAACTTCGCACCCGTCAAGGGTTTTCTGCTGTATGCCAGGGAGAACCTCGCCCCAGGAGATGCCAATATTGGCGTAACCGAGGTACTTGGCCAATGCGTTACCGATGTTGTTGCCAAAGCCGCGTATGCGGAGGCCAGAGAGGTCTTGCACGCTTTGAACTGGCGTAGTCGTGTAGAAACTGCGGAAGCCATTGTACATATCAGCAACGAAGGTAATGCCTTGGGTTTCGAGCTGTTTCTGCCATTCCTGGAATAGTGCTGTATCGGGAAGCTTGGCAAGAACGGAGCGGTCAGTGAGAACATACGGGGCCATTAGGATGTTGAGGTCGGGTATGTTGAACTGGCTGGCGAGACGGCCGGGGTCTGAAGGTATGACAAGCGGTACGCCCATTTTGGCCTGGGTAACCAGTGCGTCAGTGTCGCCGGAAAGGGCGCCATTAACCAGAACCTTGGCGTCAAAGCGTCCGTCCGCATTGAGCTTGTCTGCCATTGCCTGCATAGCGCGGCTCTGACCAGTGGTGGCGGCCTCAGTACCGGCAAAGGTTAGCTCAATCTTCTTCGGAGCGGAACCCCCGGTAGCCTGTCCACCGCCACTTTGTGCACCGCCACCTGCGAATACACTGCCTACGGCCAGGGTCATTCCCAAAGCCGTACACAGGGTTGTTTTTAAAAAATTCATACATTCCTCCATAAAAAATAGCTTTTTGAACAAATGTTCAATGTTTTATTATTCTATCATACTAGTATACCAGTGTCAAACAATTTTTTTAAAATTTTTAATATATTACCCCAGGGGCCTAGGGATAGAACAATTTCAGAGGCTAAAAATTTGTAACTATTATTCCCCTGTCGTGTTCTATTTATAAAAGTGATTTTTAAAACAGACTAGTTCTGGTGTCTTAATAAGGAAGCCTTGCCGCAGAGCGGCGGGGTATTAAACCCCAGGGTGAAAAAAGATACTGGGTCACGCTCCATGGGAATGCGTGGATTGCAACAATGAATGAGCTATTTCTTTCTGCGCCGTAACCGATTTCCTCCTCCCGGTTACGGTTTTTTTATGCCCCAGGCACGCCCCTAAAACAAAGGGCGAATTCCCCTCCCCGGTCATCCATCAGGATGCTGGGGAGGAAATCCAGAGACCTTATACCCCGACAACCGTCGTAACCCCGGGCACTTCCTTTTTCAAGGTGTTTTCAATTCCCATTTTTAAGGTCATCTGGGCCATGGGGCATCCGCCGCAGGCGCCGGTCAGTTTCAGAGAAACCGTACCGTCTTCAGCAACGGAAACAAATTCCACATCCCCACCATCCGCCTGGAGGGAGGGACGAATCGTATTAAGAGCGTTTTTTATTTGTTCTTCAAGCATACTATACTCCTATTCAATACCAGAAGAATACCCTATTTCTATACCCCACGTCAAGCCGTTCGTGCCCACCGCTAACTCAGTTTCCGTGCGACCTCAACGATCTCAAAGACTTCAAGCTGATCCGCTACCTGAATGGTATCAAAGCCCTCAAAGCCTATACCACATTCATATCCGGCAGCCACTTCCCGTGCATCATCCTTGAACCGTCTGAGGGAGGCGATCTTACCGGTATGGATAACCACATGATCCCGAATGATATGGACACTGGCGCTCCGTTTAACCGTCCCGGTGAGCACATAACACCCGGCAATGGTACCGAGCTTCGGGACCTTGAAGGTATTCCGCACCTCCACCGTGGCAATGACCTCTTCCTTGGTATCAGGTTTGAGCATTCCCTCCATAGCCTGCTGGATTTCCTCTACCGCCTTGTAGATGATATTGTACTTCCGAATATCAACCTTTTCCTGTTCCGCCAGGAGCTTTGCCTTGGGAACGGGCCGTACATTGAACCCGATGATGATGGCCCTGGATGCAATGGCCAGGTCCACATCCCCTTCATTGATGGCCCCAGGAAGGGCCTGGATGACATTGAGGCGTATTTCCTTGGTGGAAAGCTTCTCCAGGCTTGAACGCAGGGCCTCTGCAGATCCCTGGACATCGGCCTTGATGATGACCTTGAGTTCCTGGATTTCCCCGTCATTGATGGTATCGTAGAGGTTATCCAGGGTGATCTTCTTGACGTTCTTGGCATCTTCAAAACGCTTGAGTTCCTGGCGCTTTGCGGAAATGCTCCGAGCCAGCTTCTCATCATCCACCACCTGCAAAGGATCCCCTGCATTGGGAATCCCCTCAAATCCAAGCACCTCGATGGGCATGGACGGGGTGGCATCCTCAACCTTTTCCCCTTTATCGTTGAAAAGTGCCCGTACTTTTCCAGGCCAGATCCCCGCCACAAAGGAATCCCCAACTTTAAGGGTTCCCCGCTCTACCATAACAGTGGCGACAATACCCCGGCCATGATCGATCCGGGATTCCAGGATCTTCCCTTCGGCACCCCGGTTATAGTTGGCTTTCAGGTCCAGAATTTCCGCTTCCAGGAGTATGGCATCGATCAGTTTATCGATCCCCTCTTTCTTCAAGGCCGAGAGTTCCACAAACATGGTCTGGCCACCCCATTCCTCAGGCATCAGCCCCAGCTCGGAAAGCTGTCTCTTGACCTTATCGGGGTTGGCCTCGGGTTTGTCGATTTTATTGACCCCCACGATGATGGGAACAACCGCGTCCCGGGCATGATTGATGGCTTCCACGGTCTGAGGCATGACCCCGTCATCGGCGGCAACCACCAGCACCACAATGTCCGTTACCTGGGCGCCCCTGGCCCGCATACGGGTAAAGGCTTCGTGGCCCGGAGTATCCAGGAAGGTGATCCTGCCATGGAGGGTATCCACGGTATAGGCGCCGATATGCTGGGTGATACCGCCGAACTCTCCTGAAACCACATCAGCGCTGCGGATTGCATCCAGCAGTTTGGTCTTGCCATGATCCACATGGCCCATGACCGTCACCACCGGGGGACGGGGATTCATGCTCAGATCATCATCCGCCTCGGTTTCAATGAGGGTCTCTTCATAGAGGCTGATGATTTTGACATCTGCCCCGAATTCAGCGGCCAAGAGGGTCGCAGTTTCCGCGTCAATCTGCTGATTGATGGTAACCATCATGCCCATGCTCATGAGTTTCTGGATCAGGTCCGAGGCTTTAAGGTTCATCTTCCGGGCCAATTCGGACACGGAAACGACCTCCATGATTTCAATGATTTTCGGCACGGGGTTGGCGATATGGGAAATTTTCTTCTTGGTCTGGAGGAGTTTTTCCTCCATTTCATGTTCTTTTTCTTTCCGGGTGTAAACCGCTTTCTTAGCCTTGAAGGATTTCTTAATCGGCCCCTTTCCCTCTGGGATGGGAGGAGAAGATTGGGGCGGCATTCCTCCGCCCATCCTCGCCGCTCCACCAGGTCTTCCAGGGGATCCCGGTCGCGGTCCACCGAACCCTCCTTGCCGGGGTCCCCCTCCAGGCGCACCAGGCCGATTCTGCCGGGGAGGACCTCCCGGACCGCTATGGAAACGATTGCCCCCAGGACGGTTGTTACCCCCCTCATTGTTCCGCGGCCCAGGGGGTCTCGCACCACCAGGCCGGCCTCCGGGACCTCCGGGACCAGCGGGTCTGTGGGGGAAAGGCGCCTGCCCTCCGCCTCCCCGTGGTCCCTCCTCACGGGGATGCCGAGGCCCGACGAGCTTACCGCCGACCCTGCCGGCAGCAGCAGCAGGCCGCTGGGTAACCGGAAAAGAAACGACCTTTTGCTCTTTTCGCGGCTCAGGAAGACGCTGCCTTGTATCCAGGGGTTTTATATCCCGCGGATCCTTTGGGGCTGCCTCTTTGGGAAGCCCATCCTTTGGAGGGGCGTCTTTTGCAGCCCCCTCTTTTGAGGATACGTTCTTTGAAGCTCCGCCAGACGCCGGTACCGAACTGGCATCCCTGGGCTTCTTTGGGGCGCCTTGATCGGAGGATCCCCCGGATTTACCCCTTGCCCCAGGCGTATCGGAAACAGCCGTTTCCCCATGGGCAACGACCTTAGACGGGTTTTTTTTAACCTGTCCTGAAGCGGGAGCGGTGGGAGCAGAAGGTTTCTTCGTTTTTATCACAACCCGACGGCGCTCGCCCCGTTCCGACGGAGAGGTATTTTTTCCCTTCCCTTCCGGGACTTCATGCTCATTTTGCACCCGTTTAATGAGTTCTGCTTTTGGTTTTTGGGTACTATCTAATTCCTCAGCCATGATCCACCTTTATTCATCTTCATACTCAAAGCTCAATCCAATACCGCACTTAGGACAATTGGTCATATCAAGGGTTATCTTTGCCCCACATTCAGGACATTCATATTCTTCGATTTCCTCCGGTACTGCCGACGATAGAACCGACGGTTTTTCCGTTGGTAGAATCTTTTCATCCCCTTCATCCCCGGCAGCTTCAGGTTCATCGTCTGCTGCCTCTTTTTCGACCTCCTCAGCTTTGGAAGAAGCGTCGGAATTAAGTTCTGCTTCATCCTCTTCTTCTATGATAACCTCCACATACTCTTCAATCAGTTTGTGTAAGGTTTCAAGCTGTTCCTCGGTAATATTCTTGAACGCCCCAAGGTCCTTCTGAGAAAGGTCAAGGAAATCCTGGATAAAGTCAATACCGTTTTCCAGCAGCGCCCCGGCAATTGCAGTATCCACCCCGGGAATTTCTGAAATCCGGGAAATTTCCTCGCCAAAAGCTTCCGTATCACCAAAGAGCTTGGAAACCGCCCGGCGAGATTCGGCGGCAATATCCATTTCCTCAAACTGGGCGTCGGTTTTGACGTCAATGTTCCAGTCCACCAGACGATTCGCCAGCCGTACATTGAGACCCTGCTTGCCGATGGCCAGGGAAAGCTGAGAATCATTCACCACCGCCAGGGCCTGGTGCTTGCCCTCATCCAGGATAATCACATCCCGGACCTCTGCCGGTGAGAGGGCATTCTTGATAAAGCGCCGGGCATCAGGTTCATATTTGAGGATATCGATCTTCTCGCCCTCAAGCTCCTTGATGATCGCCTGGATACGGACCCCTTTGAGACCCACACAGGCGCCCACTGGGTCCACATCCTCCTTATTGGAATACACCGCGAGCTTAGTACGGTACCCCGGCTCCCGGACTATCTTATGGATTTCCACGGTTTTATCGTAAATTTCAGGGACCTCAAGCTCAAAAACGGCCCTGACAAAATCCGTATGGGTCCGGGAAAGCACCACCTGCAAGCCGGTAGGGGTCTTATTCACCTCGGTAATCAATGCCTTGATCCGATCATTCACATGGTAGAGTTCTCGGGGGGACTGGTACTTCTTGGGGAGCACCCCTTCCATTTTTCCCAAATCCACATAAATGGTACCGTTCCGTTCCCGCTGATAATACCCGATGATGATCTCTCCGATCTTGTCTTTGTATTCCGAGTAGAGGCTGTCCTTTTGGATTTCCCGCAAGGACTGGCGGGCGATCTGTTTGGCATTCTGAACCGCGATACGGTCAAACTCCTTGGGATCCACCTCAATGAGGAGTTCATCCCCTATTTCCGCCTCGGGATTTAACTCCCTGGCATCTTCCAAGTCTATTTCCGAAACCGGATCGTAGACACCGTCAACTATTTTCTTTTTAGCATAAATCGAGACTTCCCGCTCGTCGGTGAACCGAACAACGGCATTATCTGCGTTTCCGTAACGGCGTTTATACGCCGCAAGGAGGGTGTTTTCAATGGTTCGAAGGATGAGTTCCTCCGACATACCCCGGTCTTGAATAAGCTGGCGGATTGCTTCCGACATATCCGTTGCCACTCGCCTAAACCTCCTGTCTTTCATTCCCCGCGCCCCCAGGGGGCGCACCCTTTTGGTTCATATCCAACTTCGCCTTTGCGATAACCTCATAGGCCAACCGTATCATGCTCCCATCTCCGGCTTTAAGCACGAGTCCTGTCTCATCAAAAGCGTGAAGCATACCAGCGGACCAATCGGAAATATCCATCCGGTAACATCTGATCCCCCGTCCGTGGTAATGCACCAGTTCCGAGGCATCCTTAATAATACGGTCGATCCCCGGAGAAGATACCTCCACCGAAAGCTCCTGACCTGGAAAAGCCAATTCCAAGCGGGGGAGCAACGCATGATGCGCCCGGGAACAATCATCCACCCCAATAACCCCGTTTTTATAGACCACCACCCGTACCTGAACGCTGCCCTTATGGCGGGATACCGATATTTCAACCAGGGACATTCCCAAGCCTTTCAGCACCGGCTCCAATCCATCCACGAGGGGGTCTGCTTTTTTGGGTGTGAACCGCACCACTACCTCCCGGTAATAAAAAGGGGTCGTCGAACGACCCCTTTTTAACTGAATCTCCGACTGTCATAATAACAATATCGACATTACAGGATTTTGTCAACCGTTGACTTAGCGTATTATAATAATACCATGCATGAACTTTCTATGCCGAATCCTTTTGGGGCGCCCCTATACCACCTCGAAACCGTTTCAAGTACCATGGAGGAGTCCCGTATCCTGGCGCTACAGGGCCTGCCCCATGGTACCGTAATCACCGCCGATTTTCAGGAACAGGGTCGAGGCCGCACCAGGGGCCGCTCCTGGAAGGGCAAGCGAGGGGAAAACCTGTTCTTTACCATACTCTTGCGGTACCCTGATTTTTCCGCCCTTCCCCAGGCGCTTACATTGCGGACCGGGCTTGCGGTTTCTCTGGCCATTGAGGATTTTATTGCAGGTTTGAGCGGTTCCATGGGGCAAAGCCCGGTTCTACGGATCAAATGGCCCAACGATATCATGATAGGTCCCAAAAAGACCGCGGGGATCCTCACCGAAGGGGATGGGAAGATCCTCTATATCGGTATTGGGGTGAATATCGCCCAGACCGAATTTCCCCTGGAGATACAGACGAAAGCCACCAGTATTGCCTTGGCGCTGGCTTCATGCAAAGCCCGGCTACCTGCCCCAGAGGACCGCTTCCGCTTACTTGAAAAAATTCTCGCCCAGCTTTTTCAGGAACTGGAAAAAACAACCGGTCAATGGCGGATCCGGGTTGAGGAACGACTCTACATGAAAGACCGGCACGTACGCTTTATCGTCGGGGGGGCTGATTCGGGTAATATAATAGAAGGAAAGCTTCACGGCATCGGTCCAAAGGGGGAACTGCTCCTGGTACAGGCAGAACATCCCGAAGCTTTCATAACCGGGGAATTGGATGTCTATGGGGATAGTGAGTAACGTCGCTCTTTTGTTCGTGTGGTCTTGTGATTCGTGGTTTCATGGCTCGATGCTAGGTAAAACTTCCTTAAGTTGTGCTTTGATGTGTGCTACCGGGTCCCTGGCAGCGGGGATCCAGGTAACACCGGGAATCGAGGCAAAATAGGTCATCTGCCGTTTTGCGTAACGGCGGCTGTTCCGGGCCACCAGGGTTTCAACCGAGGCCAGGTCCTCTGATAGGTGGTAATGCCCTGGTTCCGGTTCCACGAAGAATTCTTTATAGCCAATGGCCCGCAGCCCCGGATCACGAGGGCCAAAACCAGCGTCATGGAGCCTTTGCACTTCAGTGGGAAGGCCCGCCTGGAACATGAGGGCGCACCGTTCATCAATGCGGCGGTAGAGTTCTTCCCGGGGCCGGTCAAGGGCCATGATAAGGAGCCGGTAGTCCGGCCGGGGGCCAGAGGTACTCGAAAAAGAGCTTAAAGGTCGGCCCGATACCCGGAAGACCTCCAAAGCCCGCAGGAGCCGGTACGTATCGTTGATATGAATCCGTCCGGCGCTCTGGGGATCACAGGCGGCCAATTCCTCCGCTAAGGTGGCAATACCCCGGCAACGCAGCTCCTCCTTGAGTTCCTGCCGAATTCCCGCATCCGAAGGGGGGGCATCAGGAAGGCCCAAAACGAAATTTTTAAGATAAAACCCCGTCCCACCGGAGATCACCGGCAAACCGCCCCGTTTTGCTATGTCCCGGCAGCACGCATCTGCAAGACGGACAAATTCACCAGCGTTGAATTGTTCATTAGGATCACGGATATCGATCAGGTGATGAGGAAGGACGGCCCTCAGTTCCAGAGGGGGCTTTGCGGTTCCGATATCCATGCCCCGGTATACCTGCATGGAATCAGCAGACACGATTTCCGCCTGATATGCAGGAAGATCCTGGACAAACAGCCGCTCCAATAAGGCTGTTTTACCCGAGGCAGTGGGACCAAAAAGAAGGAGTACCGGAATAGGATGATCCGGCATGGTAGCTCTAATCTCCTATACGGAATTCAATCTGATTGGTAAACAACTGACGGGCCGCCACAGAAACCACCTTACCGTCATTTATCTCGATATCCGGGTCTTTCAGCATGGAGAGCTGATACGAACGGCGAGAAGCGGCGGAGGTGATTGCGTACATATTACGATCATATTCAATAAGTTCTTCTAGTGGAAATCTCATACTCATAGTATACAAATTTAATCGGATCGTGTAAAGTATGATCATGTTTACATTAACGCTCTGTGCCGCGGGCTGCGGACGCGCCGCCATCACCGGGTCTCAGTTATGTGCCATCCATGCGGCGGATCCGGAACGGGAAGCGGCCCGGATAGGGGATTGGATACAATCCCAGGACATTATCAACGACCTTAGCGCCCCGGGTTTACATTTTGAAAACCTGGATTTTTCCTATCGTCGTCTTTATGGGTGTAATTTCAAAGGAGTAACCTTTTCCCAGTGCATCTTTATAGAGGCTTTTATACGACTGAGCTTTTTCGATTTTGCCAGCTTCATTGACTGTGATTTTACCGAGAGCGATTTGCAGTTTTTATCCTTTGCAGGCTCTCGGCTGAAGAACTGTACCTTTGCAAAATCGGAACTAGTACACCTCAATTATGGAGGCGCCGTCATTTCAAACTGCACCTTCAATCATTCCAATCTCTATAACAGCCGCTTTATAGATGCGGATATCGAAAATTCTGACTTTATCAATTGTAATATTAAAAGTACCAATTTTATTAAGACCCGGCGGGAAGGGGTTTCCTTTAAAGCATCCAATACAGCGGAAGCGGTTTTTGAGCTGGATCAATGGAGGGAATAAAGGCCATGAAATTATTTTTTCATTATTGTCCCTGTAGTTTCAGTAACTGTTACATCCTGGGAACCGAATTTGCTGCTGATACCGTACAGCCACGGGAAGCCATCATCATTGACCCCAGCTATATGGATGAAGCGGTGCTCAACTTCATCGAAGACAATGAATACCACGTTCTGGGGGTACTGATTACCCATGATCATCGAAACCACATCCGGGGTCTGCGGACCCTTAAACGGATCTACGATGTTGAAATTTATGGGATGAATCACCATGTCGCGGATCATCAGACCACCCTGGTACGGGACGGGGATGTCTTCAACATAGGCCCCTTTTGCATTGAGGTGATTTCCGTACCCGGCCATGCCGCAGACGAGGTGGTCTTCAAAATCGATCACCTCCTCTTTACCGGAGACGCCCTCAGTGCCGGCCTAGTGGGGCAAACTGCGAGTTCCTACGGGGCCACGATACAGATAAGCGCCCTGCGGAACAAGATACTCCCTTTGCCTGGGGATTATACAGTGCTGCCCGGCCATGGGCCACCTTCTTCCCTGGAGGCTGAACGGCGTTTCAATGCGGGCATCCAGCTCTACGAACAGCGGAAGAATGAGCGTCCCCGGTTCACGCGGACCTTATAGCGCATGTTCCAGAGCCTTATCTGGTGCAATCATGTCCATTCTGTTATTTCCTTTTTTGATAGTTCCCACCTATTGCTGTATACTATCGTTTTAGTATTACAATACTTGCAAAACGGTATCGGCTTCCCCAAAAATTCCAATATCTCTTCAAATTTCTTTACCTTGTATAAGTCTATATAATCCCCTTCGCTTGCTTTTAAGTTTTTTCCAAAATACTCATTGAAATAATTGATCCATGGAGGCAATGAACAAGCGTATATCTTCCCTTCTTGTAATACGGTACACTGCTTCGCCCTGAAGCAATAAGCGTGGCTTTCTTTAATATCTTGGCCGCCATTTATATCAAGTAGCCATTTATACATCCCTCGCGGCTTTCTCCCGTATTCTGTTTTTACCCTGTATTCTTTCGCTATGGATTTTATTTTCGCGTAATTTAATTTAATTGGATAATGGCTGATTGCCACGGTAACACCACACGCTTTGCACTGCACCCAAAACGCCCTCGGCATCTGGAGTAATAAAAGACCGTTTGTTACAAGGTCTATTCCGGACACAGGAAAATGTTTGTGGGTAATAGCCATGACTTCAATCAGACGGGGATGCAGCAGCGGTTCACCGCCCAAAAGCCGGATTGTCTTGATTTTCCCACTTGACAAAGACGATAATCGCTCACAGTCCTTATCAAATTCTTCAACATCAAGATATTTTTCATGAGCCAAGGGACAGAAGTTAGCACAGTATTTACATTTTAAGTTACAATGGTCTACAACATTTATATCCACATAGTTAATGCCATGCCCAACCGTAAGTCTCTGCGATACGAAGGACATGATTTTCGGCTGTAGTTTTTTAATTACGCTAGCCGGCAGTATTTTATACACTTTTTCAGCAAGAATCATTGGTAAATTATAATCCATAAGAGAACTTCCTTTATGTATGGTTTTCCATACACGATGTGGGGATTTCTCCCCTTGTATACCCGTCCTCAAGGACAGATTTTCCGAATATCCTTTGAAGGATCAAACGATTCTCCTGATATTCCGTTACGGAATAGTATATTCCTAATTGATTTTTGTCAACACGGCTAAAGTATAATTAAATAGAGGAGGATTTAGGGGACATGAGGTATGGATGGGCGGGCTATAAAGGCCACTTTAGGAAAGAATATCAAATTTTTACGCACCCGCAGGAATTTTACCCAGGCCGTCTTGGCCGAAAAAGCGGACATTTCTATCATTTTTCTGAGCAGTATTGAGCGGGGAACCAAATATCCCAAGCCGGACATTCTGGCCCGGATTGCAAAAGCCCTTGAAGTGGAGATTTTTGAGCTTTTCAAGGGCGATCTGGTGCCTTCCAACAGCAAGGAACTGATAAGCCAGCTTTCCGAAGACATAACCCAAAAGATCAATCTGGCAGTGGCGGACATTTTTAAGCAGTATTTAGGCTAACCACCAAGGCAAACCCCAAAGACAGTGAGCGCCCCACAAAAGACCGTGAGCCGATATTAACTGTATGAAATTTTATACGTTTAGGATCCTTACGCCCCAAAGTGCCCTAAACGAGTCAAAAGAATCCAGTGAGCCTCTCAATTTTCCAAAAAACGGACCTAAAGGCAAAACCTCCTTACAGAAAAGGGATCTTCCGGCTTTCCTATGGGTAAAGATCCAGTCCGCCACAATAAAAAAGGATCGAAGTGCGATAGTTTTGGAAGTTTCTAAAGCCACACGCTGTAGCCTTTATATGTTGTATAACGCTATTGATACCTTCGGCAAAACTATTTGATAGATGATGTGTAAAGTATGTTATTATATTTTCAAAATGTCTTTTCAGCATTTTGGCAACTTTTATAACCGGCGCGAGCTGTGAATGCGTTGTGGAAAAATACCATTCTTTGAAAAACTGACGCGCCGATTCTTCTCACTATGATATGAAACTTGTCATGTACTATATCCGCTAAAGGAATATACGTTG
The DNA here is from genome assembly GCA_031288975.1 of Treponema sp. GTDB lineage: Bacteria > Spirochaetota > Spirochaetia > Treponematales > Breznakiellaceae > JAITNP01. Next base: position 6,636 of record JAITQK010000152.1, on the reverse strand, counting down.
CCGCTCCGTTTATAATTTATATCTTACGATCCTAAAAAATATGAATTAAAGAAAATAAAATAAAAACATTCAAAATTGATGGTGCGAATATCCCACTGATATTTGAAGATGGTGATAACTTACTTTATATGATGTTAGAAATTTATTTTAAAAATATAAATCTTCTCAAAGAATATTTTGGCAAAATATAAAAACAAGGGCACTACACATAACGAGACTGTCGGAAAAGTGATTTTAGCTACTGATGATTGGCAGAGCTTTGTGAGCACTTTTACTGAAAAATGGAGCATGATATTGGTAAAATATACACCCTTGGTATTGCAATCATCAAGCTCATAGCGTAAAAACGCAATACCCCTTGACTAAGGTGGGTAAAAAAGAGTATCCAGTACTTCTATGCAATCACCATTAAAAAATCTCGGACCTTTGAACTTTTACCGTGAAGCCCTGAGTATCGCCTTGCCAGTCATGCTCCAGCAGCTCATCATGAGCATGGTCTCCCTCATCGACAACTTCATGGTTGCCGGACTGGGGGATATCAACATGGCGGCGGTAAATGTATCAAACCAAATCAATTTTGTCTTCATCGTTATCGTCAATACGATCTGCGGGGCAGGGGGGATCTACATCGCTCAGTTTAAGGGGGCTGGTGATGTTGAAGGGATGCGCCATGCCTACCGGTTCAAGGTGATCTTCGCCCTGGCCGCTTCGGTCCTCTATTTTATCCTCTACTGGACCATCCCGGAGGGGATGCTCAACATTATGACTATGGGCAATGCCGCTCAGGAAGCAATTGTAGCCACTGGAAGGGTATACCTCAGATTCACCTCCTGGGCCTTGGTCCCTATGGCAATCTCGTTGGCTATTGGCAGTTCTTTCAGGGAAACCGGGGAGCCGAAAATCCCCCTCATCATTTCCGCTGCCGCGACCCTGGTCAATACTGTGGGAAACTGGCTCCTCATTTACGGAAACCTGGGCGCCCCCCGGCTTGAGGTGTCTGGTGCGGCTATCGCAACCATTATCGCCCGGTGTGTTGAAGTAGGCACGTTTCTCATCTATGTCAGCAGCAGGAAAACGTCTTTCTTTGTGGCTTTTAATCAGGTGTTCAAGATACACAAGAGCCTGGTTAAGACTATCCTCACCAAATCGGGGATGATGTTCCTCTCTGAAGCCTCATGGATCAGCTCCGAGACCATCATGACCGCCCTGTACAATGGCCGGGGCGGGGCTGAGGTGGTGGCCGGTATGGCTGCGGGTTGGACCATTGCGAACATTTTCTTCTTGCTTTTCGGTGGCATCTGGACCACTGCCGCGGTCTTGGTCGGTGGGAGCCTCGGGGCAGGTAAGCTGGAAATGGCCCGCACCAGGGCGGCGTGGATCAAATCCGGGTCTGTGGTCGCAGGCATCATCATCGCCATTCTGGGGGCCGGCGCGTCCACAGCGCTCATTCCCCTGGTGTTCACCAACCTCACCATTGCAGCCCGGAGCATCAGCCTGGGCCTGGTGTATGTCATTCTGATATACCTTCCCCTCTGGTGTTTGCTCAACGCCCAGTTTGCCATAAGCCGTGCCGGGGGAGATACTGCTATGGGTATGTACGCCGATGTCTCGGTGAATACCCTGATCTTCGTTCCTGGGGCCTTCATTCTGGCCCTCTGCACCTCCCTGGAACCAGTGGTGATGTTTGCCATTTTGAAAAGTTCCGATATAGCTAAGTATTTTGTGGCCCGGCATTTCTTTAACAAGGAACGCTGGGTACGAAACCTTGCACGGGAAAGCGGGGTCCGTGATAGGGCTTGAACATCAGGGAGCGATCAAACGCCGGAGGACCGCGTCGTTATGACGCCAATCCGGTGAGCTTTTGACCCGGAGATCCAGGTCAACCTTCCAGTCGAAAAGGCGGTTCAACTCCTGCTGGGCTGCCAGACGGATGGTCTTGATCATCTCGCCCCCCTTGCCCACTACCATGCCTTTCTGAGATTCCCGTTCGGTAATGAGAAAGGCCCGTACCCAGAGCCGCTTCCCCTCGTCCCGAAGCTCCGCGTCTGCCACCTCTACATACAGGGAATGGGGGAGTTCCTGGCGTAGGCGGTTAATGGCCTTTTCCCGGATGATTTCGGCAATACGGAAATGTAAGGTTTGGTCGGTATAGTACTCTTCAGGGTACAGGGCAGGGCCTTCACCGGCCATGTCAAAGAGACAGCTTACAATCGCTTCAGCCCCCTGGTGTTTCAAGGCCGAAACTTTAAGACACCGGGATGCGGGGATACCTGGAAGATGGCTATTGAGAAACGCCACGGTTCCTTCATAATCTGCACCCTGGGCATCCATCTTATTCACCGCTGCCACCGTCTTATCAGCGCAAACAGCAAGCCGGGCGGCGATGGCCACTTCTTCTTCCCCAGGAGCACGGGAAGCGTCCAACACATAGAGCACAAGCTCGGCATCGGTTATGGACCGGTCTGATACTTCGATGAGCTTCTTGTTGAGTTTCCGGGTGGAGGCGTGTCTTCCAGGGGTATCAACAAAAACCAACTGTCCCTCGGGACGGTTTACGATGCCCCGGATGGCGTTCCGTGTGGTCTGGGGCACCACGCTCACGATTGCCACCTTTGCCCCGCAGAGGAGGTTCACCAAGGTGGACTTTCCCACTGAGGGCCGGCCCACCACCGCAACAAAGGCGGCTTTCTTTTCACTGCTCATGCATCACTTTCCTTCACTTTGATTACCTGTTCACCGGTTCTGGTGTAAACCAGGGTTTCCGGGGACACTGATGTGGTGATCCACACATTGCCGCCGATGGTACAGCCCCGGCCTATGGTGGTTTCACCGCCTAATATGGTGGCCCCTGCGTAAATCGTTACCTCGTCTTCGATGGTGGGATGCCGTTTCTTATTCCCCTCTTCTTTGTTGACCGAAAGCGCCCCTAAGGTAACCCCCTGGTAGAGTTTGACGTTCTTGCCTATCACTGTGGTTTCTCCAATAACCACCCCGGTGCCGTGGTCGATGAAAAAGGATTCCCCAATAGTGGCCCCGGGATGGATGTCGATACCGGTGCGGCCGTGGATCAGTTCGCTCATCATCCGGGGGATGAGGGGTACCTGCCGGGTCCAGAAGAAATGGGCCAGCCGGTGTACGGTAATGGCCTGGAAACCAGGATAGGAGAGGATCACCTCTGCGGTACTTTTCGCCGCCGGGTCCCCCTGAAAGGCGGCCTGCATGTCCAGGTCCAGAACACGCCTGATTTTCGGCACCTCATCGAAGAAGTCATCCACGATGAGTTCCGCCACTGCATGACAACCCTCATGGCCGCAGGAAAAATCTCCGTTGCTGTTCCTGAAGGAGAAGGCGATGCTCTTCTCCACCTCCCGTACCAGGTCCCGGGCGATATGGTATACCTTTTCAGCGGTAATCAAGTACAGATTATCATGATCCAGATCCTCATCTTCCCTGAATCCGGGGAAGATGAGTTCATCCAGCCTGCGGAGGATTGCTGCAATACTCTCCCGGCTGGGGAGGTTGGCTCCGCCGGAATGGTTCACCAGACCATAAAGGCTGTAGGAATTCACCAGGGATTCGATACTTTTATGGAGTCTACGCATCAGTATCCTCTGCAATAATACCACATTCCTTATACTGTTTTCCGGCTATGAGCGCCTTGATGCCGGCGCCAATCCCCCTCCTAAAAAAGGCCCTGATTTCCTTTTCACCGTTATGGACCGCCTGTTCCCCCAGGGCAATGAGTTCCTGCTTACGGGAAAAATTAAAAGCAGAGCTTGACTTTCCTGTACGGATGGTCAAGTCCGCCTTGCTTGCCCCTTTGCAGCGGCTCAGATACAGCGTTGTTTCCAGGGAACGGAATACCACCTGGATACCGTTTTTGAGTTCTCCCAGGGATGTGGGGTTAAAGTTACCCACGTTCACCGCCAGCACCTGGGTAAAGCCCTCGTTCCGGGCAAGGTACACCGGCATATTGTCGGCAACTCCCCCATCAATGAGGTAGCGGTCCCCATCACTGAACGGCTCGAAAAAGGCGGGAAAGGACATGGATGCCCGTATGGCCTGGGCAACCGAACCGGTTTCGGTCCCGGCGCCGAACACCACTTCATGGCCTGAAACGAGGTCCACCGCATTACAGCGAAAGGGTATCCTGGTTTCCCCAAAGGTCTTCCCGCCGGTGAGTTGCTCAAAGAGTTTAAGGAGCCGCTGGCCTGAGTCTATTCCCGTCTTGGTGGCAAGGCTCCCCAGGATCTGACCGGTCTGAAAAACCCGTCCCACCGGTCCGTTCAGCTTAAACACGAAACTATCCAGGTACTTCGTAATATCAAAGTCCTCAAGGGTGAAGCGGGTAAGCTCCGAGGGGCTCATACCGCAGGCGTACAGCCCCCCGATGATGGCGCCCATAGAGGTTCCCACGATGAGCGAAGGTTCCGGCGCCCTCATTTCAGAGAGGGCATTTAAAACCCCCACATGGGCTAAACCCTTGGCCCCGCCGCCAGAGAGGACCAAGGCCCACTTTAATCTTTTTGCTACTTTCATGATCGAGCCTGCAAACCTCCCCATCCATGGATTTTTTCCATTTTATAATAGAATCGGGCTTATGAAAAGATGTTTTTTACTACATTCACTTCAGATAACTCAAGTTACGCGCAAGCCCCCTCGCCATAGACCCCCTTTGTTCTCTATAATACCTTCATTCAACATTGAGGAGCTATGATGTCTGAAGCGTTAACCGAGTATCAGGGTAAGGCAACTATGGAGAAGATCACGTCCCTCGCCAAGCGGCGTGGTTTTGTGTTTCAATCGTCAGAGATTTACGGTGGCCAGAACGGAGCCTGGGATTACGGCCCCCTGGGGATAGAGCTGAAAAATCGTATTGCCCAGGTCTGGTGGAAGGAGATGACCCAGCTCCACGACGATATCGTGGGGCTAGATGCGGCCATATTGATGCACCCCAGGGTGTGGGAAGCATCGGGGCATGTGGAGAATTTCACTGACCCCCTGGTGGACTGCAAGCAGTGTAAGACCCGGTTCCGGGCGGATATGATCCCAGAGGAAAATCTCAAGGCTAAAAAATGTCCTGATTGCGGGGGGGAACTGACCGATACCCGGAAGTTCAACCTCATGTTCAAGACCCACATCGGCCCGGTGGAAGAGGCCGCCAATACCATATACCTCCGGCCTGAAACCGCCCAGGGGATCTACGTCAATTACAAGAACATCATCCAGTCCAACCGCATGAAGGTTCCCTTTGGCATTGCCCAAATCGGCAAAGCCTTTCGGAACGAAATCGTCACCAAGAACTTTATCTTCCGCACCTGCGAATTTGAGCAGATGGAGATGCAGTACTTTGTCAAACCTGGTACTGATGTGGAATGGTTCAATGAATGGAAAAAGCGGCGCTGGGCCTATTACGAGAAGCTCGGGGTCAACATGAACCAGCTCCGCTGGCACCAGCACGGTCCCAACGAACTGGCCCATTATGCCAAGGACGCTTACGATATCGAGTACTGCTTTCCCATGGGATGGAAGGAACTGGAGGGCGTCCACAACCGGTCCAACTACGACCTTACCCGGCACACCGAGTTTAGCGGTAAGGATTTGCAGTACATCGATCAGGACAACAAAGAGCGGTACCTCCCCTTCATCATCGAGACCTCCGCAGGGCTGACCCGGACCCTGCTCATGCTGCTCTGTGATGCTTACGATGAGGAGAAGGTGGCAGATAAGGGTACTGATGATGATTGGCGGACAGTGCTCCGGTTTCACCCTGCCATTGCGCCGATCACCGTGGCAGTGCTCCCCCTCATGAAGAAGGACGGTCTTGTGGAACTGGCCCAGGACATCCGGGGGGAACTCAAGGAAGACTTTGCCACGGATTACGACCAGTCCGGGGCCATAGGGAGGCGGTACCGCCGGCAGGACGAGGCGGGGACGCCCTTCTGCATTACCATCGACTACGAGTCCAAGGACAACGGCACCGTAACCCTGCGCTTCCGGGATTCCATGGAACAGGTCCGGGTCAATCGGAGGGAACTGGCAGAACGGCTGCGGAAAGCGATCAAGGAGTATCAGCGGAGCTAAACGCACAGAAATTACAAAACCACAAAGTATCACTAAGAGCATAGCGTCTGTTTCTTTTGTGTTACTTTGTGTCCTATTAAAGGAAACTAGAGCATAGTTTTTATTTTTTGTCTACTTTTATGACAGTCTCAACAGAGGCGTTACTTGGAATTGGCAAAACAAAAGCCGGTAGGCTTTAAACACAAAAGGAGTTTTGTATGAAAAAAGCATTTTGTACCCTTGCGGTATTATTCGGCCTTCTCTGTGCGGTGGCGGCTGATGATGAGAATCCATCGTTAGTCCGTCAAAGTGTGGGCTATACTGTCCGTGACACATACGATGCTACTGGCAACAAATATATCAACTATGCCAGTCAGCATCCTTCCCTTATGACTTTCGTAAACGCCGACGGTTCTGTTACGGTATGCGCCGACGACGAGAGCGCCCATGATACCTATATCTATGAGTATTCCAAAGACATGGCGCTTATCAAAACGATGAAGTTTCATAATGAACTGGAAACACTGGGGGCCTTCACCAAGGACAGGGAAGGGAATTATTATTTCTTCTACG
>JAITQK010000232.1 GCA_031288975.1 Treponema sp. | reverse complement strand
TCATGACCCGGGTGGGGACCAAGGTACTGGATGTCTTAGGGAGTAGCGGTCCTTATGTGCCCTGTTTCCACTCTGTGGGCAAGCCCCTGGGTCCTGGTGAAAAAGACAACAGTACGTGGCCCTGTGCGCCGCTGGACAAGAAGTACATCTCCCACTTCCCCGAAACCCGGGAAATCTGGTCCTACGGTTCAGGGTACGGCGGCAACGCCCTCCTGGGCAAGAAGTGCCTGGCCCTCCGTATCGCCTCGGTACTGGCACGGGATGAAGGTTGGCTCGCCGAGCACATGCTGATCCTCAAGATTACGAATCCCCAGGGAGAAAAGAAGTATATCACCGGCGCGTTCCCCTCGGCCTGCGGCAAGACGAACCTCGCCATGCTCGTACCGACTCTTCCTGGCTGGAAGGTTGAAACCGTGGGAGATGACATTGCCTGGATGAAGTTCGGCAAGGACGGCAGGCTCTACGCGATCAACCCCGAGGCGGGCTTTTTCGGTGTGGCCCCGGGAACTAACCGGCAGTCCAACCTGAACGCCATGGAGACCATCAAGAAGAACACGATTTACACCAACGTGGCCCTCACGGAAGACAAGGATGTATGGTGGGAGATGATCGGCTACGATGCTCCGGGCAAGCTCATTGACTGGAACGGCAACGAGTGGATTCAGGACAAGAACAACAAGGACCAGAAGCCTGCGGCGCATCCCAATTCCCGGTTCACCGGCCCTGCCAAGCAGTGCCCGGCTATCGCGTCTGAATGGGAAGACCCCAACGGCGTGCCCATCAGCGCCTTCCTCTTTGGCGGACGCAGGCCCAAGACCATCCCCCTGGTGAACCAGGCCAAGAATTGGCTCCACGGGGTGTTCATGGGATCGATAGTCGGCTCCGAAGTAACTGCCGCAGCCCTGGACGTCAAGGCCGGTACCATCCGGCGGGATCCCTTTGCCATGCTCCCCTTCTGCGGCTACCACATGGGGGATTACTTCAAGCACTGGATATCCATCGGTCAGAAAGGGGATCCAGACAAACTGCCCAAGATATTCTTTGTCAATTGGTTCCGCAAAAGCCCAGAGGGTAAATTTATATGGCCTGGATACGGCGAAAATTCCCGGGTGCTGGCCTGGATCTTCGACCGCTGCGACGGGAAAGGCAAATCCGTGGACACCCCCATCGGTATCCTCCCCACCCCTGATGCCATTGAACGCCCCGAGGGAGTGAGCGAATCCGATATGGCGGAAATCCTCAAGGTAGATATCGAAGGCTGGAAAGCGGAGATCGCCGATGTCAGGCAGAACCACTATCCCAAGTTCGGCGACAAACTCCCGAAAGAACTGTACAGCGAGTTGGAGGCCATTGAACACCGGCTGAATGCTTAAGGGTGTAGTGCCCCAGGCTTAATTCAGCGCTTCTTGTGAAGGTGGCCTCACGCCACCTTCTTTTTATCCCCAATGGGCGCATAAAAGGACTTTTAGATGAAAAAATTATTCTCTATTGTTGTTTTCATGTCTTTATTGGTAATTCCTGTTTTTGCACAAACCAAATCCCGTTTTGCAGTAACCCTTGATCCCTTTCCATTAATCGTAGGACCCATATTCGGCGGTTTCGGTATTGCCAGTAGCTTTGAATGGGCTCCCATCAGGTTATTTTCCACGAGATTGGAGGTCTATTATTTGGGAATCAGGTATGAAACCTCTGTTTACGAGTATATTGAAGATGAAGCATCCAGTACGTATAAAACCAATGATATCCAGGGATCGTATTTTAAAATCTATGGAGAAGGCCGCTATTATCCCCTGAAGACCGCTCCCCAAGGACTTTTTCTGAATCTAGGACTGGGGTTTATGTCCCTGGAGATCGATAATTCCGTTTCCACCGAAGAGGATAGCGACTTCAAAACATTTTTTGGAGACCTGGGCTTAGGGTATAAAATTACCTTTAACCGGAAAACCAAGCTCGCCTTTTTTCTGGAGCCATCAATTAAGTATCATGTCCCCTTTACGATGAATAAAGAAATACACTCCATAACCGGTGTCTTGTTAGGGGTATGGGGATTTGGCGGCGCCTTAACCCTGGGGCTTGCGTTCTAAGTCGGAGACCGTGAAGTGTTCGTCCATACGCCGCAGCCGCCGTGAGAGGTCCCGGGCCAGGTTCATAATTATGAGGGAAAATATCGTGGCGTCGGCCTTGTAGATTTTCCGTAAACCCCGGTTGGAAATAGCCATGACCGTGGTGTTTACCAGGGCTTTGATAGTCGCCACCGAGGGCATCACATCGAGTACTTCCATCTCCCCAAAAAAATTCCCCTCCCCAATTTCGGCAAGGGTAAACCCTTTTTTTATCACCGCCACCCGGCCGTCCAGGATAAAACGGATCCGGTCATTAGCCGTCCCTTCAACCATAATAGTATCCCCTGACCCATAGGTTTCCAGTTCCATCATGGGACGAATCTGATCGATTTGATCTTTCAAAAGACCACCAAAAAGAGAGTATTTTTGCAAAGTAGAGGATTCTATCATGTTCTTCTATAATATCGACCTTCATGTGAATAGTCAAGTAAAAAATCTAGTCTAATTTCATGGTTTCCCCATGATATTCACTCGCCCCCCCAGGGTCAGCGAGACTCCTGGCATGGGGTACTCTGCAAAAGAGGTGTAAAGCTGATTGAGCACGTTGCGCAGCACCATAAAGGCGGTAAATTTTTTACCGATACGCTGATTCACCGTTATATTAACCAGGCAATACGGTTCAAGTTCCATGCGGTTTAAGGTGTCGGCGTAGCGGAGACTCTCCCAATGGGCTGACACCAAAAGGGAGCCGGCCTTCGAGGTACGGCTTTTCCAGGACACATCCACCGAGCCGCCCGCAATGTGCATCGGCATGTAGGGTATACGCAGGGCATCGGAGAAATCTAAATCATCGTTTAAAAGCCAGCTTAACTGGTATTGATAACTAAGGCCGAGTTTCAGCTTATCGAAAATCCAAAAAGAAACCGGAAGGGTAAGAACCGGGCGTAGGTCCACGCCGATGAAACAGCCGGTCCCGACATTTTCAGGACTCCAATGTGAGCCTTGTTTAACCCAATGGATGGAATCGGTGGTCCACTGGGCATATACGGTTGTGCTGGCGCTGAACTTTTCGGTAACTGCGAATTCCCCCACAAGGTCCGCCCCCCAGCCGTCTTCAGGTTTAAGGTCCGGGTTTCCCACATAGAGGCCGTCGGCGCTGTGGTAAAAAAGGTCGTCAAAGTCGGGGAACTTGAAGCTGCGGAAGTAGTTGTTTTTCAGGGCAAACCAGTCTACCGCTTGCCACACAAAACCCGCCTTGGGGATCACCGCGCCCTGTTTGGTGTCGGTAACGCCCTTCACCGACACGATAAAGAGTAACTCCTTAATAGGCTTGTATTCTGCCGTACCATACAGGCCGCCGTTGTTTCCGTTGCGGAGACTGTCTTCCGTGGAGTCCACATGGATAAAACGCCAGTCAACGCCGGAACGGAACGTGAGCTTTTCAGTCGGGTACCAGACCCAGCGGTTCACCGCTGTAATATACTGATCGTCACTGCGGGAAATTTCGCCGTACCGCATATTGGCCCAGGTATAACTGAGGGATGCTTCGGTAGAAAGGCTATCATGGAACACACGGGGCATGTTGAGCAGGATATTCGGCTTGAGAGAAAAATCGTACTCCTTGGCAAAACCCTGGGCGGTCCCGGTTACCGGGTAATTTTTATCCGCATAGTAGAGGTCAGTGGAAACGAGGAGGCTTGCGTTCTGGGGCAAATCACGGATAAAGGAAAAACCCAGCCCAGTATCCCAGACTTCGTTGCTTTCCTTGCGCCGGGCAAAGCCGAAGTAGTCTTTATACATATAGTGATTGGCCGCCCGGTCCCCGAACCAGTTTAGTTTCCAGGAGTATTTTTCCGCGCCGTAAGAAGCGGACAGATTAAGCATCTGGGTGTCAACCAGGTCCTGCCATTGGGGATCCCCCACTGTGCCGCCTGACTGGCGTATATTGTACTGATTGGGGAGGTATCCGGTGTTTGAAAAACCGCCCTTTATCCGCAGTCCCTTTTCCTGTCTTTTGCGGGTGATAATGTTGATAACCCCGCCCAGCGCCCCGGTAACATTGTACTTGGTATCTGAGCCGCCGTAGATAACCTCGATACGCTCCACATTGGAAAGGTCGATTTGGCTTACGTCAAATTCCCCAGACCGAGGTGAATTGGCGGGAACCCCGTCGATCAGGATGGCGATACGCTCTGTATCAAAGCCCCGGATGTTGATCTCCGTCTGGTTGCCGTAGGCCCCGTAGCGGGTAATCCCCATGTCCAGGGTTTCTTCAAGGAGGGTCGCCAGATCCGGCGCCTGCCGCTTTTCAATGTCCTCTTTGGTGATAACTTCCATCTGCTGGGTTGTCTCAGCGGTTCCCACCACCGTCATTCCTCCCCCTTCCATGATGAGGGTGTCTTCATCGAAAGAATCATCTTCAGCATTGCTGCCGCTGTCATCAACTGCAAATAAAAGCACCACGTTCATGGTGAACAGTAACACAAATACGATAAACGCTTGCCACTGTTTCATTAATTGCCCCCGGCCTGCAACACGCAGTCCTTCACCGCATCCATGATTCTTCGGGAAGTAATCGTAGCGCCTGATACCACATCAACATCCAGGCGCTGTTGTTTCACGATAGTTGCCGGTATTTGTTCCAGCGCAGATTGTACTGCAAGGCGGCCAATGGTGTCGTGGTGTTCGGTGATGGTGACGCCGGTAATGGCATCCGCAGAAAAAGCAACTGACAAAACAAGGGGGCCGCCATAGCTTATGGCCGATCCCGTATAGGTTCCTGGAGTGTAGCGGAGCGGCGGCGGGGCTTTTTCCCGGTCCTGGGGAATCACCACCCCCCAAGCGATAAACTCGCCTTCGTTTTCCACGCTGTTCTTGGCGATAGCTTCCGCAAGAGTCGCTGTTTCGGTGTAGTACCGTTTGTTGGCCGCAAGGGCCGCGAGGTCTACGGCGTTCGCCATTTGGATGCAGTCGGCATTGATAACGCGGTAGTAGATGCCGAAGAACGGGAGGGGCATCAGAAGCACATCAGTCGACCATTGGGGAAAACAGCCCTCCAGGTATTCGATGATTACCGCGCCGGCCTTGGGATCGTCGTTAAAAATATTGAGCGCCCGTACAATGCCGATATAGCGGGTAATCAGACCTTCCCAGCCGCCGTTGCCGCCGTCACCAGGGGTTGTCTCATATACCGTATCATCGTAGAAGATAAAATAGTCATCATCGGCAATTTCATAATCATCGTACAGATGGGGAGAAGCGGGATCAAAATCCGGGAAAAGCGCCAACTTGTTCCCCAGCAGGGTTTTGATTTCGCTCCATCGGCCTATGGTGTAACCGTCGAGGCGGCGCTGTCCGTAGTGGGAATACCAGATCCCCCGCCAGGGTTCGGTTATTCCGGCTATGCTGGTATCAATGGTTTCGGTTTTGTCCGCGCCGCCTACCTGTCCGTAAGGGTCTTCACAGCCGGAAAGGAACAGGATAAAAAGTGCGAGACAGGATAGCAACAGCAATCCTATTTTTTTGTGCAAAGACATACATTACTCTTTAATAAAAAATTTTTAACCCACCGCTTATTCGGCGCGGTGCATTTCCGCTCTTTCTTCACGTGTCATATTCGATAACCTCCATTGATAAAACAAATTTAATGCTCTATCCATTTATTTCTATGTGACTATCGATAAAGGTCAATTGTCAAGTCTTTCTCTTTTCCCTCCTCTGTGTCCTCCGTGTCTGTACGGAGGTAATACAATCCTTGTCGTAATCCCTTTAGTCAGGTCAAAAATTCAAACACTTTATCGATAATAGGTCGTAATCCCTTTACTCAGGTCAAAAGTTCAAACGCCTCACCCTCTTTAATACTCATAATAAAGAATTTTTTAACCGCAGAGGGCGCGGAGGACGCAGAGAATTCTAATCTTATTCTTCCTCTGCGTACTCTGCGGTTCATCTTCTTCTTCCTCTATTCCTTAATCGTAAAGGTATAGGTCCCGCTACTTTCAGGTACGCCGTCTTTCGTTCCCTCAACCGTGAGCTTAATCGTCCGCGCGGTTGTAGTGTCCAGATAAAGCACCGAATCGTGTACCGTCTGTTTCGTACCGTTCAGGTACCAGTCGATGTTGGTATAGCCGGTCCCGTTAATGGAGACGTAGTACGTTGATCCATTCGTAATCGCGATTGGCGATGCATTGGAGAGGTCTTGTGGGGTGCCGCCGTTGAGGATGCCCTTTAAGGTGATGGAAGTATCATCCCCCAAACCGAAACCGGGAGTAAAGGAGCCTGGTTCACTAATCGTAATGGTAAAGTCCTCGGTGTAGGGCATACCTATCGCTGTCCCATTGGCGATGGTCGCGGTGAGCTTCAAATTCCCGGCTTTGGCAGGGGTGAATGTACCGGACGTAAGATCTGCGGTGCTTACCTCGGTGCCCCCGGCATCAGTGACGCTCCAGACGATGGTTTTGTTTGTCGCGTCAGCCGGTTCCACCGTTGCGCCGCTCAGACTTACCGCAAAGCCTTTGGTCCCGTTATCCGGTACGCCGCTAATACCCGTCACCGCTTTGATGATGGTGATGGTATAGTCCCCGGTGAAATTCGTACCCTGCGCTACCCCGTTGAAGATGGTTGCGGTGAGAACCACAGTACCTGCCTTGTTGGGGATAAACTGACCCGTTGCCACAGCCGTAGTGGTGAGACCCGTATCTCCCGCGGTCTTGACGCTCCAGACGATGGTTTTGTTCGTCGCATCGGACGGGGTCACGGTCCCAACGGCGGTCAGGTCTATCTGCGTTCCGGTAACGCCATTGCCCGGTGTGTCTAAACCGGTAATGCCGGTTACCGCGACAAAGGCGGGATCAATGGTGATGGTAAATTCCTGAGTGTAGATGCTGCCTTCCGCTCCCCCGCTGGCAATTTTCGCGGTGAGTACCAGGGTTCCGGCCTTGGATGGAGTAAATGAGCCTGCCTTTACCATCGTGTTAGTTACTTCGGTAGTTCCGGCGTCCTTGACCTCCCAGGTAATAGTCTGGTAGGTGGCGTTATTAGGAACTACGGTAGCGTTCACAAGGGTCATCAGTGTTCCTGCCTCGCCCGTCTCCGGTACACCGGTGATATTCGTCACCGCCACAAATTCCCCCTGAGCGGCAATGGTGATGGGAAAGTCTTTGGTGTAGGACGCGCCTGTTGCCGTCAACCCGTTGACGATAGTCGCGGTGAGAACCAGCTCCCCGGATTGGGTGGGAGTAAAACTGGTGCCTTCAATACTGGTAATACCGGCCCCGGGGGTTTTGACGCTCCAGACGATATCCTTGTAGTTCGCGTTACTCGGTTCTACTACGATGGTCTTGTCGGTGGCGTCATTTGGAACTACGGTCGCGCCCGCAAGGTTTACCGCGGTTCCCACCGTGCCACTGGCCGGTACGTCGGTGATGTTGGTCACCGCCACAAACGAATCTGTATCCGGATCCGTCGGGCATCCGGTAAACAGGAGAAATATCGCCCCTATGAGAGCAATACCACAGAAAAGGCCCTTTTTGAACATAGAGTCCTCCTAAAATAAAAATATCCGGCTGAGACAAATCGTCCTTGACCGGGCTTTATAATAAAAGAGAATTTATTTATGTCTGCATTGACAAAAAAAAATCGGACAAGTATACTACCAATGCTTTACATAAACACCTGCGGCGGTTTGGCTTCCGGCAAGAATACAGCCGTCGTAGGTTTTTCTCTTTAATTACCTCTTACATCAATAAGTCGTCTCCATATCGCCTCGCTGCCGTAAAAAAAGAACACTGCCCCGGCAAACGGCGGGAATATACCCCTGACCATAGCTCATAGCTGGCGAAACCTTTGACAATAAATACTGACTGAACCATAACCCATCCTGCAGGCCCACCCCTCGGAGCCTTTGAAATTAAAGATGCGCATACCAACGTTTCCTGACTCAGAGTTCAACCTTTTCCATCGGCCTTCCCAGCTTTCAAGGCAAGTGGCCGTTTATGATGGAATCGTCCCTCATTACAGTTACGGGATAGTGGAGGATTTTCACCCCCTTCCATTGAAGTATACAAATAGATTATATCCCCGCTGATAAATTTTGTCAAGCGTTTATTTGTCTATTTGTCTATGTCTATTTGTCTGCCGCTGAACAATGCTCCACATAGAGAATACTAGTTTTCTGCCCTCAATTCCGGTAGACTATAAGGATTATGGTATCAGCCATCAAAAAACAGCATTTTTCCCCCTTTTTTTTCTCCATCCTGATTGGAGCGGCCCTGGCAAGCTCCTATACCGGCTGTACCCGGTCCCTGGGATGGGGCCTCTTGTTGTGGTCCACCGAAGAACCTGCCATTCCCTCGGGAACGATTCTGCAGGTGTATATTAAATCGAATATAAACCACGTGTGGGTGGTGGGGATTCCCGAATCCTACCGCAGGCCGGAAAATCAGGTGGATAAATTTGAGATTCCCCTGGCCCAGCTTGAACTCCTGGGTACGAAAAGCGCTGCCCAGCGGCGGGCGGCGGCCTTTTCTGCGCTTGCCCTAAGCTACGCGGAAACGTTGCAGGACGGGCTGCCTATTAGGGAAAGCCCGGATAACAATGCCCGGCGGGTATACCGCCTCAAAATGGGGGAGATAATCAAGATTATGGCCAAAGCCGAGGGAATTTCCGCCCTGGGTGCCAATGGAAACCCGCTTCCTGGAGCCTGGTATCAGGTGCTCACCGAAAACGGCAGCCTGGGGTACTGTTTTTCCTACCGGCTTAAACTGTTTGAATACACCGGCGGACCCTTGGCCCTTACTCAGGTCGCGGCGGTGGAAGCGGAAGATACAGACCTGGAACGGGTGTTGTCCCAAACCTGGTCTCCTGACTGGTACGGAACCATGGTGAATTACCATAAAATAGACCTGGATGACCTGTCCCAGCAATGGCATTTCTCCCCTGGTCAGGATACGGGGATTGCCCGGATCTATCTGCCCACCATAGACAAGAGTTTTTCCTATACGAGTATTCGTTCTGATGGCCTCCGTTCCTGGCGTTTCGAGGGCGCTCCCCTTCAGATGAGCCTCCGTTCAGATACGACCCTGGCGGTACAGTACAGTGAAAACGGCGGTGTGCTGCGGACCCTCTTGTTTGTGGCCCTTTCCTCCTCGGTGGATGATCTCATTGTCCAGGAAAGCGCCCGCAGGGAAACGCTTTTCAACAGCATCTACGTCCAGGGACCGGTATACAACAGTACCAACTATGGGACCTTGACCTTTTCCGGAGAAGGGCGGTTCACCTGGAGCGGCTATGATCTGCTGATTTACCAGGTGATTCCCCCTTCGGTGCTGGGCAGCGGGACCATAACCATGGGGCTATTTCTGGATGCTTCCCTACAGAACCGGTATGATGGGGCCTTTTCCCTCCATTTTGATGGGATAGGTGGTTCCGGTACGGTGGCGAATTTCATGTATATTCTGAACAACCAGGGGTTCCGGCTTGAATACGTCCCACCAGCAAACCTTGACGGTGTAACCGTTACCCGCCGGGCGGCTTCACCGATTGTGCTTTTTTTCAGGGCTGCTTCCCCTGGGGAGTTCTGATTTATGGCCTTTATGCAATGCTCACGGGTATCCCTCGCCTTTGGGAACCGGGATATCCTCAAAGAGGTGAGCCTCTCCCTTGCCGCCGGTTCCTCTGCGTGTCTTGCCGGGGCCAACGGGTCCGGTAAATCAACCCTCATGCAGGTACTCGCCGGTAAACGCGCCCCGGATACCGGGGATCGGGCACTCCAGAAGGGGAGCCGGGTTTCTTATCTCCCCCAGGCGGGGATAGTCCACCGGGGCAGGACCCTGCGGGATGAGGCGGAAACGGCTTATCATGCCATTACCGCCATGCTTTCCCAGATGGAGGTTCTGGGCAGGACCCTGGAACAGGCCAAGCGCGACGATAGCCGTACTGCGGCCCTTCTTGAGGAGTTTCACCTGCTCCAAGAAGGGGTGGAACATTCCGGCTATTATCAGCGGGAACAGACCATTGCCATGGTTCTTGCAGGGCTTGGGTTTGCCGAAACTGACCTGGACCGGAGGGCGGAAGAATTTTCCGGAGGCTGGCAGATGCGTATCGCTCTAGCCAAGGTGCTCCTGGAAGCACCGGACATCCTGCTCCTTGACGAACCGACTAACTACCTGGACATTGAAGCCCGGACTTGGCTTGAAGGGTGGCTTCACTCCTTTACCGGAGGCTATCTCCTGGTCTCGCACGACCGTTATTTCCTGGATCTTACGGTTACCGAGGTGTATGAACTCTTCCAGGGCAGCCTCAAGCGGTACGCAGGGAACTACAGCGCCTACGAAAAGGTCCGGGACCTTGAACTGGAAAGCCTTGCCAAACGCTACGCTGCCCAGCAGGAAGAGATCGCCAAGGCTGAGGACCTGATCCGCCGGTTCCGCTACAAGGCAAGCAAGGCTGCCATGGCCCAGGAACGGATCAAGAAGCTGGAAAAGATGGAACTCATCGAAATCCCCGAATCCCTCAAGAAGATCAGCATCACCTTTCCGCCGCCACCTCACGCAGGCCGCATAGCCCTCACCCTGGAAGGCATCGGCAAATGCTATGGTCAGCGGCGGGTCCTTGGCGGACTGGACCTGGTCCTGGAATCCCGGGAAAAGCTCGTGGTGGTGGGCCGGAACGGCGCAGGAAAAACCACGCTCCTGCGGATTCTCGCCACAGTGGACCAGGACTTTGAGGGGACCCTCCAGTATGGCGCCGGTATCTCTGCAGGGTATTTTTCCCAAGACGCGGCGGAAACCATGACCGGCCCTGAGCAGGTATTGGAATGTATGGAAGCCGAAGCGCCCACGGAACTCATCCCCAAGGTGCGGGATATGCTCGGCAGTTTCCTCTTCCGGGGGGATGACGTGTATAAGCCCCTTTCGGTCTTGTCCGGCGGAGAGAAGAGCCGTCTTGCCCTGCTCAAGATGCTCCTCAAGCCTTTGAACCTCCTCATCCTTGACGAACCCACCAACCATCTAGACCTCTATTCCAAAGACATACTCCTTGACACCCTGAGAAACTTTACCGGGACCATCATCTTCGTTTCCCATGACCGGGCTTTCATGGAGGCTCTTTCCACCAAGACCTTGGAACTTTCCCGTGGCAGGCCCCGGCTTTTCTACGGAAACTATGCCTATTACCAAGACCGCCTTGAGCGGGAAGCTGCAGCAGCCAGCAGCACAGGAGCAGCGTTCGGGGAAAGGCCGGCTCCTGGGACCTTACCTAAACCCAAGTTTGAAACCCCAGAGCGTAAAGCCGCCTCAGGGGCTGCAGAACGCCGGGAAACGGAAAAACAGCGGCAGACCCATATTCGCCGGCTGGAACGGCAGGAAGCGGAGATCCTCAAAGCCCTGGAGGATCTGGAAACTGAAAAGGCCCGGATGGAAGGGGAACTGGCAAAGCCGGAAATCTACCGTAACGGAGCACAAGCAAAGGCGGTGAAGCTCAAACTCGACGAAACCACCGCAGCGCTGGAGGCCAAAACCCAGGAATGGGAAACAAAGGCCGCGGAACTGGAACTAGCCCGGCGGGAGCAGTCCCTCGTTTACGCAAGGCCCATACAATAAGCAATGAAGCAATACCGGAAATCAAAGCTATCATTCTGGAAACGCTGGGCGATACCAGCGAAAAAATTATACGCTTTGGCTCTTACGCCTCCGGCACACCGCGTGAAGAAAGCGACATTGACCAGTAGTGGGGATCAAGCCGTTACCAGTGGAGCGGAAGAAAAACCACGAAGTATCGCAAAGTTGCACAAAGTAAGATAGAGAAAGGAATACTTTGTGCGACTTCGTGTAACTTAGTGGTTAATCTTCCTTTATAATATCGCTTAACCTGTTGACATTGATCGCGCATCATGTATACAGACTCACCAGCATAATCAGGATTTGCCGGAAGTGCAGTAAAAGCGTGTTTTGGGCTATGCGGGTGGTGTTGGCCGGCATTAACTGACAGATTGGTTCTACGATGCTCACAACAGGGAGAACCGCCCATATCAGAGGACGGTCCGCCCTTAAAACTAATTTCTTCGCCTACAGCCCGTATGCCCTCTTTATTTCGGTGATACGCGCTTCTCCGCTCGGCAGGCTATACACGGTAACCAGCGCAGGATACGTAACCGGCTCTTTCGTTGCCAGGGTGAGGTTTCCCGCAAAGCGGTAGTTCCGCCCCGCCGCTCTCCGCAGGATCGTACTCCAATCCTTCACCAAGCACGGCAAGCGATTTAATCCTATTTACAATACTGTCCACGGCTGAGTGGGCCGGTTTTTCAGAAACGGCCGCAAATGCTCAAACTGGGGATGCGCTTTAAGAAATTCCGCCGCGTAAAAGGGCTTGCCACAGGAGCTTCCAAACCGCGCAACCAGTTCAAGAGCGGCGGCGTATTCCGCTGAACAAACCACCCCGTCAACAGCTCCACGGGGTTGATACGGAACCGGCCG
>JAITQK010000192.1 GCA_031288975.1 Treponema sp. | reverse complement strand
GTTTTATTTGGCGCCCTTCCTATGGAATCACTGGACGTAATGGCTGACCCGGTAGACGAATGTCTTAAAGGCCGCCACGGCGATAAGCGGGTCCATCGTCTCTTGCACGTAGGCAATAGGGGCAATTAGGAATGGCCGGGGAATAGGGTAGGGGTAAGAATGAAGAAGCACGATGTTTATATGCTCCTCTCTAGAATCTTGTGCACAAGCGTGAAAACCGTGTCCGTTCCTCAAAAATGTGCAGGATCGATGCGGATACGGCATTACGATGTATTCGGGGGTATGAGCGATAGTTCTGGCTTGACCGCACAAAATAGGGTATCCTGAATTATGGATATTAACTTCTATTCCCTCGGTGCTGCCGAGGAAGTAACCGGTTCCAAGCATGTGCTCGAAATCGACGGTAAGTCCTACCTCATCGACTGCGGCGCGTTTCAGGGCAGCCGGGCTGAATCGGACCGGAAAAACCGTAATTTTGGCATTGCAACTGACCGTATTGAGGCAGTGGTATTGACCCACGGGCATTTGGATCACTGTGGGCTGCTGCCGCTGCTCACCAAACAGGGCTATACAGGAAATATTTACGCCACACCGGCGACTCGGGATATTTCGAGTCTCATCATGATGGATTCCGCCAATATTCAGGCACGGGATGCGGTGTATTTGCGCCAGCAGGCCAAGAAGAAGGGGGACCACTTTGACTGGACCCCCCTCTATGATGAACAGGATGCGATTCAGGCCACGAGTCAAATCCTGGGGGTGTCGTATAACCGGCCGATGCCTATCGGCGACGGGATAAGCCTGGAATTTTACGATGCCGGGCACATCCTAGGCTCTGCTATGGCCTTCATCACCATTAAGAAGGGGGGGAAGGAAACGAAGATCCTCTGTTCCGGCGATCTGGGGCGTAAGCATAAGCCCATTATCCGGGACCCTGCCCTGGTACCTGCGGCGGACTACATTGTCCTGGAAAGTACCTACGGTAATCGCCGGCACGATACGACTGATGACGCCATGGAAAAGCTGGCGGATATTGCCAAGCGGACAGTGCAGAACAAGGGGAAGATCATCATCCCCGCCTTTGCTATTGAGCGGACCCAGGAACTGGTCTACTATTTCCACCTGTTGGTGGACGAGGGGGTGATCCCGGAGGTGCCGATTTACGTGGATTCCCCTATGGCCACTAACGCTACCACGATCTTCCAGGTGCATCCTGAATGTTACGATGAGGATATCCACGAGGCTTTCATCAAACACCACAAAAACCCCTTTGGTTTTAATGCCCTGCATTTCACCACCAGCGTGAGTGAGTCCAAGGCCCTGAACGATCATCCGGGGCCGCTGATCATCATCTCCGCCGATGGCATGTGCGAGGCCGGGCGTATTCAGCATCACCTGATCCACAACATCGGTGACCCGAACACCACCATCCTCACCGTGGGCTACATGGCAGAGAACACCCTGGGCCGGCGGATCCGTAACAAAGAGTCTGAGGTGAAGATCCACGGGCAATGGTTGAAACGGAAGGCTGCAGTGGAGGAGATCAACGCGTTCAGCGCCCACGCGGATTATGTTGAGGCGACTGATTGGCTTGATGCCCTGGATACGTCCCGTTTGAAGCGATTGCTCCTGGTTCATGGGGAACCAAAGGCCCAGTCAGCGTTTAAGAAGTACCTGATTGAAAAGGGGTATGCTGATACGGAGATTATCCAGTACAACAAAACCTACAGCTTGAGGGACTGAGTTGGCTGGTACTAGGCACATTCGGTAAAAACGTGCAGGATGCATTATGGACAAACTCATCTACGTGGATAATTCGGCAACCACGCCGGTTTCGGCCAGAGCGCTGGAAGCTATGCTGCCGTATTTTACCGAGTGTTTTGGTAATCCTTCATCGGTCTACAGCTATGGACGGGAAGCGAAAAAGGCCCTGGAAGCATCCCGGCAGACCGTGGCCCAGGCTATCGGGGCCTTTAATAATGAAGTGTTTTTTACCTCCGGCGGTACTGAGGGGGATAACTGGATCATCCACAGTGTCTGCGAGCAAAACATCAAAAAGGGTAAGCACATCATTTCAACCCAGATTGAACACAGCGCGGTCTTACACACCCTTGATAAACTCAAAACCCAAGGGTATGAAATAACCCTGCTTGCTCCAGATACCGCGGGATTGATAAGCGCTGAACAGCTTACAGCGGCGCTGCGGGAGGACACGGTACTGGTCAGCATTATGGCCGCCAATAATGTGATGGGAACCCTGCTCCCCATACAAGCGCTATGCCACGTTGCCCATGAGCGGAACGTGCTCTTTCATACCGACGCGGTTCAGGCGCTTGCCCATATCCCCATTAATGTCCGGGACCTGGGGGTTGATTTCCTCACCCTGTCGGGCCACAAGTTCCACGGTCCCAAGGGTGTGGGGGCCTTGTTTGCCCGGATACCCCTGGTTCCGGTTCCCTTCATCCACGGAGGAGGCCAGGAAAAGGGCCGGCGTTCCGGTACTGAAAACGTGGCTGCTATTGTGGGCATGGCCGCCGCTTTGGAGGAGGGAGTGCGCCTCCTGGACGAACAGCGGGAAAGGCTTATTCCCCTGCGGGATAAGCTCATAGCCGGGGTCTTGCAGATTCCCGGGGCACACCTGACCGGTGATCCGGTGCAGCGCCTGCCCGGTCTTGCTTCCTTTGTGTTCGATGGCCTGGAAGGTCAAAATCTGATAATGCACCTTGATGAGGCTGGTATTTGCGCCAGCGCCGGTTCCGCCTGTTCTGCAGGGGGCAAGGATGCGCCCCATGTGCTTATCGCCATGGGGTACACCGAAAAACTCGCCCGTGGCGCCCTGCGGCTTTCCCTGAGCTTGTACAATACAGAACAAGAAATCGACTACATCCTCGACCGCCTGCCGGGGCTTGTGGGATCCTTGCGGACAAAAGGACGTTGACCCCATGCTGACCGGATTTCACGCTATAGAAGAACTGATTAAGTCAGGAAAAGCCACAGGTCCCCTCCTGGTGGCAAAAGCAGGCCCCAGGGCACGAGAGTTGGTGGCCCTTGCGGTGGAACACAAGATTCGGGTTGATCGGGTGGGTACCCACGACCTTGACCGCCTGGCGCCGGATCACCGGGGGATTGCCCTCCAGGTTGCAGATGCCGGCCTTGGCAATGACCGTACCCTGGAGGGATTCATCACGGGCCTGGGGGATAGACAGGATACCCTGGCAGTGATCCTCGATGAAATCACCGACCCCCACAACTACGGCGCCATCCTCCGTTCCTGTGACCAGTTCGGTGTGGACCTGGTCCTGACCCGGAACCGGCGTATTGCCAAACACGCCGAGGTTATTTCCAAGACCTCTGCAGGAGCAGTTTCCTGGGTTCCTGTGGCAGAAGTGGCCAACCTGCCCCGTGCAATACAGGACTTAAAGGATGCAGGTTTCTGGATCTACGGCGCCGACATGGCCGGAGACCCGGTATACACCAGGGACCTCAGCGGCCGTACCGCCCTCATCCTGGGAGGAGAAGGGACCGGTATCTCCCGGCTCCTCCGGGAACACTGCGACGCCCTGCTGGGCATCCCCTCCAAAGGCAGGATCAATTCCCTCAATGTTTCGGTGGCTGCCGGGATTTTGTGTTACGAGGTGATACGGCAGCGGAACATGCGGTGACCCGATTTCGTCTTTTTACCCTGCGAATGTAGGGCAGCGAGAACAGCGGCGTATATCCCATAAAATACCCATCCCGTTCCTGGTTGAATTCCAGTTGACCTCATCGTCAATTCTTGCTATAATCCATGTATGACTAACTACGATGTGCGTTTTATCTACGCTCATCCTAAAGACTGGTATCTCAATATTCTGCCAAAGCAGGATGTTATCAGGTGGGTGATCCACACTGCTAATATTTACGGTGAAAAGTTTTTTTTGATACAAATGAGAAAAACAAATAATCGTTTTTAAGGAGTTAGTATGGCAAGAAATTTTGTTACCCAGTTATATGGGTATGATTTTGACAACGCGAAGCTGTTCGCGGATATGCTTATCGCCGAGTTGGGCGATAAGAAGACCATCAGTTTTGATAAGGTTACGTTCAAATACATGCAGACTAAAAAAGGGGTCAAACTGGAAGGTTCGTTTTTTACTATGCAGTTGCTCTTCGTGTACTCGCCTGAAGGCGCGTATATTCTCACGGAAGAAGTATCCCGGCCAATCGCCATCTTCTACGATGCTATCAATATCGTGGGTGGCTATCTGGGGAACATGGTGATTCCTGAAGTTGAGTTTCTTTTGAACGACACCGACATAGCGGCGTATATCGACTCGCTGGTGAAAAGCACCGATAACCGCTTTGCCGAATTGTCGGCTATGGTGCGCTGTTTCCAGTGGCCGGAACCAACATACAAAAGCAGATCGGCTAATCTTTTCATCAAGTGGTATTCACGCAAAACAGAGAACCAAAGCGCGTGTAAGCTCTTTGCCCAGTTCCAGGAGGAGTACGATGTGTCAAATATTGTCCTGCTTGAGGCAACAAAATGCTATGATCGGTTTTTGCTGCTCTTCTGTGGCACAGATGTGTTCTACTCTGCCCATGAACTTGAGGAAATCGACTTACTGCTGGAAGATGTAAGTCGCATCACCTACAAGTTCATCATCAAGATAGAGCGTGACGATGAGGACAAAGCCCGCCTTGTCGATATCCCCTCATTCCGAAAAACCTAGGGCTAGTTCCACCTTGCATTAATGTAACGATTTTCCGCTGTATCACGTCCTACTGGGGTGATGAAACCCAGGGGGCGCGACGGAAGTATTACCGGATCACCAACAAGGGCCGGCAATTGTACGAGCCAAACATGCTCAACTGGCGCTTACGCAAAAAATTCTCAACAATTTATTGGAGGACAAAGATGAACACTAAGGATTATGTCAAATCACTGTTTAAGGACTATGAAGAAACCGAGGCGCTTCGGGACTTCATGGAAGAACTGCAAACCAACCTCGACGACCGGATCGCGAGCATGGTTCACAGTCCGAAGCGGCGGCCTTTGTGAAGGCTACCGGGGAGCTGGGTGATAATCCGCCCTGGCAGACGAAATCAGCCTGAAAAAGCGGCAAGAAGTGTTTTCGGAGGTTTCGCCTGGTGCTCACTGAAAAAGACCGGCGCAAGCCTTGGACACTTGTCCACAACGAAGAGACGAAAAAGGCTGAAGTAATGTGGCAAGAAAGTGTTCTTGCCACCCGTTTCGGCCTTTTCACCGCCGCGATCTGGATTTTTGCTATCGGTCTTTTTTTCTTTCTGGGTTTCACCATGAGCTTTAAGTTTTCATGGTTCGTCTTTGTGTTCGCCGTGGCAGCTCAACTTTTGGTTCAAGCATGCATGTACAAACCAGACAGTGGGGCTGAAAAAAATTAGATGAAAGTCGCCGAAGGACAGCCGGCAGGAGCACACTTAGGCTTGTCCTTCATAGTTATAGTGCAGAAGAAGCCTTCCATTGTGTACTCCGAATAGCCTTTCTTTCTTCACAGGTCATATTCGTTCATCTTCACCGGGTCTTTTCAGATGGTATTGCTTCCGTATTTCCGCAGTTGACTTATCAAGGTATTCAATCATTTCTGCCGAAGACATAGCTAATAATTTTGCGGAAACAGCTCTTTTTACTGCAAGCAACCATTCCATTTCAGCTTTTTCGTCTGCGCGAATAGCTTTTCTTTCTTCACGGGTCATATTCGTTCATCTCCTTTGGTGTACTTAATCCTATTTGTTTGTAACCAGAACGTAAATTAGCAATTCCAGTCCCTATCATAGTTTTTGCTTTTATGATGTGTCCCATATTGTAGCTTATTACAAAGTCAAAATTATTGACTGTTGCCGTTGCGATATGTAAGGCGTCATCAAAATAATCCACAGGTATTATATCATTTACGACATACAATTTTGCTAATTTTCTAGCATCATCATTAGCCGAAAAAATCTTTTTTGTATATTTTTCAACTATAATCAGCAATTCAGACCGCCTTTTGTCTACAGCATGATTTATTTCTTCCAATACAGAATCAGATGTATAAGCGTCATATTTTCCAGATTCAATAGCATTAAAAAGCTTGATCGTCTCCCGTTGTTTTTCCCCTGCTTTACCATAATGATAAAAGTTAAACGCCGAAGTTTCTAAAAATAGTTTGAGCTTAATCTCCATACTACTATGATAGGTATATGCATAATAAAATGTCAAGGGATTTTTGTGCAGAACTTGACCCAAGCCCCAAAAAATTGATAAGTACCTATCCCCTGAACTGTTGAGCCTTGAGGTCAAAATCCTTGACAAATCTTGAAACAGGATGATACTATAACATGTAAACGTTTTCATGTTTGTATCCATCAAATTTATGACGGAAACCGTTGTGGTTAAGAAACGTAGGAGTAGATTATGAATAAAGTACGTATTGGTTCCGTGGGGCTGGGCCGTTTGGGGCTGCAGCACGCGGAGAATATCGCAGGGAAAATGCAACATGCCCAGTTGGTTGCCCTCTGTGATGTGGATAAGTCTAAGCTGCATGAAACGGCGGACCGGCTGGGGGTACCGCACCGGTTTTCTTCTTTTGAGGAACTGATCGCCCTTAAAGAACTTGACGCCGTGGTGTTGGCTTCCCCTTCGGGATTGCATACCAAACAGATCGCCGCAGCCTTGGGCGCGGGGAAGCACGTATTCTCCGAAAAGCCCCTGGGGATTACGGTGGCGGAATGTAAGGAAGCGGAAAAGGCAGTGGAGGCCCACCCTGGTCAGGTATTCATGCTGGGCTTCATGCGGCGCTTTGATGAATCCTACCAATACGCCCATGAAAAGGTACTTGCCGGTGAGATCGGTAAGCCTGTGCTCTTCAGATCCTACAGCCAGGACCCGGAAAAGTTTATCCAGGGGGCCATTGCCTTTGCGCCTCATAGCGGAGGCCAATTCCTGGATATGGCGGTCCACGATATAGACCTGGCCCGCTGGTTTACCGGTTCCGAACCGGAAACCGTCTATGCCATCGGAGACTGTTACGCGCACCCTGAATTCGCCCAGTATCAGGATGGGGATAATGTATCCTGTCTGATGCGATTCAAGAATGGCTGCATGGTTTTCCTCTTTGCAGGCCGTACCGCTCCTCATGGGTATAATGTGGAAACCGAGATCATCGGGACCAAGGGAATACTGAGGATTGCCTCAATACCCCAGAAAAACCTCGTGGAGGTACTTGATGCCCATGGGGTCAGGCGGGAATGTAGCGAAAATTTTCTTGAACGTTTTGGCAGCGCCTATATCAATGAGGTACAGGAATTTGTGAACTGCATCATCACAGGAACCACCCCGGCTGTATCGGTATACGATGGTACTAAGGTTTCAGAGATCGCCTATACCTGCAAGGCATCCTTTGAAACAGGAACCTTAGTACGGTTTTAAGCTCTTCTGCTGTGGCGGAGCCTATTCCATACGCTTGATGTTGTTGCTTGATTCGTACTATATATATACAAATCAATGTAGAGGCAAACATGGTCAGCATTAAAGATATTGCAAAACAAGTGGGAATGTCTCCTGCCACAGTTTCCCGAGTGGTGAACGGAAAAAACCACGTCAAAGATGAGAAGCGGCAAGAGATTCTCAAAATAATAGCAGAAACCGGCTATGTACCGAATCAGGCCGCCAGAAACATGGTATTACAGCGGACGTTTACTGTTGGCATCGTGATTCCCGACACCTTCAACATGTTTCAGCGTCAGCTCTTTTCGATTATTGAGCGGCATTTGGAATCCTTCGGGTATCGCACGATGTTTTTCTTTGTAAAGTTTGACGGATCCAGCGAGGATGAGTGCCTTTCCCGCTTGAAATCGGAAAAGTTGGAAGGGGTTATCTTGCTCCATGAAATAATGGCCCCCCGTTTTTATGAATATGTGGTGGAGATACAGCTTCCTGTGGTTGCCGTAACCTTCAATCATGATACCATACCATCCCTCCATGTGGATGACCGGCTGGCGGCCTTTCAAGGAGTACGGCATTTACTCGGTATGGGACACCGCAAGATAGCCATCATAAGCGGCAACGGCTTTTCTTTTGGTAATCTCCGGGGAGCGGGCTTTTTCCAGGCCCTGGAAGCTGAAGGCATCTCCCGTGATGAGGGACGGGTGG
Source organism: Treponema sp. (assembly GCA_031288975.1). GTDB lineage: Bacteria > Spirochaetota > Spirochaetia > Treponematales > Breznakiellaceae > JAITNP01. Next base: position 1,534 of record JAITQK010000192.1, on the reverse strand, counting down.
TCTCGGTGCAGCACTATACCCCAGAATTCGGCATGTACGGTATGCGGGAGCTGCTGCTCCGAGGCCGGGATTTTTCCGCGGTCTTTGCGGCCACTGACGAATTAGCCATCGGTGCAATACGGGTACTCAAGGATGAGGGTATCCGGGTACCAGAGGATGTTTCGGTAGTGGGCTTTGACGATATTGAAATATCAAACTATGTCATACCCCGCTTGACCACCATACGCCAGCCCTTGGGTGAAATCGGGGAACAGACGGCCCTGATGATTCACCGGTGTATCACAGGGCAGCACCCGATGGACATGGAACAGATTTTCCCCCATCAACTGATCATCCGTGAATCAACTGCATTACCGTTATAGTTCTGCCATTAGGAGTAAATTTATCAAAAAAAGTATTGCAAACTGTAGAACAGATATGATATACTTAATTGAAAAGCTGAACTAAAAGGAGTCTCTTAAAATGAATACGAGCGATACCATAAACATGCTCTTGAACTTAGTTGAAAACATCTCGGAATACGCTTTACAAATTGGTGTATTATACTAAAGGCCGGTATACACTCCCTATGTGACATGCCGTTTTTTATGCGTTTATCGCCTTGTGTTCTTAATGAGCCTAAGAGAGCAAATGAAGAACCTAGGAGCAAGCAGCAGGGTATGAACCCCGCTTGCGAATCAAATAATAAAGGAGTTGATTATGAAGATTGGCGTAAAATTGACTACGGTCATTATTGCCATCAGTTTGGCCGGGATTGGTATTTTAACGGTAATTACCCTGCGCACAGCCCAGATGGAGATAACCCAACTGGTAAACGACCACGCCGTCAATATTGCGGAAAAGGGCGGAGAAAATGTTAAAATTTGGCTTGACCTCTACATGGATGAATCACGGGCCTTGGCGCATGTCATGGGGCAGTATGAACAGATACCGGTTGCTCAACGGCGGGACTTTTTCGATTTAATGCTGAAAGGCATCCTCGCGGAAAATCCCGCGCTGGTTGGCGTCTGGAGCGCCTGGGCGCCCAATGCTCTTGATGGTCTTGACGCGGAATACGCCAATACACCGGGAACCGATAGCAGCGGAAGGTACGTTCCTGTGTGGGGGAAAACCTCCGCAGGGGAGTTTTTTGTAGAGCCCCTGGCAAGTTACGACACCAGTGATTTCTACCTTGGACCTATGCGAACCGGGAATGAATTCGTGCTTGATCCCTATTTGTACCCCCTTGCGGGAAAAAATATACTCATCACCAGTCTTTGTATACCCATAAAAAATAACGGAAAAGTGGTAGGGGTCGTCGGGGTTGGTATTGAACTGCAAAATATTCAGACTATCGTGTCGCGTATCAAACCCTTTGGCAATGGTTTAGCCGCGCTCTACAGCACTCAGGGCATCGTTGCGGCCCATTACGACCTGTCCAGGATAGGAAAATCCATGCAGGACACAGAACAGGACATGGGCGGTTCCCATCTGAATAATCTGATACAGGCCGTCAGAAGCGGCGCCCCCTTTGCCTATTCCCTGTATTCCTCTT
>JAITQK010000073.1 GCA_031288975.1 Treponema sp. | reverse complement strand
CGCCACTGCTGCTATTGTTTTATTGGCGGCGCCAATCGCGTCATCCCAGTTCTTTGCGGTTCTTGCTTTTACCGCATCATTATAGGAGGAATTAGCCTGATTATAAGGAGTGGGGAACTGGGTTTTCGCCCCGATAGCCGTGGCCCAATCGAGACGCTCCTTTGCTGCCGCAAGTATATCACCTGCTTCTTTTGTTTTAACCGCCTCAATTTCCGCCACCGCTGCAAGTGCTTTGTTGGCAGCAGCAATCGCATCGGTCCACTTTTTTGCGGTTCTCGCTTTCACCGCGTCATTATAGGCAGCAGTAGCCTGATTATAAGGAGTGGGGAAATTGGTCTTTGCCCCTATGGAAGTTGCCCAGTCAATCCGTTCCTTTGCGGCAGCCACCGCATCATTGGCTTCTTTAGCTTGAAGGGTTTCAATTTCCGCTACTGCGGCAAGCACCTTGTTAGCCCCATCAAGGGCGCTATTCCAGTTTTCTGCGGTCTGCGCCTTGACTGCATCGTTATACGCTGAATTGGCCCGGTTATAGGGGGTGGGAAATTGGGCTTTCGCCCCTATGGAAGTCGCCCAGTCAAGCCGTTCCTTTGCCCCGGCAATGGCGTCAGCGGTTTCCCGCATTTTAAGCTGCTGCGCCACATAGTCATCCGACATCATGGCGTATTTAAGAGCTTCGGCAGCATAGGCTGCCGCGGCATCGTAATCTCCATAATCAAAACGCTCCCGGGCTAAACCCAGAAGCCGGACGCTTTCCAGATAATATTGGTTGTTTTGAACATTCGAATCCACCGGAGCTGCTCCGGCGAAAGATACCCTCACCACCCCGAATAACAGGGTGAAAAGGAATAAGAACATGACACGGATCATCACCTTGTGATGTATTCCTCTTCGATTCACCGCTTAACTCCTGCCAGTTTCACCTGGGCATTCTTTGCCCGCTCACGAGTATCGGCAATCTTCTTGTCCGCTACCTGTATCGCATTGTCCGCTGTTTTGCGCTTTTCCGCCGTTGTTTTATAAACCGCCGTAAACATCGTTTCCGCCGGAGTAAAACGTTCAACCGCCTGTTTAAAATCTTTCATACTAAAAGCCTCTTCTCCCTGGGAATAGACCGTATCAGCGGCGCCATAGTCATCTTTCATGGCAATATGCGCCTTAATATCCAATGCCTTAGTCCGTTCAGCATTCGCACGCCGCCTTCGTTCTGCGGCAAGGGCTTCCCAGCCAGTAGCCGCCACGGTTTGGTATTGGGGAAGGGCTTCTTCCGCGGCATGTTGAGCGGCGGGAATATTCGCCTCATTATAGGCTGCCAAGGCTGTCTGCATAGCTTGTTCCGCGGCGGCAAAGGTATCAGGATCATAGGTATTGAGCTTGTAGGTTTCAATTTCCGAGCGAATACCCTGGCAGGTGGCTTCAGTTTCAATGAACCCATAGCGATTTTGAGCGTCATCAAACACATCCGCTGCCCCATAATAATCCTGAGCTTCAACTAACTTCAAACCCTCATTGACCGTTTCATCAGCCTGAGCCACCTGTTCAGCCAGGGCATCCCCGGCGCCTGCTGCTATGGCCTTGTCCCGTGCGCTTTGAAGCGCCTCTTTCCGGGCCTCAACATAGCGGGGAAGCACCTTTTCACTGAGGGCGGTATATTCATTGGCAAGGGCGGTGTATTGTTCCATCGCCTTTTTATAATCTGCCGCACTGGCAGGATTCAAGGCTTGCGCCTGATTATAATGAGATTCTGCAGTCTCACATTCACCAGGATAATAGGTAGGCCCCTCAAAATCGAGGATCAGGGTACGCAGCTTGTCCGCCTTTTCTTTTGCCGCCGCCAGTGCCTGCCGAGTGGCGTCATCTACCGGTTGAGAGGCTGTATTGGCCGCAGTGGTACTCGTATCCGTCTGCTCTGCAGGGGGAGACTCTGTAATTGGAGGAGGCGTACTTTTGCAGGATATCGTATACAGGATCATACAGATTCCGAAGATGATGCTTCGTATAGAACTATTTTTCATTTCATCCTCTCTCATATTTAGTATCTGTTATCTATATTATTGATTATTGGTAGATTGGGGAATAGAATTATCCTTAATTTATCAACTATTTTTTATTTTTTATATATTTTTATATTTTTTTATAATATAGCACTATTCAGCCCTCTGGCCGCTGCATTGACATATTCAAAGCAAGGTAATAAACTAAATTACTGTGGAAACTAAGAGGAATGTGCTTATTGTTACGGACGGCGCCGAATCGACCCGGAACATGGCGGAGCGGATTGCCGCGGCAGCAGGGGATCATCAGGTCGTCTCCTTAAGCGCCGCCGACCTGACCGGTACTGAGCTGCTTCCGGCGGAAGTCTATTTTTTTGGCTGTGCAGAACCCCATCCTGCTTCATTTGCCTATCTTGCCGAAGTTTTGCGGCATATCAACCTCGTGGGACGGGCCTGCGGCCTGTTTGCTCCCCAGTCTCAAGGGGCGCTTCATTATTTGTCCGATATGGTTCACGACTCGGAAATAACCCTTAATCCAAGCCCCCTGAGTGCCGATACTTTGGAGCCGCGCCAGTGGGTACAGGACGTAATCAGCCTATTACGTCATAACGGAGGTGATACAATGGAACAAGATTTTAACCTCGATGCCTGTATCAGGAAGGTTCCTGATTTCCCCAAAAAGGGGATACTTTTTTACGATATTACCGGTATTTTGACAAAACCGCAGGCCTTCGCGTATTGCATTGAGCAGATGGTCGAGTTGTACCAGGATAAACAGATCGATGCGGTGGCGGCCATAGAAGCGAGGGGCTTTGTTTTTGCCGCCCCCTTTGCACTCCGCCTGGGGATACCCCTTATTTTGATCCGTAAAAAGGGTAAACTTCCTGGGAAGACCCTTTCCAGAACCTACCAGCTTGAATATGCGGAAGCAACAATCGAAATACACACTGAGGATGTTCCCGTCGGCAAACGGGTGCTCCTCCTGGACGATCTCATAGCCACCGGAGGGACCCTCAAGGCCGCATGGGAGCTTATCACCGCCTGCGGCGGGGTGGTGCCTGAGATATTCGGCGTTATAGGGCTGCCGTTCCTGGATTATGAAAAGGTCCTGGGGGATATTCCGGTCCGGACCTTGATAAGCTATCATGCCGAATAGCCTGAGCTGGGGGATACACAGTGCCGGATGATCTTGATTTTGCGGTTATCGACAGCCGCCGGAGCGAACGTACCGGTTATCCAGAGGTAGTGTACTGTGCAGGGAAAACCCTTGATCAGTCTGAGGCTATCATCCTCCGTATGCGGCAGCAGGGAATTCCGGTACTGGCCACCAAGGTGGATCCAATTTTGGCGGATCGCATCCATGTCGCGTTCTCTGAGGCAGAATACGATGAGCTTGCCCGGACCTTAACGGTGGGCCGCTGCGGTACAGGTCAAGGACTGGTCGCGGTGGTGGCCGCCGGTACATCGGACTTGCAGGTGGCCAGAGAAGCGGTCCGGTCGGCGGAATTTTTCGGCAGCACCGTCCAGTTGATTACCGATGTGGGCGTTGCGGGTATACACCGGCTGTTTGCCCGGCTGGACGATATCCGCAAGGCGAAGGTCATCATCGCGGTAGCAGGTATGGAAGGGGCCTTGGCCGGGGTGATTGCGGGCCTCGTTTCCGTGCCAGTCATCGCCCTCCCCACCAGCGTGGGGTACGGCGCCTCCTTTGGTGGCCTTTCCGCTCTCCTGGGGATGCTCACCTCCTGCGCGCCGGGCATTTCCGTGGTGAATATCGACAACGGCTTTGGGGCCGGGTATCAGGCGAACCTCATAAACCGGCTTTGCAGCGCTTGAGGGAAAAAGGGGATATGTTTTTTACTATTAAAGAAGTATCGGAAAAAACCACGTTGGCGCCCCATGTTCTGCGTTACTATGAAAACGAAGGGCTATTACCCAGCATAGCCCGAAGCCGGAACGGGATACGCCAGTATTCAGAAGACGATTTGGAATGGCTCGGTCTTATCTGCTGCCTCAAGAACACCGGTATGTCCATCAAACAGATCCGGAATTTTGTTGAATTGAGCATCAATGGGGATGGTACTTTGAAACAGCGCTGTGAGCTGCTACAGAACCATAAAAAGAACGTTGAAAGTCAAATAGCAGAGATGCACAAACATCTCCAAAAAGTCACCTGCAAAATCGAATATTTTACCAGCCGGTATGAACAGTTCGCCCTCACCCAAGACTCGGAACAGCCGCCGGCCTGAAGGTGAGGGACTTGTATAGCCGGTCCATAACACCGGTTACGGACCGGATGCCCCCCTACTTCTTCAGATTGTAGAAGGCATGCTTTCCCGCATACACCGCAATCCCTTCAAGCTGATCCTCGATGCGCATAAGTTGATTGTACTTACAGATCCGGTCGGTACGGCTCATGGAACCGGTCTTGATCTGTCCAGTTTCCAGGGCCACCACCAGGTCGGCGATGAAGCTGTCCTCGGTTTCACCGGAACGGTGGGAGATAACCGCAGTATACCCCGCCCGCTTGGCCATTTCCACTGCCTCGTAGGTCTCGGTTACCGTGCCAATCTGGTTCACCTTGATGAGGATGGAGTTACAGGACCCTTCCTTGATGCCCCGTTCCAGCCGCTTGGTGTTGGTAACAAAGAAGTCGTCCCCAACGATCTGAATCTTGGAGCCAAGGGCTTTGGTCATCTTCACATACCCCTCCCAGTCGTTCTGATCCAGGGGGTCCTCAATGGAGATGATGGGGTACTTGTTGATCCACTTGGTGTAGAGGGCTATCATGTCATCGGCGCTCAACAGCTCACCAGGGTTGGATTTCCAGAACTTGTACCCCTGCTTGCCGCCTTCGTCAAAGAGTTCCGAACTGGCGCAGTCCAGGGCAATACCGATCTGGTCACCAGCCTTGTACCCGGCCTTTTCGATGGCCTTCACAATATATTCCAGGGCTTCCTCATTGCCGATATCCGGAGCAAATCCGCCCTCATCACCGACAGCGGTGTTCTTCCCCGCGTCTTTGAGGAGTTTTTTCAGGGTGTGGAAGATCTCCGCAGTCCACCGGACCGCTTCTCGGATGGACTCGGCGCCGATAGGCATGACCATGAACTCCTGGAAGTCGATCTTGTTATCCGCGTGCTTGCCCCCGTTCACGATATTAGCCATAGGCACCGGCAGCACATTTGCGTGGAAGGTTCCCAGGTACTTGTAGAGGGGCACCTCCAGGAACGCCGCCGCCGCACGGGCCGTGGCCATGGAAACCCCCAGGATGGCATTAGCACCGAGCTTACCCTTGTTTTCGGTCCCGTCAAGCTCGATCATGGTGCGATCCACATCAACCTGATCCTGGGCACTCAGTCCCTGAATCTCAGGAGCGATAATATTATTCACATTATCCACCGCCTTGAGGACACCCTTACCCAGGTACCGGCTCTTATCGCCATCCCTCAGTTCTACCGCCTCATGCTCACCAGTGGAAGCGCCCGAAGGAACCGCAGCCCGTCCCAGAGTACCATCCTCCAAAACCACATCCACCTCAATCGTAGGATTGCCCCGAGAATCCAGAATCTCACGAGCTTCTACATATTCAATAATGCTCATATTATTCCTCCAAAAAGGAAGATACTATGGTTTAGAAAATTTGTCAATAGTTGCAATTTGCACCACGAAAATCACGAACATGCGCTCCGAAATCAATGTGTTTTTTCTACATTTTTAATCATGACTAGATACTAATCCCAGAAGTGATGGGTTTACAAAAAATATAACATTATTTTATAATAAAACACTATAAAGAAATCTGGGAGTATGTCCAGGGAGACATCCCGCGGGGCTATACCCTCATGCACATGAGGGGCCATGTGGAGATCAACAACCAGGTCCGGGCGGAACTTGACATCAACCAATACCTCCGGGGAAAGGCCATCTACGGCCTCTTTACCAGCCCAGGGAATACCGCCTATGTGTCCAGCACCTTCGTAGCTATCATCAACGCCAACCCCCGACTGCGGGGGCTTTTAATCACCAAACAACAGGAACGCTACAGCAGTGTATGCGCCATAGTCCCGCCGCTGGTGCAGATTCTACCAGTATCCAGGATTTTCTGAATTACCGGAACGCAAAA
>JAITQK010000059.1 GCA_031288975.1 Treponema sp. | reverse complement strand
AATCATCAAGCTCTGCATAAAACAGGAGCTATCGATCATATCGCCATTGATACTACCGATATTGATGCTGCGTTTGCTGAAGTAACAAAGTCAGGCTTAACCGTGGTGAGTGCAATTCAAAGTCTGCCTTTCTGGGACAAGGGGATTAAGTTTTTCAAAATTGAAGGTCCCAATAAAGAGCTGATTGAATTTTGTCAAATACTTTAGAACCTGTCAGTGTATGTTGAGATAATGACGTTGCAATGCAACCTTCGGACCCGTTGTACGGTCAAACACGGCATGGTTTATTTGGAAAAGATGACCCTCGCCGAGTTGAGTCAAAAAGCGGTGATGCAGTACAGCAAACGGATGGCCTTTGAAATATACCGGGATGGCCATACTTACAACCGGATCACCTATCAGGAATTTGGTCTGCGGACTCGGCAGTTTGCGGCTCTCTTTATCAGTCTGGGGGTCAGGGCCGGGGACCGGGTGATGCTCCTGGCAGAAAACCGCCCTGAATGGCCTATCGCATACTTTGCCGCAGCCCTCGCAGGGGCTGTAACCGTGCCAGTACTCACAGGCTTTTCACCGGAACAAATTATAACCATAGCACGTCATGCCGGCATTAGCGCCCTCTGTATAACCGAAAAGACCGGTCCCAAGCTCACCGGAGGCGTGATAGATCCGGCTATTCCTTTCATATATATCGACAGCATCGAAGACGCAGCAGATAATGGACCTGGTGAAAACGTCAGCATACAGGTTGTACTGCATGGACGGAAAAAACGCCTCCTCCTCCAGGAAGGGGGCGCTTTCCCGGAAACCAGAGAAACTGACCTCGCCACCCTCATCTATACTTCGAGAACCACCGGCAGCAGCAAGGGGGTGATGCTTTCACACCGTAACCTGCTCTACAACGTCCTCTCCTCCCGGTCTCTCATGAAAATCTTCCCACGGGATCGGCTCCTGTCGATTATTCCCCTGGCCCATACGTACGAATGTACCCTGGGACTCCTGAATGCGGTGATGAACGGGGCTTCGACGGTCTATCTTGACCGTGCCCCGGCTCCTTCAGTCCTGTTCCCGGCCATACAAGCCCTGCGGCCCACGGCTATGGTAACGGTCCCACTTTTTATCGAAAAAATATACCGGAACCGCATAGCCCCGGCGCTCCTGGCAAACCCCCTGTACCGCTTCCCCCTGACCCGGTCTCTCGCCATTGCCTGGGCAGGACGCACCCTTATGTCCACCTTTGGTAAGACCATCCGGTTCTTCGGCATCGGAGGTGCTTCCCTCTCTGAGGATACCGAGGTCTTTCTGCGAAGGGTCAAATTCCCCTATGCCCCTGGGTATGGGCTTACCGAAGCTGCGCCGCTGGTGTCAGGTACCGCGCCCTACCGCTTTCCCTTCCGTTCTGCCGGTTCTGTGTTAAAGGATATAGAAGTCCGTATCGTGCCGAATCAAGCGCCGAGCGATACTCCCCAGGGCCTTGAAGGGGAGATCCAGGTCCGGGGGCCTAATGTGATGATAGGGTATTACCGGGACGAGGAAAAGACCCGGGAAGCCTTTACCGTTGATGGCTGGTTTAAAACCGGGGACCTGGGGTTTCTGGATAAGCGGGGACATCTCTTTATCCGGGGGCGCCTCAAGGCCCTGATCCTGGGACCTTCAGGGGAAAACATCTACCCCGAAGAAATCGAGGGGCTTCTCAGTACCTCACACCTCGTTAAAAACCCTTTGAGAAGACATCGACCCTCAAAATTAAGCGATTTTTGTATCCCGGGGCACGGTGAAATGCTCACAATTGAGCAAGATTAACTTGATTTTTTTTGGCTAGTGTGCTATTATAACCTTACTTGTATGAGTAAAAATAGACAGTCATTGGTTTATAGCAGCCCATTGCATAAAAAAGTGCTTATGCCGTTGTTAGTTGGTTTTTGCATTACCGCGTGTTCGGGAAGCCCGGAGAGCCGTCAAGAGCCTCAGATCAAAGCGCCGCCAGCAGCGAGTCCTGCGGTTTCAGCAACAGTAAGCACTTCGGCATCACCTGAAACCTTAAGCGTACCAGAAGTATCATCACCACTGCCAGTAGTACCGGAAACTGCATCAGTACCGATATCCCCATCATATCCAGAATCACCAGTAGTGTCAGCACTACCGGTGTTACCGGATCTGACATCACCGGAAACTTCATCGGTACCTGCTAATCCGGCAAAGCCGAGGGTACCGGCAGTGTCGGCGATACCGGCATTACCAACACCCATATCCCCGGAAACCTCATCGGTACCTGCTGATCCAGCAAAGCCGAGAGTACCGGCAGTGCCGGCGATACCGGCGATACCGGCGATACCGGCATTACCAACACCCATATCCCCGGAAACCTCATCAATACCTGCTGATCCGGCAAAGCCAGGAGCAACATCAAGTTCGACAAAAACAGTACTGCCAGAACCGGTAGTACCACCGCCGGTAGTATCAGCAAAAACCGCAACACCGGCAATTCCAGCAGCATCAACAAAACCTGCGGCGCCGGTAGCTTCAGTTCCACAGACCCTACCAAGCCCGGTACGTCTTGAAATCTCCTCTCAAAGGAAGTATCTTCCCGACGATACCCAGGAATTAAGCGGGGAAACCGCTGCTGCACTGAGCGAAACGATCATGAAGGCCCTTGCCGCGGCCTATCCTGAACGGGTTGGCCCGGCAGAATATCGGAATGGGGACTGGGCGGTACCGGTCCGGGGGGTGTACTATTACTATGCCCAGGGCAAGCTGCTCCCGGAAACCTTGCGTCAACAGGCGGCAGCGTATAATCCCCAGCCCTTTTATCAATATCCTGCGGAATTACCTCCGTGGAAAACGCCGGGACCTGCGGAAGCCGCCCGGCTGAAGCAGGGAGCAGAAGAGCGCCGCCTTCATCCCCCCAAACGTTCCCAGGATTTTTACGATGCCCTCTGGCGCGCCCATACCAAGGAGGAGTCTTATGAACGGGTAAAGTCCATGCGCTTTTTAGGGTACAATATCCTCATTCATTATTCGATAATGGAAGAACTCTCCCTGGTAGAAGAACGGATATACGCAGCCGCCCGAACCGATAGCCGGGTACGGCAGTGGATAAATAATCTCAAGAGCGTTGAGACCTGGAACTGGCGAACCATTGCCGCTACTGAGAGCAGAAGTTTTCATGCTTATGGAGCTGCTATTGATCTCTTAGTGAAAACCGGCTCCCAAGACGTTACCTATTGGCTCTGGACAAGCCGGCTCAAACTTGACTGGTGGGCAATTCCTTATGAAAAACGGCTTCACCCACCGCCTGCGGTTATTAAAGCCTTTGAGGACTATGGCTTCATTTGGGGAGGCAAATGGATCTGGTACGATACGATGCATTTTGAATATCGCCCAGAAATATTGCTCCTCAATAATCTGCCCCTCTCGGAACTCCGTTAACCGCAGAATCAATCAGTGTGCGAAATCATCCTGATCCACCCTGACTTCTTCCAGAATCGTCTCATAATCAATATGTTCCGCGAATTTTGGTTTAGGAGCCGGAGGTGCATCCGTTTTAGTGAGAATGACTTCACCCTTTTCGACCATTTCCATAAGTCTTTGCTCAAAGGTTGAAGTCCCGTCCTGTTTTTCAGGAACCGTTATTTCTGCGATGATCCGATTGTATTCAGTGATAATCACTTTTTCACCGTTCTTAACGTATCGAAGATACTGAGAAAGGTGATCCTTTAAATCTTTAACGCCTACAGTAATCATATTAAATATATAGCCCTTATTATCCTTTTAGTCAAGTTTTTTTTAAAAACTTTATTCTGATTCAGGAAGATACTGTTTACGAAGCCTTTCCAGGGATTGTGCCACTAAAGTGGTCAGTATTGACGCAGCCTCCTCAGTGTATTTTGCGATAAAGGCGGTAATATCATCAGGTACAATGGTTTCCGGTTTAAGAAACTCGTAAACATCGATATTTAAAGCCCCTGCAAGATTAACCAGAGTATCTGAGGAGAGCCATCGTTTACCGGTTTCTATATCGCTGATGAAGTTTGGTGAAATATCAACGATTTCCGCTAATTTTGCCTGGGATAAGCCCCGGAAACAACGGTATCTTTTCAAATTGGTCCCTAATATGCCACGTAATTCATTTTCGTTCATACTTTGAATTTAACGATCATCTTTACGGTTAGGTCAAAACACTAATATGATAAAAAATAAAAAATTGGTCGCTTTTAGCGATTATTATAGGTGATATCAGAGGATCTGTTGAGTAGTGGTATCGTGAAAGTAAAAAGGCTTAAAAAAGGTATATGATTCGTTCATCCTCCTTGACACATCTTAACTATATATAATACTATAATAATCGCCATGAGCGACAACCGTATTCGGTACGAACATAGAAATCGAGGAAGTTAAGCATATTTTGGAATAATCACGTAGTGCCCAGGGTTACCCAGTAACCCTATATAAAGAGGAACCATGAAAATCGATACACCCACGATAGCCGAGGAAACCTTCCCCCGGAACCGCGCCGGAAAGCTGAGGATCTTCCTGTCAACCGGGGAAAAAGATCTTATCAAGTATACCTTGCCAGGAGAATGGGAGACTCCCGTAGAGCCTGCTCTCGAGCAGATACGGCCTAGTGAAGAGGCTCCCCAGAAATCTTAGACAAAGCCCCGATGCCGATTGCTTACAAGAGGCTGTCGTCATTATCCCGTGCCTTGGTCAGGGTGATTACTGGTTTTCCTTCTTCACCTTGTTGCACCAGTACGATAATTGAAAGAACCTCCTCAGATACCACTGGCGCCTGAAGTACCATAAAGGGGAGGGTGAGCTGCTGTTCTATTGGTTCACCGCTTGAGCCAGATGGTTTAAGGTGGGCACGGACGAGTTTCAAGAGATTGGTTACCCGCTGTTCAAAGGTTATTCCTATCGAGGAAAGCAGGGGCGTAGGAGCCAGTTGCTGTACCAGCGCGGTGCTTATGGCAACCGGTATATCAATCCCCTCATGGTGTGCCGCTTCGCTCAGATCCATAAATATCCCTCTGTACTTGCTATTTACCGCCATTTGTTGCATACTTATAAAGACTCCTTGATGCTGATTTTGCGATTTTTTATGGAGCATATTCTTGACCTGATCTCATAATAATTCGCAAAATTAAACTTTGTCAAGTATAAAACGCAAAACCAGACAAATTATTTTATTTTTGCGTAATAAGCTATCGGATAATCATACTATGTACAAAGATGAAGGTATTGCGGTGCGTTTTCGGGAAGTGAGGGCCACAAGTGGCCTCAAACAAAAGAACTTTGCCGCCTCAATCGGTATCAGTCACTCGGTGATTAGCGATATTGAACGAGGCGCCCGGGAACCCTCACGGCAGGTGCTTGCAGCCTTGGCTGAAGTGTACCATGTAGACCTGAATTGGCTTTTACTGGGGGTGGAAAAAAACGAGGGCATTGCCCCGGCTCAGGTAAAAACCGCTCATCTAAATACCCCTGAAGTTGAAGGGCTTCACCAGGAACTTGAGGCATTAAAAAAAAATATTACTGACCTGGAGCGGGAAAATAAAGAGCTTAGTAAGGAACTTCTTGATAGGATGCGGCAGCTCTTAAGCTTAAAAATGGAACCGGATCTGGTGTAACCCAGGGAGTGAAGGTTTTATGGGGGGTGTTGTGTTCGTGAACCTGGTGGGTTGAATCGAAGGGCGAATCCTACTTATAGTATACGTATAGTAAAATATAAAAAATTCCCCCCCAATTTAAAAATATCAGAAAAAAAATGTCAAAAACCGATTGACAATACGCCTTAAAATCCGCATTGTTCCATATTAGAATGAAAGGAAGCGATGTGGTCATCGGGGAGGTTTCCAAATCCTTCGGTGACTTTATGGTTTTGAATACCATAAGCCTTGAGATACACAAGGGGGAGTTCTTCTCCCTTCTCGGGCCTTCAGGATGCGGCAAAACGACCCTCCTGCGTATCATTGGGGGATTTGAAACCCCTGATCGGGGAAGGGTGACCTTTGATGGTGCTGATGTACTGCCCTTGCCACCCAACCGCCGGCCGGCTAATACGATTTTTCAGAATTATGCCCTTTTTCCCCATCTTACGGTCTTTGAGAACGTCGCGTTCCCCTTGAGCCTCAAGAAGCTCCCTAAGACCGGTATACGATCCCAGGTGGAAGAGTACCTGAAACTGGTTCAACTGGAAGGACATGCCGACAAAAAGCCGAATCAGCTTTCAGGGGGGCAGAAACAGCGGGTGGCCATAGCCCGTGCCCTCATCAATGAGCCGAGTGTGCTGCTCCTGGACGAACCCCTCTCCGCATTGGATGCCAAGTTGCGCCAGCACATGCTCATCGAACTGGACCAGATCCACGACAAGATCGGCATCACCTTTATCTACGTTACCCATGATCAGCAGGAGGCCCTCTCGGTCTCAGACCGCATTGCCGTGATGAACCTGGGTAATGTCTTGCAGGTAGGCACCCCTCACGATATTTACGAAAGCCCGGCCACGGATTTTGTGGCCCGCTTCATCGGGGAAACCAACCTTTTTGACGCGGTGGTCGCTTCAGTGGAAAAACTCGACAAACCGGAGACCGAGTACATGGTGGAACTGGATATCCCGGAACTCGGCAGGATCAAGGTTACCACCGTGGATGATATACAGCCTGGTCAAAAGGTGAGCTTCACCATACGGCCTGAGAAGGTCCTCATCTCCAAAGAGCGGCCTGCCACCAAACGGGGGGACATCAACCTCTTTCAGGGGACCGTGGATGAGCCTATCTATTCGGGGTTCCAGACCAAGTTTTACGTTAAGGTAATGGACAAGACCCTCATCAGGGTGATTAAGCAGCATGCCAAGTACTCTGATGAAGGCCCGGATATAGTGTGGAAGGATTCGGTGTTCCTCTCCTGGAGTGCCCTCGACGGGTATATCGTCGGGGTGAGGGAATCGTGAGCGCCGGTCCCGGAAGGCGGAACTACGGGCCGCTCTATTCAGGCCCCATGTCCGTCTGGTTCACCGTCTTTTTCATGGTCCCGCTTCTCATCATCGTGATCTACAGCTTCCTCCAGAAGGGGCTGTACGGCGGGGTTGAACCCCAGTTCTCCCTAGATGCCTACCGGAGCCTGGGGAACCCCAGCTATATCACCATCACCATCCGCACCGTCATAACGTCGATGATTGCCACGGTGATAACCATCCTCATCGCCCTCCCCTGCGGGTACTTCATGGCCCGGAGCAGGAACCAGACCTTGCTCCTGCTCCTCATCATCATCCCCTTCTGGACCAACTTTCTCATCCGGGTATTCGCCTGGATGAACATCCTGGGCAACAACGGCTTCCTCAATGAATTCTTGATGCACCTGGGGCTTATCGATGATTACATGCATTTTCTCTACAATCAGAAGGTGGTGGTGCTGGTCCTGGTCTACATGTACCTGCCCTATGCGATTCTGCCCCTCTTTGCCACCATCGATAAGTTTGATTTCTCCCTCCTGGAGGCGGCCCGGGACCTGGGGGCCACGAACCCCGTGGCCATAGTGAGGGTACTCCTCCCTAACATCAGAAGCGGCCTGTACACGGCGGTGCTCTTCACCTTCATCCCCATCTTTGGGGCCTACGCGGTACCCCTCCTAGTCGGGGGCAAGGAGTCTTATATGCTGGGAAACGTCATTGCGGATCAGCTCACCAAATCCCGGAACTGGCCCCTTGCCTCGGCGATTTCCATGGTCCTCACGGTGGTTACCACTGCGGGGGTGATCCTTATGATGAACCTGCAGCGCCGGGAGGCTGTCCGGCTGCAAGACAGCTCCCGGAGCACTGATGTAAAGGGGGCAAACCGATGAATAGCAAAAACGGGATCCTTGCGGTCATCACCTCTTTCAAGCTCGGTCAGTCCCAGGGGGAAGCCTCCCGGCACGCGAAACGGGCCTTTCCCCGGCATTTTTCCTTTTCCGAGACTATTTTTATCGTCACCATCGTGTTTCTCTTCCTCCCCCTTTTGGTGCTGATCCTCTACTCCTTTAACACGTCCAAGGGCATGAAGTGGACCGGCTTTTCCCTGGTCTGGTACGAACAGCTCTTTCTCCACTCCCGGGACCTCTGGCGGGCATTCTGGAACAGCATCTTCATTGCGGTCAGTTCTGCGGCCACTGCCACGGTGCTGGGGACATTAGGGGCCATTGGGGTAAACTGGTACCGCTTCAAGCTGCGGAACTATGTACAGGCCGTTTCCTTTCTTCCCATGGTCCTGCCGGAGATCATCATCGGGGTATCCCTCTCGATATTCTTTGCTGGGGTCGGGATGAAGCTGGGGTTGCTCACCATCTTCATCGCCCACACCACCTTCAACCTCCCCTTCGTGTTTCTCATGGTGATGGCCCGGCTGGATGAGTTTGATTTTTCCATCATTGAGGCGGCCCATGATCTGGGAGCCGGAGAAGGGCAGACCCTCTGGAAGGTAACGATTCCCATCTGCATGCCCGGTATTGTTTCAGGTTTCTTAACCGCCATCACCATATCCCTGGAGGATTTTGTCATCACCTACTTTGTCGCAGGACCTGGTTCTTCGACCCTGCCGTTGTATATTTACTCGGCTATCCGTTTTGGAGTCTCCCCGGTCATCAACGCCCTCTCGGTGGTGATGATCTTGGGAACCGTCCTCCTGACCTATCTGCTGCGGAATTTCCTTAAATACATTGCAGCGAAATAGTTACTAGTGAGCAGTGAATAGTTTGAAAAAGTCTACTCATCAAAAAACGCTTTACTATTCACTAACTCCTCACCTCGCTCTGTTTTTGCTCGTTATAGCGCCCAGGCGCAAATGAGAGGGACCCTGTCAAGGTCCTTTAATATGCTGTTGTGTTGAAGTAAACACCAGGAGGAAAAGATGAAGAAAACACCTGTACCGAACGCAATCGTGCGTTCGGCGAACGCGGGATTGCGTTCAATTGCTGCGGACCAGTGTCCGGTCCGTGTAGGCGTCCTTACACGGGCTGCGGCGCTGCTCGTGATGGCCTTTTTTGCGCTTACTTTTGTAAGCGCCGGAGGCACAGGGGAGGCGAAGCCCAGTGGGAGTTCCAACAAACTCTATATCTACAACTGGACCTATTACACTCCAGCTTCGGTGATAGAAAAATTTCAGAAGGAGTATAACGTTACCGTGGTGTACGACCAATTCGCCTCTAATGAGGATATGTACGCCAAGATCAAGGCCGGTGGTTCTGGTTACGATATCGTCTTCCCTTCAGGGGACTATGTTTCCATCATGATACAGCAGAACATGCTGGAAAAGATCGACCGGTCCAAACTCTCCAACCTGGGCAACATCGATCCCCTGGTATTACAGAAAGCGAATTACGATTCTGCTATGGACTACAGCGTTCCCTATTATTGGGGCGCCGCGGGCATCGCGGTTAATACCGCACGGGTGCCCACCTATGAAAAGAGCTGGTCCATCTTTGGCCGTGAGGATCTGCGGGGCAGGATGACCATGCTGGATGATATGCGGGAAGTCATGGGGGATGCCCTGGTTCATCTGGGGTATTCGGTAAATACCAAAAACCCTGCGGAAATTGAAGCGGCGAAAAATCTTATCAACACTTCTTGGAAACCGAACCTGGTGAAATTCGACGCCGAAGCCTTTGGCAAAGGGTACGCCAACGGGGACTTCTGGGTGGTCCAGGGTTATGCGGAAGTGGTTTTCGAAGAAATCGCAGAGAACGAGGAATTACGGAAGAACACCGCCTTCTTTATCCCCCCTGAGGGAGGACCAGCCTACATCGACAGTATGTGTATCCTGAAAGGGGCTAAGAATATCGATCTGGCCCTTAAGTTCATCGATTTCATCCACCGCCCTGAAATCTACGCGGAGTTTACCGATTATTTCGGCTTCCCCGCCACCGTCAATATCCCGGCCCGGCAGCTCAAGAAAAAGACCCCCTACTACACTGCCGAGGAATTGATCAGTACCACACTCAAGGATGATGTGGGAGGAAGTCTGGAACTCTACAATAACGCCTGGTTTAATTCCATCCGTGTAGGGAATTAGCGAAAGGAAACGCAAAGGATGCAAAGTTACGAGGAGAACTACAAAACCCTTTGCGTTCTTTGCGGTACATTATTCGTTAAGAAGCGCGGCAGCATCGAGATAACCCGGCCATAAAAATAATGATACTATTGATGATCCCGTACATACTGGATCGCCGCCTCAAGCTGGGCATCCGTGCCGCCTGCGTCGTATTGGCCGTTGTTGGTAAAGTCCTTCCAGCTAAAGGGGACCGTTTGGTCGGGCTCTATGCCGGTGCCTTCGTAGTTTTCAAAATTGCTACCCCGGAATTGGGAGTCGGCTTGTATTACATTGAACTTTGTGAGGTCTGATTCGCTGCTGCCCCACGCCACGGTAAAGGGGCCGTCGGCAAAGGCCACCGGGCTCGTGTTACCCACACGCGCCCCCGTAGCGCCGAAGGT
>JAITQK010000050.1 GCA_031288975.1 Treponema sp. | reverse complement strand
ATTGCACAAAGTCTTCCCGCATGGGAGTAAAGAAATCAACCAGTATACCCTTTTCCAGACACACACAACCGTGCTTAACTCCATCTTGCTTTAACAGGGTATCCCCTTTTGCCACTTCTAAAGTTTTCTTCTTCCTTTGTGAAACTTAGTGATACTTTGTGGTTTATTATTCGCTTTCAGAGTAAATGCCGCCGCCCTGCACCAGCCCAGGATATGGTTGACCTCGTTTCCCGTAATGACGCAATGCGTCATGCGTACCTTTCAGAATGGATGGCCCAAATGGACCAGGTTGGCTATGTGGAGGATACCAAAAGAGACATCGCCAGAAACGCCTTAATTGAAGGAGCTACACTAGAATTTGTAATAAAAATCACGGGATTACCCTTAGAAACAGTTGAAAAAATAGCACACGAAATAAAACAGGAAAACGGCAACCCGTGGATACCCCGATAGCACAAACCCCAGGGTGACGGCATTTACTTTTCACCTCTGTTCCAACAAACCAAAATAGAGAACATCCACAGAGGAGTTCTGCGTAACATGAGGTACTAATGTTTCACGAGTATACCCCGCCGTCTCTGCCAGGGACCGGTACAGTTTCGCGGAGAGTTCAAGGTAACGCAGAAGCGGCGCTGACAACGGGCTTTCCAAGTCCGCTTCCAGTTCGGTAATCGGGGGAAAGAGGAAGCCTGCTACGTCTTTTACCGTACTTTCGGTGATTGCCTGATTGGTTTCGTCCAGTTTGGTAAGGGTTTCTTGAACCCGGGCAGATTCCTGTTTACCGTTCCGGAGGGTGTGATACGTGGTTTCGGCTTGTTCCGCCGCCGCTGCTGCCAAGGAGCGGATATGGTTAAGGCCCTCAAGGAGGGCTTCCAGGGCAGCCTCGTAGTGCACCTTCCGTTCGGCGTCCCTGTGGGCAAAGTCCTCATCGAGCTGGGCGAAAACCTCCTCCAAGCGCCGGTTTATCGCCTCCCGCTGTGGGGGCAGGGCGAGGAGTGTTTCCACCGAAGCGGTGTCCATGCCTGGAATGGCAAGCCCCTCCCCGGAAAGTCGGTGGTTCTTCAGATGCGGGTACTGGCTGAGGTGATTCGTAAACCAGGCCGCATAGAGGGAGAGCCGCCGGTCTGTTAGGACGGAACCGCCTTGGGCAGCAGCGGCCCAGAAGGGCTTTCCACCTCGGAGGGCCTGTACAGAACGGGTTTCCCCTGGGGCAAAGCGGGTCGATTCGGTTAGGGCCTGCTCCTCGAAGCGGGCACCCTTGAAGTGGGTCTTTAAACCGGGAAAGGACAGGTCCAAACCGGCAATCCAGATGGAGGCAGCTCCCAGGACCCGTGCGAAATCCCAGGCCGTGGTTGCCACTGAGCCGCCTGCACCGAGACTGCCCTTGGGGTCAAGCCGGTCTTCGATGAAGCGTCCTAGGGGAAAGAAGGAGGAGCAGAGCAGGGTCCGTCCAAAGGGATGGCGCAGGACCGGCGGATAGACCGCTGATTCGGCGATGAGACAGGTCTTGGGCGCAGGGGCGCGGTCCAGGTGCCGGAGGTTCCAGTACTGGGGGTCCACAGAGAGGATGAAGTCCGGGTGGATTCCTGAGCGCAGGAGCAGGCTGAGGGATGTGTCCACTCCGACTACGACGCAACGTTCGGCTATGCCTGGCAGAAAGGGGACAAGGGCATCCAGGGAAGGCCCCGCAGCGGCGAGGAAGACCGGTATATCCCCAGGATGTTCCAGACACCCTGCAAGGCACCGTATCCCCGGAAGGTCCCGGATGGCCTTCAGGTTCCGGGCAAGGTTCCGCACCCACCGTTTCCCGAAACGCCGGAGGGTGGCGGTATTTACCTCATCACGAGAAACCCAGGTGCGGATATGCCGCTCCACCTCGGCATACCAGGTGGTATCCAGGTCCATGAGGGCACGATTCCGCAGGAAGGCTGGCGGCGATAGCCGATGTTCTTCGGTACGGTCTTCCAGGACCTGGAGCGCCCCGATAATGGCATCTTCCCGTTCCCCCAGGACGAAGATGATGGGAGCTTGCAATAGGAAGTTGCCCAGTTCCCTGGTTTCCAGGGCCTTTCTCAACACCTCCCCGCGGCGTTCAACAACGATGAGGGACCGTTGCGGCCATTTCAGGGCGGCCATTTCAGCGGCATACCCCAGGCCGAATCCCAGGATGATGAGGGGACCTTCCCCAGTGAGGGCCTCAACCTGCCGCCGGGCTTCCCGCATGGGATCCCGCGGTGAATGGATATGGATGCCGTTGATGACCAGGCTTGGTTCACCGGCAACAGAGGCTTCCACCTGCATGGTTATCGTACTGGACGGTTCTTGGGTAAGCAGCTTTTCCCGGAGTCCGGGGAACTTTTCCTGTATAACCTGTAGATTGGTATCCCAGCAGCTCATATTATTTCTCCTCTCGCCAGTTTCCCCCGTTCAATTCCAGGATGATCGTGGTATTGGGGGTCAGGGGCGTTCCTGGGGGTGGGCTTTGGTGGGTCACCCAGCCTTCTCCGTTTATTTCGATATGCAGATCATCCCGGAGGAGGAGGGGCAGTAGTTCCCGCTTTGAATAGCCTGAAAGGTCAGGGACCGTATTTTTTATCACCGGCGTTTCTTCATTCGGGACGGTAATGGAACCGGAATGGGTTATCTGGGGGTTTTTCCCCCGTGGGATGCCCAGATAATCCACCAGGGCTTCTGCCGCGTCCCGGATAATCGGGGCGGCAATACGGCCCCCCAGATAGGAGGGGCCTTGGGGCTTGACGATGACCAGATAGAGCACCAGGGAGGGAATATCCGCAGGGAGCATGGCCAGGCAACTGGCAATGTAATCGCTGTCGGAATAGGCCCCGCTGATGGGGTCTGTGATTTGGGCGGTGCCGGTTTTAACCGCCATGGACAGGTCCCCGATATTGGCCCGCCAGCCCGTACCGGTGCCAGAGGTAACGTCGGTCATGTAGGACCGCATGGCCTGGGCGCTTGCGGCCTTGAGGACCCGCCGGCGCGGGCCTGCCTGGTACTGCTGCTCGGTCTTCCCGTCACTGGAGCGGATCCGGGATACGATACGGGGGGGAATGAGGGTGCCGTCGTTGGCCACTGCCGAAGCTGCCTGGAGCATCTGCAAGGCGGAGACCGATATTTCCTGGCCCATGGCGATGGTCGGCTTGGACCGGGCAGACCACCGTTCCACAGGCCGGAAGAACCCTGCGGTTTCCCCGGCAGTTCCCACTCCGACTCGTGATCCAAACCCGAAATTCTTGATCAGATCATAAAAGGCCGTGGCACTGATCGTATCTGATGCATAAGCAACCCCGGCATTGCAGGAGTAGGTGATGATTTCCCGGGGGCTTACCGTTCCGTGGGTACCCAGACAGCTTATGATGATCCGTTCTCCCAGATTGGTCCTCCGTTCGTAATGGCCATTACAGATAAAGGTGGTGTTTGCCGCGATGACATCCGAATCCATCAGGGCGGAAAGGGAAAAAATTTTAAACACCGAACCAGGTTCATAGGCCCAGAGCGTGGGCCTGTTCATCCGGGACAGTTCATCGGAAGACCGGATATCATTGGGATCGAATCCTGGTGCTGAGGCGGAACCGAGGATATCCCCGGAACGGGGGTCCATAGCCAGGAGCATCACGGCTTCGGCTTTATTTTCGATTAAGGTTCGTTCCGCTATTTCCTCAAGGATATGCTGAACATTGGCATCAATGGTGAGGAACACCTGCTTGCCATTCTGCTCGCCCTGGGGGGCAAGGTCCGATTCAAAGGCATATTCAATCCCTTCAAGGCCGTTGTTTTCATCTCCCACAAAGCCGATGATCTGGCTTGCCAGGTTCCGTTCAGGGTAAATGCGCCCCATGATAGGCTCGATGCTGACCCCCCGCAGACGCCCGATCTGGACTTCGATTTTATTGATGGTAGATTGATTCACCTGTTTTTTAAGGTAGATGAAATCACTGGGAGAAGAGCTAATCCGGTTTTTAATTTCCGTGGCCGAAATGTCTAGGATGGGGGCAAGTTCCCGGCTCAGGGTTTCCAGATCGTTTATTTCAGGCCGCCACACGCTGATATTAGCCAGCCGGGTCTGAATGGCCAGGATCCGTCCGTTCCGGTCGAGGATGGGGCCTCGTTCTGCGAGGTTTTTTCCCGGCATGGGAATACCCGTGGGGCTGGGATTCAGCATGATCAGCCCATAGCATAATAATACGATAAAGGTTGTCACCCCTATCAAGACAAAGAAGAAGAGGGTCCGCAGCTTGAGATGGGATACTTTTCCGCTGCTCTTACCCTGATCTCCCTTTTGATAGGACTGAAAACCCTTGTCTTGCCCCTGACGGTTCGGAAAAACCATTACATGCCCAATACCTTTCCTATTATATTATGCACCGGAATAGGACCATAAGCACGGGAATCATAGGATTGCAGACTATTATCGCCAAGGGCAATAAACCGGTGGCGGCCAGTAAGCTCGGCACAGCGTTTGACCGCCATTTCCCCTGAGGGGGTATAAAAAACCACGATATCTCCTTGCCGGGGCTGGGACCACCAAAACAGGTAGGTATTGGACCAGGGAAGCCGTAAGCCATAGGCCAGTTTATCGACGAAAAGCACGGAACCAGGTTTAAGGGCCGGTGTCATGGAGTGTCCTTCGACGATCATAAAATCAAACAGAAAGAGTTTCAATAAAAATGCCACGATAAATGCGCCCAAAATTGCCCGTCCGGTCTCGAGAGAACCATTTTTTTTCATAGGAGCTTCCATACAAGGCTAGTATAATCATTCCGGTTAATTATGTCGATAAATCATTATTATGGATACGCTAATCAGCCAGCAGCATGTTAAGCAGCGCAACATCCTTTCTTCGGTAAGCCAGTTGCCGGTTCAGAAACCGGCGTTGTATAAATTCGTCAGTCGATCCCCAACAGGCGCTCATCTGACCGTAATAGAACAGATTAAACAGAAACCGGTGTATACCACGCCGAGAGGCCGCTTGTCCCAGACCGGACCGATCCATCCCCGTGTTGCTGCACCGCCGGTATCGCGGCAGGTCAAGCCTGTTCCCCAGACCCGGGAAAGACCGGCTGAGAAGCTCCTCCAGCGGCGGAGTATCGTACCATTCATCTTGATGTTCATGGCCTTGGCAGCAGGTGCGGTGTTTGCCTTCTTGGCCCTGAACTGGCAAAAGGACTGGTTCATGGCCTTGCTCGGCGGGACCTATTCCCTGGAGCCTGGAGCGGACACGGGGCTTGAGCAGAACCTCATCGCCTACACAGGACTGTCCGCCCCTCTGCCGGTTACTGAGGATATTCCCCTGAATTTAGTGGAAACCTTTGCCTGGGAATCCTATGTGGTGAAGCGAGGGGATTCGATATCCCGGATTGCCGTCAACCACGCCCTATCCATGGATGCCATTATCGCTTCTAACAATATCCCCAACGCGAAACTGCTGCGGGAAGGGGAGATCCTCAGAATTCCGAATATGAACGGTATCCCCTACACGATAAAAAAGGGGGATACTCTTTCTAAAATTTCCGCCGGCATGGGTGTTCCCTTAGAGGTTCTTCTTGATGTCAATGATATTCAAAGTGAAACGATTACCCCGGGGATGTCTCTTTTTATTCCCGGCGCCAAGATGCGCAGTGAGGACCTCAGACTGGTACTGGGGGATCTCTTTATTTATCCGATCCGGGGGCGGCTTACCTCTCCTTTTGGGTGGCGGAAGGATCCTATCAGTGGGGTCAGGCGTTACCATGCGGCGATAGATCTGGCTGCCGCTATGGGAACTCCGATTAAAGCGGCTATGGAGGGGCGGATTTCTTCGGTGGGCCTGAATTCGGTTTATGGCAAGTATGTTATCATATCCCATAGCAACGGTTATCAAACCATGTACGCCCATCTGAGCGTGGTCTCGGTAAGCCAGGGGGCCGCGGTATCCCAAGGCTCAAAAATAGGGGAGGTTGGCAGTACCGGGTACAGTACCGGGCCACATCTCCATTTTGCGCTGTATAAAAACGGCAGGGCGGTTAATCCTCTTGATTACCTTAACTCCTAATCTTATACTAATAACTTAAAAAGTGAGGCGTTATGCGGAAGCTTGTGTTGATACTTATTGCGTTTATTGCGGTAGTGACGTTTATAAGGGCCTTTGATACGAAGGGAGCAAAAATAGTTGATGTTCCCGTCGGGGGATCCATCAAAAATGCAGAGTCTCCTGATCAGGGCAATGGGGACATTTTTAATACGAAAAATTAAACAAGAGTCTTGCGGTTTCGCCGTTGAGTATAGTACACTTAAATTATGACTTCTAATAAGCGATTGGTAACAATTTCTGATAATTCGTCCTTTGAGGCGGTATTGGATAAAACCTGTGAACGGTTGTGGGGGAAAAAAGTCCAGCATTCAATACGGCGGATCCGGGAGCTGGAAGCTAATTTAACCGGTATGGAGCAGGAACTGGATGAATGGTTGCGTCATAAAAATGAAAGTGATACACAATAAGGTGAAGAAGCTGTTTTTCATTTTTCTGGTATGTTTGTCCAGCGGGGGATTGGGGGCTAAGGTAGTCTTTAGTGGCCTTAATGTATCCACCGATACGCGGCTCCTCTTCCAAGCTGATTCCGCTAACCAGGGAGCTCCCGGCCAAGGGGCGCTCTTCGTATGCCGCTTGACGGATTTGAACCTTAAGCAGATTACCGCTTTTCCTGAAAAAATCGATCTTATTGAGCAGGGCAAAACCCTCCAGATACGAAATCTCTTTGGTACCATGCGGATTCCTGTTTCCGGGGGACTCCCCCAGAGTATTATGGGATGTTCCTCCTTTGTGAAAGGCGGAATGTTGCGGGAGGGGCGGGTGGAGGATATCGCCACCTCGAGGGACGGGAAATGGATACTCATGGTGGAAGCCGTTACCACGGCCTACGGGAATCTCGTGCTCCTCGATGCAGCTTCGGGAACAAAAACGATAGTTGCCTATAATATCGACCGGCCTGATAGCGATTTCCCTGCCTGCTGGAGTCCTGATTCCCAGGTTTTTGTGTATACCCGCGGGGGAAGACTGTACTACTATACGGTAGCCGAGGCTTCCGCTGTCTTATCGGATGAACGGTACCGTTTAATTGGCGATGGGGCCATCAATTCGGTGTCTTGGGGCACTGGAGGGGATTTCTTCTATCTCCGAGGTTCCATCCTGTACCGGGTCCGGAACACGGAACTTTTTACCCGGAGCGCCTACACCGATTTTCTTGAAATAGGGATGGTGGCGGGCATGGTTCCCTTTGAATTTGACCCGAATTTTGACCGCTTCTGGATTGCCCCGGATTCCCGCTCCATGTTGCTCTCCAAAGGAGGGCGCAATGTTTTCCTGTACCCGCTGGGATCGGAGGACTATAAGGCCGATTACGGTGCTTCTATGCCTTACCTGATGGTACCGCGTTCCTGTTTCAACCTCAAAGTTCTCTGGTCTCCTTCGGGGGTGATAACGGTTATTGCCTCGGTATTCCAGAAAAACGGCGGCGATGTTATGACGTACCGGCTGAATACGGGTATGGGCAGGGAGAATGGCTTTGTCCTGTTGCCTGCTCCTGAAAACTCCCAGGCGGCGCTGTCTCCTGACGGGACCAAGGTCCTTTTCTGGGGGAAAAAGGGTGTTGTCCTCTATGATTATATCGATTGGAGCATTTTACAGACCATAAGCAACCGCCCCGCTTTTTCCTGTATCTGGACGGGGAGCGATGCGTTTATTATCGGCGATGGGGTCAGGATTGAAGGGGTGCGGATTTCAGGACAGCGGGACGCTTCAAGTTCACGAACCCTGCTCTGTCTTGCTGTGGCAGAGGAATTTGGTTTTGAGGAGCAAACAGGACGTATCCTCGCCCGCAGTGATGGGACCTGGTTTGTAACCAACGGCGCGGTTCCCTGGTCGGAGATAAGCAATCCTGCACTTCGCGCCGCGTCCCTGGTGTCAGGACGGTACCATGTGTATCTGGAAACGCTGGAGTCCGGTCCTTACGAAAATCTTCCCATGATCCGGAGCATCGCCTCCCCGGTTGGGATGCCCTTGGTCCCTACCGGGGAATTTCGGGTTGCTGCTAAACCAGGGGAACCCCCTCGTGGAAGCAGTGACGGTCTTGGGACCTTAATTACCAATGGCTGTAGAACAGGTCCTCAAGAGGTGGCCCTCTGTTTTGACCTCTACGATGATGTAACCGGTCTCTTCGAGGTCCTGGATGCCCTGAATCGCTTCAACCTCAAGGTGACTTTTTTCCTGAACGGTGAATTTATCCGGCGCTACCCTGCTGCGGCTATGGTCATTGCCGATGCAGGCCATGAAACGGCTTCCATGTTTTTTCTCCCCATCAATTTATCGGATTACCATAGCGGAGGGGACTTTATTGCACGGGGCTTGACCAGGACGCGGGATGAGTTTTACCGTACTTCCGGTAGTGAGTTAAGTCCCCTCTGGCATCCGCCTTATTATGCGGTGTCTTCGCAAATAATCAGTATCGCCTCGGGGGTGGGGTATAAAACCGTGGGACGGGATGTAGACCCGCTGGACTGGGTAAGCCGGGATGATGCGAAACGGAGCGGCATATTCCAGTATTCAGCATCGGAAATGGTGGACCGTATTATGACTAGCAAGCAGCCTGGTTCCATCATCCCCATCCGTCTGGGTTTGCTCCCTGGCGGACGGAATGACTACCTCTTTAGCCGTATCAATGTGCTGTTGGACGCCCTAGTTACTTCCGGTTATTCGGTGGTTCCGGTCTCAACGATCATTGAACACGCCCGTTGAGCTGTTTTTAAAACCGGGAATCACTGAGCAGGTATTGCATCCGCCTGGCTTTCCGGTTCTGCACGCTCTAGTCTTTCCAAGATACGTTTGAGTTCTCTTTGTCCTGTATCACGGGGCAGGCTGATGCGGAGGTTTCCGGTGAGGATAAGCTCCTCCTGGGTTTCTTCCACAGAGAAGCTCACATCGCTTTCCGCAGGATCCAGTTGCTGGATGAGGTACTTGAGGGCAGTCAGCCCGGTACTAAGGGGCAGTTGTAAGCGGTTATCCCCTTTTTCGATAATGAGCCGCCCTTGCTCGTATTGTATGGAAAGGCTGATCACCGTTCCCGCAATAGGTGCCGGGGCTTCCTCAGTCGGGGCGCTTTTGTTTGCCTGGATTAAGGTGTTCAGCTCCACTTCCTGCATCGGGCGTGCGAAAAGGGGAAAGGCCAGCATTGACAATACCGCAATGAGCGATAGCCGTCGCGTCTGGTTTAGTAGTGCGTTCATAAGGTCCTCCTGAACGATAGCGTTATGTATAATACGGTATCAAATGGTTTTTGTCTATAGTTGAGTTTATCAAAGAGCAAAAAGTCCGGTAGATGACTAAAGAAAAACCACGAACATTACAAACCACAGGATTGCGTATTGTTCGTGGTCTTAATAAACTAAAACCTATTGTGACTGTTCCTAGAGTGCGGCGTCTTCCACGCTTTCTCCTGAAGATTCCGGTATCAGTCCTTCCAGTATCTGCAGGATGTACTTCAGTTCACTCACCCCGATGTTCATGGGCAGGCGGATGCGTATATCCCCTTTCTCGATGATGATCTCACGTTGTCCTTGAGCCGCGCCTGAGTCTGCCGATTTACCCGCTGGTGTTTCCAGGAGCTGCCGGATGTTCTCGAGTTCTCCGAGAATAACATCTGCCCAGGCTTGATCCTCTGTAGACACTGGTTCACTGCCGGATTCCCCCAGCAACTTGCGGATGTCCTGAAGTTCTCCGAGAATACGATCTATCCGATCTTGTTCAAGTGTGGTTTCCCCGGTACTCTGGTCTCCCAGGAACTGCCGGATGCTCTGGAGTTCTTCGATAATACGATCCACATGATCCATTTCGGTGAAAGAAGCGTCAGCAGGGCTTTCTGTTGCATCCAGCGTCTGGCTGATGTTCTGGAGTGCTGCGAGAATGAGATCCACTTCCTCGCCTGGGGACCCCGCTTCACTATCACCCAGCACCTGCCGGATGGCCGTGAGTTCATTGATGATGATATCCAGATGTTCTTTATCGACTGCGGGTTCACCTTCAAGTCCTTGCAGGAGCTGATAGATGTTCTGGAGTTTTTCGATAATAGGATCCACTTGATCCTGATCGACTGTGTCACCTTCTATTTCACCTAGGATTTGCCGTATGTCCTTGAGTTCGCCGATGATGCGATCCTCTGGAGTTCCCGCTTCAGGTTCCGCGCCCTCTATGAGCTGCTGGATGTTCTGAATTTTTTCGAGAATGAGAGCCACCCGCTCTTGATCCGGAGAAGGAGGCGCAGGTTCAACATCAGGTTCATCGGCTGAAAGCTCGGCCTCCGGTTCATCCGCTACAAGTTCAGACTCAGGTTCCGATACCCCCAGAAGCCCCAGGATGCCCTTGAGTTCTCCGAGAATGGATTGTACCCACTCCTCCGAAGACTCCACTGCAGGTTCCACCCCCGCCAGGAAGTCCTGGATGTCTTGCAGTATTTGGATAACCTGGTCCACCTGAGCTTGTTCCGCAGTATCCCCTGCATTACTTCCCAATCCTGCTAGGATATCCTGGCTATCTTGGAGTTCAGCGAGGATACGATCCACCTGGTCTTGATCGATGGTAAGTCCCGCGTCAGCTTCCGAATCTCCCAGGATTTGCCAGATGTTCTGGAGTTTTTCGAGGATCAGCGCCAATTGATCGTGAGCGATGGAAACCTCTGCCTGGTCTTCCGAGCTTTGCAGGATATGCCGAATACTCTCCAGTTCTCCGATAATACGATCCACCGGATTTTGCGCTTCTGAAACCCCTGATTCCTCCAGGAACTGCCGGATGCTCTGGAGTTCGTTGATAATACGCTCCACTTGATTTTGACCAAGTGAAGCTTCAGCTTCCGAGCCTCCCAGCACCTGCCGGATGGTCTTGAGTTCACCGAGGATGCGATCCACCTGCTCTTGTTCGACTAAGAGTGTGGTGTCCGATCCCCCCAATATCTGCCGGATGTTCTGGAGTTCTCCGATAATAATACCGAAATACTCTTGTTCCGTAGAAGGCGCATTTTCGCTTGCTTCAACGGCTACCGGAGCAGATGCCTGGGGCTGGACAGCAACAGATGGCTGGGATTGCACACCCGCCAGGAGCCGAGCCCGAATTAAGTCGTTAAGTTCCGCTTCCTGCATAGGACGTGCAAAAAGAGGAAGGGCCAGTATCGATAATATCGCACTAAGCGATAGACGCCGTAAGGTACACCAGTTCGGTGTGACGCTTATTTTCATAACTCCTCCTAGAAGATAGTTAATTAAGATATATTAGCATATCAAAAAATTTTTGTCTCTATAAATAAAATTTTTTTTCTATTTCTGTCAAGGTATCCTGCAAAAAAAGATCGAGAAATAGCAAGCCCTCCTTAGTGAGGGCAGGTTCCGGCCCTACAAGCCCCTGGTTCCGCCAGGCGGCTAGGGTTTCAGGGATACATGCCTCAATACTCAGGCGGAACCGTTTTTTGAATAAGCTCCGGTCAGGGCCTTCAATATACCGAAACCCCATAAGGAAGGTCTCCTCCATGAGGGTATGTCTATCAAGGGGTTCTTCATGTACCAGCCCCCCAATTTCCTGGTACGCTGAGGCCACATAGTTGTCCACATCCGCCTGATTGGTAAAACGCCGGCCCGTGCCGGTCTCGTCGTCGATGAGGGTGCCTGATGCGGCAGGTCCCAGACCCAGCCAGTTTTCCATACGCCAGTACCGGATGTTATGGCGAGAACGGTTCCCCGGTAAGGCGAAATTGGATACCTCGTATTGCTGGTACCCCGCCTGTTCCAGGGTATCCCGTCCGGCAATCCAGAGCTGGTCCGCCTCGTCTCTATCAGGCAGATGGCTACGGGCGTTCATTTCCAGGGGCGTTCCCGGTTCCACGGTGAGATCGTAGAGGGAAACATGACCCGGCTTGTATGCAAGGGCTTTTTCAATATCCTCCTGTAACCGGTAGGTATCCTGAAAGGGAAGACCCGTGATGAGATCCACCGAAAACGCCTGGGGGAACCGCTCGGCGATCAACTGAAGCCGCTCGTGGAGTACCGCTCCCGCTCCAACCCGGCCCACCGCCCTGCGGGAAGGCTCGTGAAAACTCTGGACTCCCAGGCTGAGACGGGTAACCCCGCCCTCACCACAGGCTTCAAGAAAAGCCTCGTCCGCTGATTCAGGATTTGCCTCCACCGTGATTTCCTGGGGGGCTTCGTTCCAGAAGGTGGCAATACCCTGCAGCAAGCGCCCAATGCCAGAGGCGCCTAACAGCGAGGGAGTTCCCCCGCCGATGTAGACCGAGGGGATCCGGTTTACACTGAAGCGGTTTATCCGGTCTTCCCCCTCGGCCAGGAGCGTGTCAATATAGCGATTAATCCGGGGATCCTCCGGCGCAACCGGGACCGAATAAAAATCGCAATAATCACAGGCTCCAGCGCAAAAGGGAACATGGATATACAAAGAGGCGATCACGGCGGGCCAAGACGGGTAATCGGCCAGTACCGGAACAGGGCCTTACCAACCACGAAATCCAAGGACACCGGTCCCCAAGTGCGGGAATCATTGGTGTTACTCCGCTCATCGGAAAGCACGAAGCATTCATCAGCTCCCAAAACGATTTTATCCATGTTACCTGAAAAGGGAATTGATTCGTCCCAGAGGGCAGGAACCTGGGGGATGGTAACGTCATAGGGCTGGTCCGATAGCTCGAACTCCGTAAGGCTATAGGAGCTGTCCCGGGGTTTAACCCGCATGACAAAATTGGTCATGAAAATCTCATCTCCTGGCAGCCCTACGATTCGTTTCATATAGTATTGATCCGTTTGGCCCCCCAAACCTATCCGCTGGGCAGTAAAAAACCGGATCCCCTCATCCAACAGGTTGGTAAGCAGGCCCCTCCCCTGGGGTATAGCCCGGTTCACCAATACGATACTTCCCCGGCGCATGGGGATGGAGTGGTTCATCCAGGTACTATCAGGCAGGAGGGAATACAGCATATACGAAGAAAAAACAAACCGATCCCCAGCCCGGAGTCCCGGCTGCATGGAATCGCTCTCCATCACCCGCATGGAAGCCACAAAGGTGGTAAAACCGGTATACAAAAGAAAAAACGCCAGAACCCATAAAGCAATTCGTTGGATGAGATACCACTGACGTGCTTTTTTACTCGGGGCATAATATTTTTTACGCGATTTATTAACCATAATGTATACCTATCGTATCGGACCTAAGCGTCCCAGGGGCCAGTAGATGATTGACCCCTTACCAAGCACCTTGGCCTCCCGGATAGGCCCGAAATAACGCCCGTCCCGGGAATTGTCCCGATTATCGCCCAGGGGAAGGATCCTGCCCTCAGGCACATACCAGCCCTGGATATACCGGGCAAAGAGCATCCGGTACCTGCTATCCTGGGGATAGGCCCCCCGCAGCACCTCAAGGCGGGCCTGTTCACGGGCAAGATAATCAGGATAGCGCAGGGTAGCGGCTGTGGTTGCGGTGCGGACCAGGTTTGGGGGAGGATTAAGTCCCACATCCATATAGGCTGTGGCCTTGCCTGCGGCTTCCAGTGCAGGATAGTCCCCTGCATCCATGAGGCGACTGAGCCGGTGGTTCAGCTTCCGCTGGGCGTTAAATTCCCGTTCCCTGATCCACCGGTGCTCCCCAGCAAAGCGGATCCGGAACTCCCCTTGTTCGAGCACGAAGCGGTCCCCTCCCCAGCCAACCGCCCGCTTGATGAGGAAGTGGGCCTTGGGTTCTCCTGATTCATCCCGATCAATATCCACCAGGGACAGGGTGAGCATATATATGATCCGCTGGGCAATATCAAAGGCCGGGCCTCGGGAAATATAAGAAGGATTCTCAAAGATGATGACATCATTCCGTTTTGGTTTAATGGGACTCGGCAGCTTTGCCATGCCTGGAAGCAGTTCAGGCCCAAAGATAACTTTATTAACAAAGATCCGGTCCCCGATGAGGAGGGTATCGATCATGGAGCCAGAGGGGATCTGGTAGGCCTGAAAAAGATACTGGTTGATGAGAAGTACCACTCCTGCAGCCCAGATAAAAGCCTCAAGCCAATCCAGCAGCGGATTTTTGGCCTTTTGTTTTTCCTTTTTAATCCGCCTGATCCAGCGTCGCTGGGTAAGCACCTGTTCGGTAAGCAGGGCGAGGCGATCAAAAAAATCATTTCTCGTTTTTTCCAACATTTTTCACCTTTTTTTTTCAAATTTTTTCAACTATAAAGAAAAACCTATCACGAAGTCCGCTCGTTGACAAGATACGGAAGGGAGTCCTATAATTTCGCTATGACCGAATCCAGCCATACTAAAGAAGTCCTCCCTGAAGATCAGGTACATCTCAAACCCATCCTGGGTATCAGGCCGGGCATATATCTCACGATACTCTATTCCCTCATCCTCTTGACCGTGTTTTTTTTGCTATTGCTTTACCCTGGCCTCTCCAAGCCTGGCAGGGTCTTGCAGGTACTATCCGAGCCTGCAGGCGCGGCAGTGCAGGTGGATGGCGTGTATTGGGGAACCACCCCGGGGAACATCTTTATTCCCCAGGGAGACCATCAACTTGAAATGACCCTTCCTGGGTTCAATACCTACCATAAGGAGCTGCGGATCCAAGGTCGTGTCTTTGGGACAGCCCTCTTCCCCCAGCGAGAACCCCTGAGCGGTACCCTCGACGCGCCGGACCTGGTGGTGGCCTTTGCCCTGGAAGCTGCGGACTATGCCGGGTGGTCCCTCACCGGAGAGCCTACCGCAACCTATCAGGTACCCCTCAGCCTTTCCGAGGGGGCCTATCGCTCAGGTCCCGGGGCTTCAGACCCCGAAACCTGGATGGCCCTGGATGGCCTGGTCAAAGGATCCGCCCGCTTTGCTTCCACCCGTGCGGCCATGCGGGATCTCATCAGGGCAAAATATATCACCGATAACGGGGGGCTTTCCAGTTCACCGGTAACGCTGCTCCGTTCTGCGGAAGATATACTGGCCTATCTTTCCACTACCCCAGGCTCTGCGGCCTGGCTTGTGGAGGTACTCCCCACTGAGGCGGTCTCCCTCATCACCGATTCCCCTTGGTATACGAAACAGACCGCCGCCGCTTCAGCCTTGTCCGAGAGCATTACCCCCTCCTTGGGGGGAGTTATCAACCTGGAATCCCTCAGTTTTAGAGCAATTCCCGGGGGAACCTTGGTCCAGGATAACAGTTTCCCCCACTCCATCACTGTGGAAGACTTCTATATGTGCGAGACCGAAGTCTCTCTACCCTCGTGGGAAGCCTTTGTTCAGGCCAATCCCGCTTGGGGGGTGGAACATACCGATGAGCTTGCGGCCCAGGGACTGGTTACTGGGGATTACCGGGTGTCCCAGGCCGACCCCAGGGCCGATGCTCAGTCAGTGCCGGGGGTTTCCTGGTATGGGGCGGTAGCGTATTGCCAATGGTTAAACCGCTTGCTTCCCACAAATATGGCTACCTGGGAAGTACGGCTCCCCACCGAGGCTGAATGGGAATATGCTGCCAAAGCGGTTCTCAATGCAGGGGATTCCAGGGAGACGCTGTGGGATATGCTGGGGGGGGTATGGGAATGGTGTGCAGATCCTTACGCGCCTTTCAACTTTCTCCCTGCTGATGCACAAACCATCAGTACAATCGGTTCTCCTGAACAGGTGGTGCGAGGTGGTTCCTGGGTCAATCCCCCTGGTTCGGTCAGGGCCGAAACCAGAGGGTCCCTGCCGCCGGTTTCCTGTTCTCCCTTTGTTTCTTTCCGTCCCGTTATAGCGCTTAAAGGAGCTACTCATGAGTGAAGGTATGAAGATCATTGCGGTAAACCGTAAAGCCCGGCATGATTACACGGTGGATGACCACTATGAATGTGGTATTGAACTCTTGGGTACTGAGGTAAAATCCTTCAGAGAGGGGAAAATCTCCTTTCCCGATGCCTGGGCGGAAGTTATAGGAGGTGAAGTGTGGCTTCGTTCCCTGAAAATCGCGGAAAATCCCTTTTCGTCCATATTTAACCATGATCCGGATCGGAAAAAGCGGCTACTCCTCCACCGGGATGAGATAAAACGGATCCACCGGAAAGTGGATGAGAAGGGCTACACCCTCATCCCCCTCTCCTTTTATTTCAAGAAAAACCGGGTTAAGGTGGAATTAGGGCTTTGTAAGGGGAAAAAAGTATACGATAAGCGGGAGGATATTCGGGAACGGGATGTCAAACGGGATATGGCACGGGAATTTCGTCATGGCCTTCATTAGAAGCGCCGAGTTCGGTTTTTTTTAGATCCTTTACGTCGTTTGCGTTGCAAGCGGTCGAAGGCCACCATGGCGATAAATAACCCAATGCCGAGACAAAAGGAAAAGACCTTGATAGCTTTATCGGAAATAGTGGACGGTTTAACGGCTATGATGATTTGACCAGAGTCGGTTTGCTGTTTATGGATTCCATCAAGCCCCACGATACGGATAAAATGCTCATCTCTGGAACCGTAGCCAAGTTCCCGTGCATACATCGCAAGGGCATCTTTATCATACAAGAGGGCATTCTTGGTATTTTCCAGTTCCTTATTAAGGAGCTTTAAGGCTTCAAGGTTCGTTTGCTGCTTATCCCGCTCTAGTTTGAGTTGATTATAGGCTGATAAGCCCCTGGATCCGCTCAATATCGAACATAAGGTATAGACAAGTACCGCAATCCACAGGGGTATGAGGTATTTTA
The DNA here is from genome assembly GCA_031288975.1 of Treponema sp. Lineage (GTDB taxonomy): Bacteria > Spirochaetota > Spirochaetia > Treponematales > Breznakiellaceae > JAITNP01. The sequence continues at coordinate 9,216 of JAITQK010000050.1, read as the reverse complement.
TAGTACCCATCTCTATATTTACGGTTTCTTTCATATATTCTTGAGTACCCTGGGGACACCATTGACAATAAGAAAAAGATTAAGCTAGTATTTATTATTACAGATAGTTTTTTAGAAAATTACTAAGAATCCCTGATAATCGTCGATAATTAAAACCATAGATGGTATCGACTGGGAGTGGTTCATGAATGAGAAAACATCTTCATTATATAATGAGCGGTATAATGAGCCTGTTACAAATGGGTCATCCAATGAACTGGATGAATATGGCGTATGGGTAAAAAGCGAGCCTCAGAGTCTGTCTTCCCTAGGTGATAATACTGAGGCATTGACTGAATTGAAGTTTGGTTCGGATGATGATTTGTCCTTTGAAGACACCTTGGGCGGTGATACTTTACCGGAGATTTCGGATTTATCCACCAATAAAGATGCCTTGAGTGACGACGGGGAGGGAGCGCTGATGGGTTTTGATGCTTTGGTAGAACCTGATAATCTCCAGGAACTATCGGACCCCTTTGTAAGTACAGATGCTTCAGACGCTGGAGTCTTTGATTTAGGCGCCTTGCCGGATGATGACCTATCGCTTGAGGCTTTATCAGATGAGGCTACCGTTGATATCCCGCTTGATACAGCACTGGCTGAGGAAGTTGCTGAGGTTCCGGCTGATACAGCGCCGGAAGAGGTTGCTGAGGTTCCGCCTGTTGACGAGGCCGCTGAGGTCCCGCTTGATACAGCATCGGCTGAGGAAGTTGCTGAGATTCCGGCTGTTGATGAGGCCGCTGAGGTCCCGGTTGATACAGCGCCGGCTGAAGAGGTTGCAGAGATTCCTGCTGTTGATGAGGCCGCTGAGGTCCCGGCTGATACAGCGCCGGAAGAGGTTGCAGAGGTTCCTGCTGTTGACGAGGCCGCTGAGGTCCCGGCTGATACAGCGCCGGTTGAAGAGGTTGCAGAGATTCCTGCTGTTGACGAGGCCGCTGAGGTCCCGGTTGATACAGCACCGGTTGCAGAGGTTGCAGAGGTTCCTGCTGTTGATGAGGCCGTTGAGGTCCCAGTTGATACAGCACCGGTTGAAGAGGTTGCAGAAATTCCACCTGCTGACGAGACCGCTGAGGTCCCGCTTGCTGCAGCACCGGCTGATGAGGCCACTGAGGTCCCGCTTGTTGCGGCACCGGCTGATGAAGTTGTAGCGGTTGATGAGGCTGCTGAGGTAGTGCCGTCGGGGGATGGGGGTGAGCCGCCGCGAAATACCCTGCCACCGGAACCTGATCATAGCAATGGTCCGCCCCAATCTCCTGGTTCGGATATTTTATCCCAATTGCTCATGAAAATTGTCGAGGAGTTATCCCTGATAAGGACCGAATTATCCGGGATCAAACAGGAATTTGGGGCACTCCACCGCGAAGCCCCTGGGGTGGAAGCGCAGGTTTCCGCAGAAGTACAGCCTTTGGTGGATGAACCGGCTCAGGAAGAAAATCACGATTTCTTTGATGGAGAAGCGGATGAAACCACAGCCTTAACCGGAGATGAGCTTAATAATATCCTCAATACCGTTGATCTTATCGAAGAAAGCCCACCTCTTGATGATGATGTGGTCTTGCCGGATCATGATCTTTCCTGTCCGGAACTGGAAGGAGGTCTCGAAGAAATCGCACTGGAGTCTTCCCTTGTTCTTGAAAATGAGGAAGTGGTTAAAGGGGATGATTCTGAGGAATTACAGCAACTCCGAGAAGAAGGGGCCAAACCGTATACGGAAGCGCCGGATCCTATTGATACCAGTTATCTGGAGGAGGATCCTTTTGCCAAACTGGATTTTATTCAGCCTACAATCGATCTGTCCAATGCGGTCATAGACGGACCGGATCTCTCAGCGGATATCAAGGAAAATCCCGTTGAGGAACCGGTCCTTGAAGATATTTCTATCGATGATCTGGATATTGATGAAGAGGATGAAGACGAAGAGGAAGTCGATTTCCCCATGCTGACAGGAATTGAGGCTTCTGAAGACGCTCCTTGCGACGATGCCGAAGCGCAGACCCCGGAGCCGGACCAGGACCAGCCTGAAGGTGATACGCCAGAGCCGGAAAATACTAAGGTGCTTTCGGATGATGTGTTGGACGAAGTGCTTGCAGAAGCGGGATTGCAAGATATCTTCGCCTTTATGCCGGAAGATGGGGATACTGGTGGGGAACAGGAGCCGGAGCCTCACCAGGCCGACACGGTGGATACCGCTGCAGTTGATAAGCCTGATACGGAGGATGCTGTAGTGGTTGATAATGCCGACACGGCGGATGCCACCACAGTTGATAAGCCTGATACGGAGGATGCCGCAGTGGCTGATAAGCCTGATACAGTGGATGCCCCGGTGCTTCCGGCGCCTGTTTCCCCCCATCTGAAGGAGGAGATCAAGACCGTCCTTGCCTATATGGATCAGTTGCTGGAATCGCTACCTGAAGAAAAGATAGCAGCCTTTGCAAGTTCCGAATATTTTGGGACCTATAAAAAACTCTTTACCGAATTAGGACTCGTGTAATATGGGGCTTCTCAGGAAAGCCATTGGTAAAGTTACGCCTGAGTTGGATGAACAGAAGGGGAATGTTGTCAAGAATGGTATGGTCCAATACTATAACACTACCCCTTCTTTTCAGGGTATTATTCTGGACCTGTCTGGTGATACAGGACCTGGGATCGCCGCTGTGGTTTCGGCTTTTGGCATTGCCCTTTCCATACAGCCGCATCGCAGCATGATCCTGTTTCCCAGGTTTCTGGACCGGGAACTCATAAGCCGGCAGCTTTCAAAAACCCTCGGTACGGTTACCGTGTTTAGCTTTGAATCGGATAATCCTGAAGGCGCCTTTGCCTTGGCGCAACCCTATCTCTAGTATGCTGAACGGACCGGTACCGGGAGAAGATGGGAAGCCGCTCCCATCCTCCCAAAGGCGGGCACTCCATTCCCGGTACAATCCGGTGGTGGAAGCGGAACGGTACGTTCATTCCCTGTCCCTGCGGCAGGAGACCCAGTTTTTTATTCTGATAGAACCGGGTCTCGGCTATATCATCCCCTTCTTACAGAAGCAATGCCCCCAAGCCCAGATCATTGTCCTGCATGTGCGGCAGGGGTCTCCGGCAGCGCCCCAGAGTATGCCGGCGGTGTGTACCTGGTGCCCTGAGACCGGCATACCCCTTTCACATTTCCTGGAACAGACAATCCCCGATACCGAGGCGGATGCCCTGCAGATCATCGAATGGCGGCCCGCCCTGGCCGTATACGGCGCTGAATACCTCCAGCTCCTTACTGAAACCGTTGAGTTCATCAAGCGGATAGACGCGAATAAAAGAACCATCCGCGCCTTTGGCAGACGGTGGTTCAGGAACTTCTTCAAAAACATCGGGATACTCCACCGGATCTATACTGCCCGGGCCGGTTGCTTAGGTTCTCTGCCCCTTATCGTTACCGGTGCAGGTCCGAGTCTGGAAGAAACCCTGCCTCTCATGCGGGAAGTGCGGAACCACAGACCCCTCCCGATCCTGGCGGCCGCCTCCTCGGTACCGGCCCTGCTGACCGGGGGCATTGTTCCTGACTTCGTCATCACCACTGACGGCGGCGGCTGGGCACGCTTGCACCTCTACGATTGCCTGCGGAGTAAGCCCCCTTTTGGCCTAGCGGCAAGTCTGATCGCCGCGCTGCCCTCCCAATGCGCCGAGGTACCTATCCTCGTCATCAGCGATGGAAGCTACTGGCAGAACCTGGTATTACAGGGCCTCGCCATTCCTGGCATCAATTTACTCCAGCGGGGAACCGTAACCGCTCAGGCCCTGGACCTGGCCTTTGTGTTGACTAGCGGGCCGATCTATATCACCGGCATGGACCTTGCCAATCAGGACATCCGTACCCATGCACGGCCCTATAGTTTTGAGCGCTTGCTTGAAGAAAAAGCCACCCGGTTTAACCCGGTTTACTCCCAAAGTTTTGTCCGTTCCCGTGCGATTGAGGCCGGAGGAAGCCACCGCATCTATGCCAGTTGGTTCAAAGAGCGCCTGGAGGCATATCCCAGACCCATAGTTTCCCTAGGGGCCAATAACCCGGTGTTCAAGGACCTGACCCGGCCCCTTGAATCCCTGGGCCTGGCGGTTTCGGGCAAACCAGATGCCCGCTCCCCGGAGCTGGGAAAGCCGCTTACATTCCAGGCACCGGATAATCCCATCAAAATCGGGATGAACCTGCTGCTCGCGGCGCTTTCTATGCCTCACACCGGAGCGCGGGTCCAAGCGGAACTATTCCCCCTCTTATGTACCGATACGGATCCTGCTGCTCATCAAAAGGAAGGGTCGGGAACAACGAAGCTGGAGGATATCATCCATGCCCTCATCGAGCCTGAGTATCAGCACCAGGAACAGCGCTGTGGATAAGCAGCGCTGCTTTGAAGAGAACCTGCACGGACTTGCAAAAACCGATCCGGCCCTCTGCACCCGGATTCGGGCGGCACACACAACCCCCAACCAGTATACCTTTCTGGAATCCCGTTCCGGGGAGTGCATCCCCGTTTTACTCGATCCAAAGGGTACGGCCCATGCCCTCCATTCTCAGGTGGATCCCCAACGGGAGGGCAGCCGTTTAATGACCACCCTTAAGGACGAGGGATTTCTCATTTTTCTGGGCCTAGGAGGCGGGTATACGGTCGCAGCGGCTCTTGAACGGGAGGAGACACAGGTAGTGGTGGTGATAGACTACAACCTGGGAGGCATCGCGGAATTACTCGGTGCCAAAGATTACCGTAGACTCCTGGAGGACCCCCGGTTTCATCTCCTGGTGGACCCTGGGGAAGGGGAGATTGAACAGAGCATCCTCAACTGGTATCAGCCGACCTTGGCAGGCGGCATCCGGGTCTTGCCCCTGCGGCCCCGGACCGAAGGGGATCCGGTTCGCTTTGACAAGGCCCGCACGGCCATTCAGGAGGCCCTGGACCTGGTTGCCGGGGATTATTCGGTCCAGGCCCATTTCGGCGCCCGGTGGTTTTCAAACATCCTCAGAAACCTCCTCCACGGGGAGGTACCGGATGGCCCCATTCCGCCCATCCGGTGCGCGGCCATCACCGCCGCCGGTCCATCCCTGGACTTGCAGCTCCCCCGCCTGGCAGCACGGCGGGCTGAGGTCTTCCTCATTGCTGTGGACACCAGCCTCCCCAGCCTTTTGCAGGCAGGACTGGAACCGGACGCGGTTATTTCCATTGATTGCCAGCATATCAGCTATTACCACTTCATGGCAGGGCTTCCAGCTCACATCCCCCTGTACCTGGACCTGGCAAGTCCTCCGGTAGTGGCTTCCTGTGCAGCTCAAACCCGGTTCTTTTCCGGCGGGCATCCCCTGACGCGGTACATTTCCCGGCACTGGCGGCCCCTGCCTGAACTTGACAGCTCCGGGGGCAATGTTACTTACGCGGCCCTATCCCTGGCAGAAAGCCTTGGAGCCGAACAGGTGGAACTCTACGGTGCGGATTTTTCCTATCCCCAGGGCCGTACCTATGCACGGGGAACCTATATCTATCCTTTTTTTGAAATCCGCCAAACCCGTCTCGCTCCCCTGGAGTCCCTCCATTCGGCATTCCTGTTTAGAAGCCCTTCCTTGACCCGGATTGACCGGAAAGACACCTGGTATTACGAAACCAAGGGCTTAACCCAATACCGCCGGCGCCTTGAGGAAAAAGCCAGGCTCATCAGCGCTGCAGTCCTCCCCATCCCCGGCCAGGGTGCTCCCCTGGACATCAAGCACGCCTTTAGTCCACCGGAAACACCGCACCCCATCAGCTTTGCCCCTGGCAGGCCGGCCATGAAAGCAACGGACTTCCTCAAAACCTACCGGAAACAGATCCGCACCCTGCCTGCCCCGAAGGGCAGCGCTTCCGTGTATCTTCAACACCTACAGGGCGAAGAACGCATCATCCTAACCACCATGCTCCCCCTGGCCGCGGCACTACAACACCGCCAGCCTGGTATACGCACAACAGAACTCCTCGAAGCGGTTCGCACCGCCTGTTTGAAAGCCCTTGATACGGTCCTGACCGAGTAGGTTCCCTTATTTCGCCAACAGCCGGTTCATGCGTTTCACAAAGTCCGCAGGGTCCTTGAGCTTCACCCCTTCCACGAGGAGGGCCTGATCCAGCAGCACACCCGCCACATCGGCGATGCGTTCTTCGTCTTCGCTGTCCTTGAGGCTCGCCACAATGGGGTGCTCCCCGTTAAGCTCCAGGATGGGCTTAATGTCAGGCATCTCGGTTTGGCCCATAGCCCTCAGCATTTGGGCCATCTGGATGCTGGGATCGTTTTCATCTGCCACAATACAGGAGGGGGAATCGTGGAGGCGGCGGGAGAGCTTCACCTCTTTCACCCGATCCCCCAGGGCCTTCTTGATTTTCTCAATGACCGGCTTAATCTCCTTTTCCGCCTGCTTGTCCTGCTTCTCCCCCAGTTCCTCGTCAGCGCCGGACCGGTTCACCGCCTTGAGTTCCCAGTCCTTGTACTTCCCCACTGAAGGGATGATGATCTCATCGATCTCATCGTCCATGATGAGGACCTCGATCTCCTTGGCACGGTAGGCTTCCAGGAGGGGCGAGGCTCTGAGGGTCCGCTCATCCCCACCGGTGATATAGTAGATGTTTTTCTGGTCTGATTTCATTCGGGAGGCGTAGTCCGCAAGGCTCGTCCACCCCTCGACAATGCTGCTCTTGAACCGGACCAGCTCCTGGAGACTTTCCCGGTTGGCGTAATCCTGGTAAAGCCCTTCCTTGAGGGGGCGGTTGTACTGCCCAATAAAGGTCTCCCACTTTTCCTGGTTGTTGTCTGCCAGGGCCTTAAATTCGGAGAGGAGTTTCTTCACCGAGGCGTTCTTGATGTTGAGGAGGACCTTGTTCTGCTGGAGGATTTCCCGGCTCACGTTGAGCGGCAGGTCCTCAGAATCAATGACCCCCCGGACAAAGCGGAGCCAGGTGGGCATGAGTTCCTTGTCATCATCGGTGATGAAGATCCGCTTCACATAGAGCTTGACCCCAGGCTTGTAATCCACATGGTACAAGTCAAAAGGGGCCTTTCGGGGAATGTAAAACAGGGTCGCGTATTCCAGGGTGCCTTCTGCCTTGGTGTGGATATAGAAGAGGGGTTCATCAGTGTCATGACCGAGCTGTTTGTAAAACTCCATGTAGTCCTCTTCCTTGAGTTCCCCCTTGGACCGCCGCCACAGGGCCGTACCAGCATTGATCCGGTCGGTTTTGGTCTTGGAACTCTTTTCCTTGCCCTTGTTATCGTATTCCTTTTCGTCGTAGGTGAGGTAAATGGGGAAGGCCACATGGTTGGAATACCGCTTCACAATGTCCTCAATGGACCAGCGATTGGTGTACTCCGTACCCTCCTCGTTTAAGTAGAGGAGCACCGTGGTACCCTGGGTATCCCGTGAAGCAGCCTCAATCTCATAGCTGTCTTTTCCATCACTGGTCCACTTCCAGGCAGCCTCCTCTCCGGCCTTACGGCTTATCACCTCAATCCTGTCGGCGACCATGAAGGCCGAATAGAAACCCACCCCGAATTGGCCGATGAGGTTGGAATCCTTCTTCACATCCTCGGCCAGCTTTTCCAGGAACGCCTTGGTTCCTGAGCGGGCAATGGTCCCCAAGGATTCGATCAGGTCCGCCTCGTTCATGCCGATCCCATTATCCGCCACCGAGAGGGTCTTCTCGTCTTTGTTAAAGGCAATATCGATTCGGGGATCGAAGCTGATGGACTTGTAGGCGTCATCCGCCACGGTGAGGTACTTGAGCTTGTCCAGGGCGTCAGAGGCGTTGGAAACGATTTCCCGCAGGAATATCTCCCGGTTGGAATAGAGGGAATGGATGATGAGGTGCAGAAGCTGACTTACTTCAGTCTGAAACTGATGCTGTGCCATGTTAAGACTCCTATAATAGTGATAAAGATTAATAGTGAACGATGAATGATTCTGGTATCTAACATACTAAGAGAAGCGGGCAAGGGGCAAGGATTTTCGGTTGGTTCTTCGTATCCAGGGAGGTGATCCAGAAAGTATCTTGGGCTGGTAGATGACAAAACGGGCAGAAAGAGATAGTATGGAGGGAACATGACAACGTATCCGTTCAGGCTCCTCAAAACGGGCTTTCATAATGGGTTTTATAATATGGGGCTTGATGAAGCCCTGCTGGAAGCGGTTGCCCAGGGAGGCTCGCCGCCGGTTCTCAGGCTCTACGGGTGGGACCCGGCAGCGGTTTCGGTGGGGTATTTTCAAGGTCTTGAGGAAGAGGTGGACCTGGGGGCTTGCGCGGCCCACGAGGTGGATGTGGTTCGCCGTATCTCCGGAGGCGGGGCGGTTTTTCACCAGGCGGAACTGACCTACAGCAGCATCATGCCCATTGGCCATCCCTTAGCCGGGGAGCATATTCTGGAATCATACAAACGGCTCTGTACCGGGATTATCCAGGCCCTTGCCCTCATGGGTGTCCCCGCGGAGTTCGCGCCGATTAACGACATTCTCGCAGGAGGGAAAAAAATTTCTGGTAATGCACAAACCCGCAGGATGGGGTGCGTTCTGCAGCACGGCACTGTGTTACTGGACCTTGATGTGGGCCTTATGTTTGAACTGCTCAGGGTTCCTGCTGAGAAGGTGAAGGATAAACAGATACGGGATGTACAGGAACGGGTAACGAGTCTCAACGCGCTCTTGGGCCGGGTTGTTTCATACGGGGAAGTGGAAGCTGCCCTGGCTGAGGGGTTTTGCCGTGCCTTATCCCTGGACTATATCGAAGGCCAGGACGGGATACTCCCTGAAGAAGCGCGGGCCTTGGAATTGGCTGCGGGAAAATTTGCTGCTCCTGCATGGCTGCATAAATCACCAGCAGGCCGTTAAGCTATTTTTTTGAATATTATGGTTTTATTTCAAAGAAAAAAAATGCATCAGATGCAAAAAAACACGTGCATTTTTTTATCATAATATACTGAATATAACGGAAACCGGCAAGGGGCCGGTAATTTTTTTTTGAAAATTCTCTCAAAAGACTTGCTATTATTCAAAGGATGCATTATATTGTCTCTAGGTAGGTTCAGGTTACTTATTAATGTACGAGAGGATGGACAGTTTAATGAAAGAATCATATAATTCTTTAGATAATACATTGATAGGGGGGGGGGGGGCGGGCCGCGGCCGCGCCCGCCAGTAACGGA